>JAEXTA010000172.1 GCA_023453665.1 Bacteroidota bacterium | reverse complement strand
CTTTAAAGCATCACTTGGGGGTAGCTGAATAAACAACTGTGTATCACTGTCAAAACCAACAACAATAGATTCATAACTTGCCCATACAAGGTAACCGCCATTGGGTTTTGTTTGTATGGAAACATTTATTAAAAAAGGAATAAGCGGAGGCCAGTTGTTAGCTGTAGATCCATAACCCCAGTACCGCCATTGGTTTGTTGCAGGATTATAATGAACCAACCCGCCATCACCCCAAGTTACTGAAACAACTGCAATCCAGATAGATCCGTCAGGTGCAATTGCCAGATCTCTACTTCTTCCGCCGGGATGAATAGAATTATTTGCACCCCAGAATTGTATTGAACTTCCGCCAATTGCGGGATCGAATTTTAATAATCCCCGCCAATGTGCCATCCATAAAATTCCGTTTGCATCTTCCTCAATGTCACTTATTCTTGATGCGCCAACATCATTAATATTTCCTATAACCGGGTATTCAATATTTGAATAGTTTATCCATTTGTTTTCTGACTGAATATATTTTGAAAACCCGCCTTCTTCCCAGCTTGGATTATATGCCGCTATATATGGATCTCCATCATGATCAATCCATATACCCTCAACATAGTCTCCCTGAATACCTGTATTCCCGGTTGTATAATATCGCCAGGAATAATTCTGTGCGAAAATCGTGGTGATTAAAACTAAAGACAGGACTACAATGGCAGGTAATGATTTCAATGTTTTCTCCTCTAAGATATTATATCGATTTCTGTCTATTAAGTTCTCTTAATAAAACAAAGGGGACAAATTTTAGATGCTGCTAATAATAAGGCGGTTCATTTGAACCGCCTTCCCCTTTGATTTATTTTTTATTGTGCAAAATTATTTCAGCAGCAGCATCTTTTTTACCTGAAGCTGACTGCCGCTTTCAAGTCTGTACAAATATAACCCTGAACTTAATCCCGAAGCATCAAAGTTAACATTATATGTTCCGGCAGTAAGTTGAGAACTGACCAGTGTTCTTACTTCTTCTCCAATTGCATTATAAACTTTTAACGATACAAGCTGATCTTTATTGATTGTAAATGAAATCACTGTTGACGGATTGAACGGGTTGGGATAATTTTGTTCAAGTGTGAATTCATTTATAACAACAGGAACTTCTTCAACTCCGGTTGGTGAATTTACCATTGACTGAAGCTGCAACACAGTATTGTTTGAAGTTGCGTCCATGAATGACCAAACTCTTACCGGTTGACCATCTGTTAACTCTGATATATTTATATGGTTGAAATTATTATCAACAATAACAGTATTGTTTGTAATTGTGTAGGTTCCGGATGGAAGCTGAACCGACGAGCCGGAAATTGTACCGGCTGTACCGGTCAGTTTTGAAAAGTTTGTATGGTCTTCGATTTTTATTCTTAGTGCAAGCAATGTGTTGTCCTGATTTTTTATCATCTTCACTTCAACAAAATGATTTACACTCAAATCAGCAAAAGTTATGGGCTGGTTTGCATGATTAAGATACACTGTTTTTTCGTTCACAAATATTGTGAAGCCATTTACTGCAATACTATTTGCATTAATCGCTTTGATCTGTCCGAAGATTTCTATGTCTTCATTACCTTCGAGTTTTATTCTTAACGCCCTGGCAGTAGTTATTCCGGTTTTAATTCCTTTAACTTCGACTAACTGTCCGTTTGCTAAAGACGAGTACAATATCGGATTGTTAAGATGATCAAACACTTGTGTTGTGCTGTCAACGCTGAATGTTATACTGCCCACAACAAATGATACCGGATTTATCTCAGATATAGTTCCTTTAAGTTCTATTTCGTTCCTTACAAAATCCTCGATCTTTATTCTGTTTGCGTAATAAGTTTGATCAGGTTTTCTAAATCCCTTTACTTCTGCAAACATTCCAACACTGAGAGCCGCAATAGTTACAGGCATTCTGTTGTGATCCAGGAAAACAGTAATTGAATCAGTTGAGAATGTAATTCCGCCTATAGTAACATCAGATCCGGAGATTGTTTCAATGCGAGCGGTGAATTCTATTTCATTCTGATTATGATCTTCCAGTTTTATTCTTGATGCGAGGTATGTGCTGTCCGGCTGTCTGAATGCTTTAACTTCAACTCTGTCACCAATGTTAAGCTCTGCGAAAGTGATAGGCTGACGGTTATTATTTAGTATAATGGTTTGGCTGTTTACAAAAAATTCTTTCGCACCAAGCAGAATGCTGTTTGCGGTTTTGTTATCTATAATTCCTGTTATTTCTATTTCATTTCCATGCTGATGTTCGTCTTCGGTTTTTACACGAACCGCAAGCAGGTCACCGTTTGTTTGTGCAAATGCTTTTACTTCCAGCAGTGAGCCAATTTCAATCTGTTCAAAAGAAAATGGTGCGCCATGTCTTCCCCTGTATTCTGTACTATTATCAACAAGAAATGTTTTACCGCTAATTACAAATGAGTTCGTTCCTTTTGAAGTAACATAACCTGTTATCTCAATTTCATTTTCACCGCCGATATTGTCTTCTGATTTAACACGCGTTGCGGTATAAGTTCCGTTACTTCTGTTATCCCCCTGAACCTGCACAAGATCATTTACCTGAAAATAAGAGAATGTAACGGTTGAACCGTTTCGACCCCTGAATTCAGTGTTCTGGTCAACAAAGAATGTTTTTCCCTGAACGATAAGATAGTCAGAACCGAGTTCCGAAATATTTCCGGTGACTTCGATATCACTTACCGCAAAAATATTTAAAGACGTGAAAAGAATTAATAAAGTAACATAGAGTAATTTGCTGAACCTGTTATCAGCGATGTGATGAATGGAATAAAACGCTTTCATGATGTTCTCCACTATTGTTATATATTTCATTGATGTTTATTACTGCACAATAAATTTGTCTTCTGAATAATAAGTGTGTGTTATAACAAATAAAGTGACATGTAACGATCAACAGGACGGGTTGATTTAATAATTTTGCAGAAGAGGGGGTGGGACTATTTCATTTATTAATAAAGAACAGTAAATATTTTCAAATAAATATGATGCGTTTTAAGTCATTAAACTCACTATTATTTTTTAATTTTAGGTTGTTACGGTTTAATTGCCTAATTTGTGCCTGCCGGTAATAGACCGGCATTTTTTATTATATATTTTTAGAGGTTCTTTAGTGAGTACTAAATTATTTGTGGGTTCGCTGCCCTGGTCCTTAAGCGATGATAAATTAAAACAAACATTTGAAAAACACGGCGCTGTTTTATCTGCAAAGATTATTACTGACCGCGAAACTCAAAGATCCAGAGGTTTTGGATTTGTTGAGATGCAAAATTCTTCTGACGCGATTAATGCAATAAGAGCATTAAATGATTCACAGATTGACGGAAGAAATATCGTGGTTAACCAGGCTAAACCGCGCACCTAATAAAATATTCTATTCTGGTTTGTGCAAAGGCATCTTTAGGATGCCTTTTTTATTTCCGGTTTATTATTAACAACTACCGGTTTTCTCAATTCTTATGGCTTTATATTATTTCTTTCATACTCTCTTTTTTCATACGTTCTCATTCGTAAACAAACATTTTATAGTTGTCGGGGTTTTGGGTTATAAAATGAATCAAACCATTTTGAGAGGTTCTTACAAGATGTTGTAGAGATGGGGCATGCCCCGTCTCTACGAAGCCAGTTGTTGGATTAATTATTTGAGAGATTTGTTGCGATGAATTCCCATTCAATTATTCATCCAATCAAACAATCAAAATCCTTCTTTCCACGATCTTTTCGTTCTATCCCATCAATCCGAACCTCTTTATACGTGTTATTGTGTTCCATCCAATCAATGCGGGCGAATACGCTTTTTAATAAAACGAAATTTGTCACGTCAATTTTTTAACAATAAACAAAAGGATAAATAAAATGTTGAGTAACACAAAAATCTGGTTTCAGGAGAAAAGCTTTTTGATTACAGTTCTGCTAACATTTCTTACCATTCAGTTATCTGCGCAGGATAACTCATTCATAAATTCTTCAGCTAACAAAAGGAATCATTTTTATGCCGACCTTATTGCAAAAACAGCAACACTAAACAGCGGCTGGGGTTTATTCGGGGGAATGAGAGCCGGCTACAATATTAATGAAGAATTCAGTCTCGGATTAATCGGACTCGGACTTATTCCCGACAAACTCGGCGGTTCTTACATCAATCAAAAAGATAAAGACGAACTGCATTTCGGTTACGGTGGTGTTGAAGCTTCATTCAATCATTCACTGACTGAAAATTTTTATATCAGCAGCACAATGATGATTGGTGTGGGTCGTGCTGATTATGAAAACCGCGGAGGACATGATTATTTCTTTATAATTGAACCGGGGGTTTCCGCCAATTACATGATAATCGATTGGTTTGGATTGGGTGTTTCTGTTGACTACCGCTTTGCATCGGGAGTTAAGTATGCTGATCTGTCCAACGCAAGTTTCAGCGGATGGTCTGCTTCAATGGATTTTAAATTCGGTTTTTAGATTTCCGGAAAAGTACTTTGTTACAAAAGCGGATGCTGAATCACCCCTGCTGTAGCAGACAAGTTCAGGTCGCGATATTGTTTAGCAAATGCGTACCGATTGCATAAATATAATTAAATGATTGACTGAAAAATGAAAACCCTAATGCGGCTAAAGCCGTACTCAATTATTATTACTCCCGTCAGCTAAAGCTGACGGCAACTAATATTTTTGGGTTTGTGAATTTCCGTTCACTTCAGTGAACGGTAAAGACAAAAATAAAGAATTGGCTTTAGCCGCATTACACACTTATGCAAACGACGCTGAGTCTGCGATCACCGGATGTTAAGTAATTTTTATTGGTGCAATGATGGAAAGAGATAAAATAGCAATGATGATCAGCGCGGTTTGTGTGGTGATGTCGCTTCTGTTGTTATTATTCCTGCTGATCGGTTAAAAAGAATTATGATATCTGTTTCCTGTACTGCGACGGTGTTACCCCCGTCTGCTTTTTGAATATTGTATTGAACGCCGTCTTTGAATTGAACCCCGAATCAAAAGCGATTGAGATGAGATTATATTTTTCAGATTCCCCTTCAGCTAATTTCTTTTTTACTTCTTCAACGCGGTAATGATTGATGAAATCATAAAAACTCTTGTTCAACTTTGTGTTAAGTAATTCAGAAAGGTTGTGTGTTGATACGGATAATTTATCCGCAAGCTCTCTTAATGTAAGTTCGCTGTTTAGATACGGTTTCCCGGTTTGCATCAACTCAAGTAATTTCTTTAAGTGATCCTGCGCTTCTGATTCCGACAAACCCGATTTCTGATAACTTTTTATTTCGCCTGCCGGTTGCTTCACTTCCGTAACAACCTGAGTTTCATCTATGTGAACTGCTGGTTGAAATATCTGCGGCTGCTGAAGACTGAGATAACCGATTGAATAAATTACAATTGATGCAGCCATGTAAATCATCGAATCCATATTGATATTTTTATCTGAGAAGACATCAACAATATAACTGATGAGCACAATACCCCACACGATTGATAATCCAATAGTAAGATGTTTAAGCCAGTTCAGGTTTATCTTTTCAATATTGGAAAAAGAATTCCTGATCCGGCTGTTATATAATCTGACTGCCTTTATTGTTAATACGGTATAAATAATTCCGTGAACGGGTTTAAGGTAATCGAGAATACGCAAACCGGGTACTTCGTTTACATTCTCTCCTTTTATTAATGCAATCTTAAACTCAACACTTTTTAGGTAAACAAATATGAACCCGTAAATCACCACAAGAACAAACGGAATAAAGTGCAGATAATTTTTTTTGTTGAATGAAGTGTCTCCCGAACTTATCAGTTTTGCGTAAAGATAGAAGATGGGTCCGTACAAAAACGGGAACGCATAGGTGACACCCATAAAGTGCGGAAAGCCGTAATAGTACTCAAAGAGTATATATGCTGAATGAAAGACATCAACCGAAAGGGTAAGTATCGCAATTGCAAGTACAACGTTAGCGGTGTGATTAATCTTTTTTGAAAAAAGTATAAGAGATAACAGCACTCCCTGAACTGTACCGAGGATTAATATGTATTCAACTATTCTTATGTTAATGTTCCGTGAAATGTTGAGAAAAGTTAGAACAAATTTGAGTTAGCCGCAATTGGCGATTGGTTGCAGGAAACTTGATGCTTGCTGCTGGATACCGGATGCTGGACCTTGCCTACCGGTAGGCAGGTACCGGATGCCTGATACCGGATAAAAAGAAGGAAGATGCTGAATGGCAATTCCATCAGTATGACAACTTGCAGTGTTCTGCACCGTTGAAATCGTTAATCGATGTCCGTCCGACTCTGTGATTGTTGTCTATCTCAATAACTGTCATTTCGATGGCGCAGCCAGAGAAATCACAAACATCAAGTTGAAGGAGATTTCTCAGTCTGGCGGTGCCATCCTTCGAAATGACATTTTATGAGTTATGTAACACCCTGTTCTGGCGGGTTCGTTATTCAAAATCAGAGTAGTGTCCTAATTTCACTTATAGATTCAAATAACCAATCTGTCATTCTGAATTTATTTCAGAATCTTATCAATTAAGCAGATCCCGAAACAAGTTCGGGATGACTAAATATGAAATTAGGACACTACTAAAATCAGACATTCATCCATTCCATTTGCCGGCTGCCGATTGCCTACTGCCAACACCCCATCCCCTGTTATATGCTTTTTTTCCTTTTATTTACTATATTCGGGCTGTCAGAAGGCTATTAGAAGGCTATTTAAAGGCCGTTAGATATACAAGAAAGTGAGCGTTGAGTAAGTGGCGACAATGAAAAAGCAAATCCTGGGTGAATTCCGCGGGAAAATCGGAGATGTGGTTGGTAAAGTACGCAACGGAAAACATTATATATCCGCAGCTCCTGTCAAATATAAAATCAGTAAGAAGCCGTACGAGGTTGATAAACGAAATCGATTTAGAGTGAACGGAAAGTTTGCAAAAACCATCCTGAAGAATGAACTTTTGTTTATGGTGTGGAGTGCAGCAAACATTCCCGCAAACAATGCTTTTAATAAAATATGTAAGGTGAACTTCAATCTATGTGAACCCGACAGACCCTCAGCAAAAAATGTAATAACACCTGCGGGTTTTGCACTGCCTGTAACACAGATAGATTCTGCGGATGACTGGATTGAAATAACACTTGCACCTTTTGAAATACTGCCCGGTGAGGACATAGTTACTTTAATTATGTATATCAGTTTTTATGACCCGGTTGAAAAACATAATAATTTTTTTGAACTGTGTCCGGCAAGAGATTATGAACCCGATGAACTTAAATTTTTATTCAGATATGGTGACCTTGAAAAACAACTCGCGAAAAATTATAAACACAAAACAGTTTACATTGCTGCCGTTACACAAAACAGTGATGGAAAAATATTAAGATGCTCTGAGACGGTGGGAAGAGAGGTGTGAAAAAAATGGTTAATGCTAAATGCTAAGTGTTTAATGAGGAACAGTTATAAAGTGCCGGCGTGGATAGATGCTGGTACGAGATGCCGGATACCCGATCCCGCTCGCCACTATGTGGGAAACAACAAAAGACGAACAAATACGACAAACATCGGCTCCCACCGCCAACCGCCTGCCCCCACCTTGCCTGCTGATGCCGGATACTTGATACTGGTCCCGTGATTGCCAACAAACCACAAACAACATACAAAAACCCATCTTCCATTATCCATCAACCATCTTCCATTTTACGGTGGATGTTGTTGAAGAATATCTTTAAGTTGAATTAACAGAATTAATTATTTACGGGGCAACTATGAAAACCGGGGTCTTTTTTCTGATCGTATTATCTTTTCTTTCTATTATATCCTGCGAATACACACCAACAGAAACATACTATAAGGAAATTGTTGTACCCGATCCTGACATTGATCTTCAGATTCTAAATGAAGATGAACTTAACTTTTTACGGGGACGTGTGATTGTTAATTTTTCTTCGGTACTGAATGGAAAAGAAATAAAATTAATTAAGGTGCTTCTGAATACAACTGTTATACAAAATTATCACAACACATCCGGCGGTGTTGAAATAAATACTGATGATTATCCTGACGGCGCTTATGAATTAATTTTTCAATTGTTCACTTCAACGGGAACAGGAAGCCTTGCCGACTTAGCAGGAGCGGAAGCATTTGTACTTACAAAAAAATATAATGTGCAGATTTACAACGCACCCGTATTTACTCCGCAAATAACGGAAATGTTTTTAACCGGAACAGATCTTCATGTTAAATGGAACAGGTATAACGGTCTGGGTTTTCAAAAATATGTTTTGCTTTACAATGATGTGGTGCTCAAAGAAATATTTGACCAGGACTCTGTTGAGATAATCGATCCCGCTTATGTCGGTGGAACAACAACCAGAACAATAAAAACCTATGTTGCAAACCGCCCGTTTGAAAGTTCGTTCAAAAGTTTCAGTTCGCCGCAGATAAATTTTATTTCTGCAACAATTCAGAATCAAAATTCCGTTGTGCTTACATGGGAACGCAACAACTTTGATAACGCTTTTGGTGAATACCGTATTTCGCGTGCTGTTAGTGACGGACCATTCCTTGCGCAGATATCAAACATTAACACAACAACTTTTACTGATGATAATCCTGTTTTCGGCGGCGAGATTACATACGGCATTGAAGCGGTTCCATATCATCTGGTTAATACATTTCCACACCCTGCTAATATCACAGTCCCACCAATTGGTCAGGAGTTTATATTTCCAACCGGTATGTATATAGACCACATTCCCGCGACTGACCTGTATTATACATTCTATGACAGAAGACTGCGCGTATATGATAATTCATTTAACCTTATTAACTCGGTTGAATACAACTTAACCAATCCTATCAATAATTATAATTTCGGCATAACCAACAGTTCAAACGGTGAATTGTTTTATATAATCCATAATTCTCCATCAACAGAAATTATTAAGATCAACAGTTCTACTTTACAGGTTGAACAGACTTACAATCTTAATACTATTGCAGGGTTTGATATCGGAACATTGAGAAGGATCAGCATCTCTGATAATAACCGGCTTGCCGTTGTGGCTGTGACAAATACTTCAAACCCGACATTATACATATTCGATATGAATAATTTAACATTAGCTGCTACACGTGTGCTTGCATTCAATTCATATTCCGATTACGCAGTTATAAGCCCTGACGGAAATTACATCCGCGTTGAAAATAATTTATTACAGTTTAACGGCTCTTCGCTTTCATTAATCGGTCAGGTTGAAAAATATTCAATCTTCACTCAGACATCCGAAACACTTGTGCAATTGATATCAAGAAACCCGGCGAATTCACTTCAACTGCTTAATTGCGCAAACCTTACTGTGCTGAAAGAAGTGCCTATACCGCAATACTTATACGGGGCAAGTATCAGCTATGACAAAGCAACCGGATTGATCGGCTGTCACTCGCCTTCTATTTATTCTTATTACATAATTGACATCAATAACCAGGTAATAAAAAAGAAAGTGCCAGTTTTAAATTATCACGTCAGTTTCAAAAATATGGCGCTGTTCTCTAATGACCTAAGACTCAATATCACTTTTTAAAACACTAAAATTTATGAAACACATACTCGTTCTACTTACAGCATTGACATTATGCGGAAGCGTTTACAGCCAGGCGCGTCTTCAGCTTTTTGTTAAAGCGAATTACAATTTTTTTACAATGAAAGATATGAAGGACATGCAGAATGAATTTTTAACTGATATGAAACTATCAGGTATTAACGGCTCTGTGACAGAATCATACCCCGCGCATCCCGGCTTCCAGATCGGGTTTCTGTTCCCTGTAAAAAAAGATCCCGAAGATGATATACTGCTCGGCGCATTTATGGATTTTGCTTCAACGGGAGGAAGAGTTCACTACTCGGATTATTCCGGTGAAATAAGATATGACCAGATAGCTTCGTCATTTTCACTCGGCGCACTAGTGCATATGAATATGACAAGAAGCGATCCGTTCCTTGTGGATTTATGTATAAGCCCCCGGTTTATATTTTCAACTCTTGAGAATGAATTTTTTACGCGCGTGGGAGAATCATCAGACAAACAAACATATAAGTTTACCGCAAAGTCTGTCGCTATTGAGGCGGGCATAACTCCCGCGCTGAAATACGGAGGATTGTATATCGGGCTGCCTGTTACATACCTGCTTGCTTTCAAAAGTTTTCTACTGTATGAAAGATATGGTGAAGCATATCTCGTTAACAAAAACAATGACCGACTTACAATCGACTGGAGCGGAATAAAGATTGGGCTTATGCTGAAGTACTCACTTTAAAGTTAGTGAGAGTTGGTAAATGTTGGTTGATGCCGGATGCTGGATACTGGATTCTTGATGCTGGAAACAACAAACGACAGACTACACACAAAAACCCATCTTCCATTTACCATACTACATTTTCCATTTAACGGTGGATGTTGTGGGAAAATATTTTTAAGTTGTGAGTGAAAACAAAAAAAATGAACGGGCTTGTTATGAAGATTGTTAATGTGCCTGCGAACGGAAGAGTTACAATACCAAAAGACTTGCGTAAAAAATTAAAACTAAATCCCGGAACAAAAGTAGTTTTTATTGAGCGAGATGGTTTTGTTTTTATACAACCACTAAACAGAAAATATTTTGATATGTTGCGGGAGTGCTTGAATTGAAAGGAAAACACTTGAAGCGATTCAGATAGAAGAAGGAAACCAATAGACCATTTACTTAACCTATCATTATAAACTCACCAAATTTCTAATCTATAAATAATAATTATGCCTCCGACGATGTGACTTATAGTCCGTTGTCTTATAAGTCACACCAATCTAAGTTACTCACATGGATATTAAACTTAAAATCGGTAAAAGAATTAAAGAGCTGCGTGCATTAAAAGGCTTTTCTCAAGAAGAGCTTGCCGCAAGAGCAGAAATAGATCGCACATATGTAAACAGTGTTGAAAATGGGAAACGAAATATTTCAATAGTTAACATTGAAAAAATTACTAAGGCGCTCAAAACAGATCTCGCAACTTTTTTTGATGAACAGAAGTTTAGGTCAAATGGCAAATAAAACAAAGTCTGAGGTTTTTAGATTTGGGGAATTGTTTTGTGGTCCCGGTGGATTAGGTTTGGCGGCCAAAAGAGTTGCTGTTGTTCACCAAAATATAAAATATAGTATTCAACATGCTTGGGCAACCGATTATGATAAGGATACTTGTAACACATATAGAAAAAATATTTGTCCTACTGATCCAGATTCAGTTATATGTAAAGATATAAGAAAATTAAGTTTTAGGAAACTTAAAGATATTTCAGAGATTGACGGGTTAGCTTTTGGTTTTCCTTGCAATGATTTCAGCGTTGTGGGTGAACAAAAGGGTATTAATGGTGTATATGGCCCTCTATATAGTTTTGGTGTTAATGCATTACGCTATTTTAATCCAAAATGGTTTTTAGCAGAAAATGTTGGTGGTCTAAGAAATTCAAATGAAGGGACTGCTTTTTCTTTAATCTTAAGAGAATTATTTGAAGCGGGTTATTCTATCTATCCTCACTTATATAAATTCAATCAATATGGTGTTCCTCAAAACAGACAAAGAATAATAATTATTGGTATTAGAAAAGATATTGATGTCATATTTAAAGTCCCCTCAACAAAACCTTTTACAGCTATAGATATTAGCGTTAAGAATGCCCTTGAGAACCCCCCAATTCCTAAAAATTTTCCTAACCATGATTTTACAAAACAATCACTTCAGGTTATCGAAAGATTGAAACATATTAAACCAGGTGAAAATGCTTTTACTGCAAATCTTCCAGATCATCTTACATTAAAAATAAAAGGCGCGAAGATTAGTCAAATCTATAAAAGATTAGACGCTAATAAACCCGCTTATACGATTACGGGTAGTGGCGGTGGTGGAACACATGTGTATCATTGGAAAGAAAATCGCGCGCTCACAAATAGAGAGAGGGCACGTCTTCAAACGTTCCCTGATAGTTTTGAATTTGTTGGTTCAAAGGAAAGTGTCCGAAAACAAATTGGTATGGCGGTTCCACCAAGAGGAGTTCAAATAATATTCGAAGCACTGCTAAAAAGTTTTGCTAAAATTGAATACGATTCAATTGATTATAATATCAATCCATTAGTGCATAAAGAAAATCTTAACACATACAATTTCAATAACAAAGTTGAACAATTACTATTATTTGAAAAAATCAAACGGTTAAAAAATAGCGGGTGAAAAATGATTACTTCAGAATTATTTCAGAAGGTTCTTATAAATCCAGTTAATAACGGCAGTAATGAGTTACTCATCGCAACTGGATATGCAACTTCTGCAATGGCCTTTCATCATCTTGAGGAACTAAAGAATTTAGGATTTGATCAAGTAAAAGTTAAACTAATTATTGGTATGTGTTCAGCTGACGGAATTTCCCTGAGTAATCACAGGGGATTTAAACAAATTATGTCATCGGACTTTCAAGACATTTTTGAATGTAGTTATAGAAACAATAATCCTCCTTTCCATACTAAACTTTATATATGGTTGAATAATGGGACACCAACAGAATGTTTTTTAGGTTCTGCAAATTATACACAGACAGCATTCAATGAGCGAATACAGAAAGAGGCATTAACTCAGTGCGATCCTGAACAAGCTATCGCATACTATAATCAATTAATTGATAATTCTATTTATTGTACTCATCCAGATTCCGAAAATACAATTCAAATCTATAATGATAGATACATTAGAAGAAGGGCAAGGGAACGCGCAGAAGTTCAAATAAACGAAGCGATAGCTCAAACACAACCGGAGATTAATGCAGCCGAAACAATAACTATCTCTTTATTGGCTAACGATGGCACTCTACCAGCAAAATCTGGACTGAATTGGGGCCAGCGCCCAGAGCTTCATCGCGAACCAAATCAAGCATATATTCGGCTTCCCTCAACAATTTATACGACTGATTTTTTCCCGCCAAGAGGCGCACACTTTACAGTTTTAACTGATGACAATAAAGTTCTAATTTGTTCACGTGCTCAAGAGAATGGAAAAGCAATTCATACACCTCACAATAATAGTTTGATTGGCGAATATTTTAGAAATAGACTTGGTTTAGCAAATGGGGCATTTGTTACGATCGAAGATCTTCAACGGTATGGTCGCACAGACATCACGTTTTATAAAATAGATGAAGAATCTTACTTAATGGATTTTTCAGTTTAAGCTTGGATAACCTCAAACCAGAACACAGAAGAAAAAATATGCAGAACATTCGTTCTGCTGATACTAAAATTGAAGTACTAGTTCGTTCTGCACTTCATCAAAAAGGTTTCCGCTTTCGTAAGAATGTTAAGAGTATGATTGGAAAACCTGATATTGTATTACCCAAATATAAAGTAGTGGTTTTTTTAGATTCTTGCTTTTGGCATATGTGTCCTTATCATCTTAATATCCCAAAGACGAATAGAATATATTGGCGACCAAAGCTCCTGCGTAACAAGGCCCGAGCAATTGAGGTCAATAAAAAATTAAGAAACGAAGGATGGACCGTTCTTAGATTTTGGGAACATCAAATAATCAAGAACCCACAAATGGTTATAAAAAAAATTACGAGCTCATTAAAAATGAAATAACACTTCGATCACGACTTACCATTTTCCAAAGGCGGCACTTCACTAACTGCAGATAATGTCCGTATACTCTGTATGAAACACAACCTGAGGAAACACGATAAGATATTATTTGTTTTTCCTGTTGTGTTTAGTTGAGAGGAGATTAACAGATTACATTTTGGTTTTTGCACGCCGGGGTGTTTTTGTTTTTTTTGGGGGTGTTAATACAGATCCCGAAACAAATGCAGATGCTGAATCAAGTTCCCCAAAGCGGCAGGCAGCATGACTGGTGTGGGGTAAGTGTAATGTCATACTTCGACAAGCTCAGTATGACAGGGCGAGTGGCAATGTTATACTTCGACCCCATAGGGATGGCAAAGCCACTCAGTATGACATTGTGTGAATGAGGTCGCCCTTCGATCCCGGCAGGGACAGGCGGGCTCTATGTGTCAGTGGTGAACGTGGAGTTAGAAGAGATGCTGAATGGCAGTGCCATCAGCATGACAAATAGAAGCAATCCGTCATTCCGAACTTGTTTCGGAATCTTGGATGTAGAAGGATGCTGCAGAGTCAAATACGGATGCTGAAATAAACGCAGATGCTGAATGGCAATGCCATCAGCATGACGGAAGGGCGGGCAGCATGACATTTTTCAGGGTGACAGGTGGTGATGAATAATTTTTTTCATAAAAAAACCTTCCGCTGTGTGGAAGGTTTTTTAATTCTGTTTTTTTCTTTTACATACCTGCGGCCAGTTTCATATCAGCTTTTTTATTCATCTCGGTCTGCACGATAAACCACACAGCGGGTGAAAATACTATGTATAAAACAAACAGCAGCCATTTGTTAAAGTGATCGGATGAAACTTTTTCATAAAGTTCAGCAAACTTATATACAGCAAAGAAGTTGGCGATGGGAATAAAAAGTAATACCGTCCATAACGCCGGAGATGCCTGTGAATCTTTTGCAGCAAATTTCATTTCTTCGGCTATCTGATAAAACCAGTAGATGGCATAAATACCAAAGGTTAATATCATTAAACCGACTTGTGCAAGCATGTTCCTTTTTTTGATCATATAAGTTCCCTTTCTTTGAGATGATAAAATAAAGCTGAACTGATTATAGTGCGTTAATAACACCAAAGATAAAATAATAAAGGCGCTGTGTTATTCAAACAATATATTTTTGTTCCGGCTGCCTGTCTTATTTTTTTTGATCCGGGGTTTTTTGATGGGCACTGTTATGCTGATGATGAGTTTACGCAGGCTGAAGCCTGCGGCTACCGGATGTATTGGAATTTTTAGATGGGCGCCGGGATGGGGACACATATCTTTTAAAACAAATAAAACATACGGCTCACTCACGGGATGGAACTGGTGTTTATGTTTTGTGATTATCATGTCACACTGAGTTTATCGAAGTGTGACGAAACGGTTTGTGAGATAAATGAAGATGCTGAATGGGAGCGCCATCTGTATGACAAATGTTCGGGGTTATTTCGATAGCGGAGAATTAACCCACCCCTTTCTCCCCTCCAAAGGAGGGGACACATAACTTTTTAAATAAAATAAAACATGCAGTCCCCTCCCGGGAGGGGGACGGGGTGGGTTTTATAGCAATTACTTTTTGTCCACTTTAGCAAAATCATCAATCCAATCTTCTATCATCTTCAACACTTTCTCAAGATTATATCTTACTTCAAGATCATCAAACCTTAAAACCGTAACACCAAGTTTATTCAATCTTATGTCCTTAGTCTTATCCTTCGCCTCAGCCTTACTACCATAATGACTCTCCCCATCTATTTCTATTGCGAGAGATAACTCTTTACAATAAAAATCAACGATGTAGTTATCGATAGGTTTCTGTCTGTCGAAGTCATAACCTCGTAATTGTTTTTTCTTAAGATAATTCCACAACATAATCTCAGTAAATGTACTGTTGTTGCGAAGTTCTCTTGCGCGTTCCCTAAGGATTGGGTTATATGGGATGATCTTTCTTTTTGACAAATGGTTCTCTGCTAAATCTTTTATTAAAGTACTTAATTCATTAAATAAAATAAATCACATTAATACATTTTTATCCGCCACCAAGGGCGGGTAAATTTGTTTGGGTTGTGATGATATGAGAATTTCTACCCACCCACGCCTGCGGCCGTGCCTAAGGCAGGCAGGCGGGCAAGCCCTTTTTCCCCTCCAGGGAGGGGACACATAACTCTGAAGATTATGTGTTATTTAATTTATTGTGTCCTTTAATCACAATCGGTTTGATTTGTGATTTATATCATTTTATATTTTTCATAAACAAAAATGAGTTTATAAAATGGAAGCAGTTTATCTTGAACCGTTAAGGAAACAGCTTAACGAAAGACGCGAACGATTAATCGCTGCGGAGAAACACCTTCACGATCCGGCTAATCTTTTTAATCTTCTTAAACAGGTTGATGCTGCGCTTGAAAGAATGGATAAAGGTACTTTCGGAATTTGTGAAATATGTCACGGTGAAATTGAACCACACCGTCTTGCTGCCGATCCCCTGTTAACTGTATGTCTTGATGATCTTAATCCCCAGCAGCAGAAAGCACTTGAGCTTGATCTGACATTCGCATCAAAGATACAGCGTAATCTTCTTCCTAAAAATAATATCAGTTTCGGTGGATGGGAATTCAGTTATCATTACGGTCCGGCAGGTCCTGTAAGCGGGGATTTCTGTGATCTTATTAAGGTGCCGGATGGTTCTGCTTTTTTTATACTTGGCGATGTTTCGGGTAAGGGTGTTGCCGCATCTTTAATGATGACACATCTTCATGCTTCTGTGCGGAGTCTTCTTTCATTCGGACTGACTGTCAGTGAAATGGTTGAAAGAACAAACCGGCTTTTTTGTGAAAGTACAATGGATTCGAATTACGCAACGATGGTGATGGGCATGGTTAGTCCTTCCGGAGAAGCAGAGATATGCAACGCGGGACACAATCCCCCGCTTTTGTTTTCAAATGGAAAGATAACACCCGTCACTGCTACGGGAATTCCTGTAGGTTTATTTTGTGAGTCATTTTATTCAACACATAAATTTCAGATGAATACACATGATTCACTGCTGCTTTATACTGACGGTTTAACTGAGGCAAGTTCGAATGGTGTTGAGTACGGAGAGGAAAGGGTTATATCGTTGTTTACAAAAAATTCCGGTATGCCCGCCGATCTTCTTGTAGAGTCTTTTTTAATTGAGAATAAAGAGTTTGTAAAACACAGTCCCCCCGCAGATGATCTTACGATAATGGTTATAAGGAAACAATAGTACCGAGTTATGCCGGACGATTGTTTAATTAAAAATATCTGTCATTTTTTCTTTAACAGATCTTTTGTCAGTTCAAGCTCGTGCTTTAGTTCCCAGTTATCCGGGTCATAAGTCAGCCCTTCATTAAGCATGTCTAATGCTTTCTGATATTTTCTGTTTCTTATTTCAGCCATCGCCATTTCATGATAGAGATATGTAAGCGCGTTGATAATTCCTTTGTTGCCGGGTAACCGCGACAAAGCATCGGTCAATATTTTTTTACTTTTTCCCGAATCAGTTTTGTATAAACCCGTCTTCATTACATTTGATATGCAGGCATTAACGTATACGTCTTCAACTGATTTGATTTGAGGCGCATTGGAGAACATTGAATCCGCAACGTCAAGAAGTTTTTCTGTCTCATCCGAAATGCCAAGTGTTTGCATATACATCCCTCCAGCAGCAAGGTATGTGTCAAGCGCTCTTTCATTTTTTTTGTTTCGGTGAAATAAATTACCGGCTAGATTAAACGCACTTTCATATTCACCCCTTATGGTCATGCTGCGAATTATCTCTGAATTTATTCCGACATCTAATTTTCTTATTTCAGAATCGGTTAACAATGAGTCCGGTAAAACACCGCATAATTTGTCGAAAATCTTTTCGGCTTTTTCAAAATCGTTGCTTGACAGGTTAGTGTGAATGCAGAATTTTGCTGCTGCGATCATAGTTGTATGAAATTCTTTTGAATCAGGAATTGTATCTAAATATTCGACAAGAAACGATGTAAGGCTGTCGGCATTATTTTCCATACTTTTCGCATAAATTAGAAAAAAGGAATTGTGTGATTCAATTCTGGCCGAATCAGGAGAAACCGAAACAGATTTTTTTATAAACCTATAAGCATCAAAAGTTCTGCCTTCATAGTAACAATAGTATGCCAGGTTTGCATAATAAATTGCAATTAAATCTATTGGTTTAATTACCCGGGTATCTGTAATCGTTTCATTATAAATAGCAGCCGATCCTTTTTCTAAAAGCTCTTCCTTAGTAATGAGTTTGTAATCAATCAGATATTCTATATAGTCACTTATATCCTGCTTCATATCAAATCCATCAACCGGATCGGTGAGTTCGATTTTTATATTTTTTTTGCCGGGAATGTCCGCTGTGATATAAACATGAAATGGTGTTTCATAAAGTTTAATTGAAAGACCAAGATCGGCACAAAGCATTTGATACAGTATTACAGCAGTAACACAATTAAATTCTTTGTGCTTAAATAGTCTGGCTATATAAGCTTCGTCTTTATATTTTTTCAAATGGTCGTTGTGTAAAAGCTCGAATAACAGTTTGTGCTTTTCGTAAATATCACTTTCATTTTCTAGTTCATTCCTTGAATGACTTAGAATTTTATTATATAATGAATCATAAAATCTAATCTCGTTTTCAGATTTAATATTGTCGGCTTCAAGAAGTGTTATAAGATATTGTGAACTTCTAAAATCGGTTTGGCTGAAAGTAATATTGGTGATTAGCGACAGTAACATAATTAATGTGTTGCGAGTCATTCTGTTAGCCCTTTCGATAATGTTCCCTTTTAGCTATGTAGACCAAATGGTGAAACTAATTTAATTTCGGAACAAAAATAATAATTCTTAAAGGAAATAAACATGGCATTTTTAGGAATCGGCAGAAAGAAACTTTCGACTGAAGCAATAGGCAGTAAATGTCCTTCGTGCGGTTCTGATGAAATGATGATGGTGGATATTTACGCGCGTTATTTTGCTTTGTTGTGGATACCTGTTTTTCCGCTTGGTAAAGAAGCACAGGTTACCTGTCCGAAATGCGGACATAAACCGGAGATGCATACTCTGCCTGCAAGTTTTTTTCTTGAGACCGAACAGATGAAAAGTATTCTCAGTTCACCCGGTTATTTGTTTACGGGTTCGGTGCTGATTCTGCTTGCTGCTGTTTTTATTGCTTTCAGATTGATAAGCGGAATTTCAAATACAGATACCAATACGCTGGAAAGTTATCTTAACTCACCGGAACCGGGCGATGTTTATGAAATAAAAACCGATGAGGGCAATTATTCGCTTCTTAAAATTGTTGATGTAAAAGGTGATTCGGTTTATGTCCGTTTTCATAATGATGAGATAGAAAACGAATCTGATTTGACAAGTTTGAAAAACGGCGGTGGTTATTCGCGGGAGCTTTACGCGTTTTCTTTAGAGCATATGAAAATCAATTATGAAGACGGATTGATATTGAATATTGAAAGGGGGCGGGTCGAAGAAACAAAAACCACAGTCACAGAAGAAAACGGTTCAAACAAAAAAAAGGAAGTAACTCCGTCAGAAGCGCCGAAGCGCGAACGTACTAAAACAAACCGTTCCGCTTCTTCAGCTAAATGATATCACCGGAATTAGAATTTTATTTTAAGTTCGTTTAATTCTCTTACAAGCTGAGTATATCCTTCAAACCTTATCGCATTCCATCCAAGCCGGCTGGCTGCTTCTGCGTATTCGGGAATGTCATCAATAAACAAATGTTCTGACGCGGGTTTGTGTGTGAACCCCTCAACTGCCTTATAAATTTTTTCTTCGGGTTTTACCGCGCCAACCTGGTATGAAAGAAAAAGTTTGTCGAAGTATTTGAGAAAATCATATTTGTACCAGCCGTAGTTATGATGAAGTGAATCTGTGTTTGACAAAAGACAAAGTGTGTAATTCTTTTTAAGACGCGGAAGTAATGATGCTACGTCTTCGTTTAAAGTAAATATATCGGAATAGTAATTAATAAAAGTTTCTTTACTGATCTTATGTTCAAGAGCTTTAAGCATAATTGAAATGAATTCATCTTCCGTCAAATCTCCGCGTTCAAACCTTCGGTGTGTTTCATAATTCTTCTGGTAGAAATGAAAAAATTTGTTACCGAGATCTTTTTCAACCTGTTCAAGTTTTTCAATTGCGTTTTTATAGTCGAAAGGAATTATAACTTTTCCTAGGTCGAACACTATTACTGATATTTTATTTTGCACAATGATGAGTCCTGCGTAAGAATTAAGATGAATTCCTTATGATTATTCTATTTCAAATTCGCGGTCCGACAGTCCCGAATTTATTTTTATTGAACTGATGTTGAAGTCTATACTCTGCCCTCCGATTTTCTGAGTTATTTTAAAAGCGTATTTCAAACCCTCAATGGTTTTGTAATCAGAATACAAAACTTCATGGGTAAACGTACCCTGCGGGGTGTTGATGTCTTTTATCTCTTTTACTTTGAGAGATGTTTCGGTGTCATAAAACTGAACCCACTTAGTTCCCGAAGGCAGAATGAATTGGATCTTGTATGCGGGTTTATTATTGACTGATTCAACGCCTGTCAATTTTGTTTTTATGTTATAGTGGTCAAGCTCAAGAAGTAAAATAACCGTTGATTCTGTTTTTAATTTTTCGAGTTCGGAACCTTCGATCTCTGTTTTGGTATCGCCGATAACCTGTATGCCGCGTTCACCGTTAAAATAAATTTTCTGGTCAACTTCGCCTGCACGAATTTCCTGCTTAAGTTTGTTCGGAGCTTTCTGGTATGATACTATCAGCACATTAACGCCCTGGACTGTTCCGCGCATAACTGTTGTGCGGTCAACAATTTTCGAAAGATTATCTGCGCCGCCGATTGCATTGACATAATTTGTAATAACTTTTTCTGATGTAAGTCCTTCGGGTACAGTAAGGCTGTCTGCGGCAGCAAATAAATTCCCGAATGTGAATGAAAAAATTAGTGCTAATATTATCCTGTTATATTTCATCTTGTTCTCCGTATTTTAACTCCGCAAAGATACTAATTCTTTACAGGTTAGAATATCCGTTATCTTATACATTAAAACTCAGAATAAATGCCGCCGCATTTTAAAGCAGTATATGGAACCGGATTGAATTAAATATTTGTGTTTTCTTATTTTAGTTCAGATCAAACTTCAAAAACATCTAAGGGATTTTATGAAACCTGTTGCGGTTGTTCTTCTGATTCTCCTTTCTGTTTGTTTTTCTTTTGCACAACAAAAAAATATAAAAGGAATGATAAAAGAAAAGTCATCCGGAACGTCGCTAAGCTTCGGGAATGTGCGTGTTAAAGGAACAACTCTTGGAACTGCAGCAAATAAGGATGGGATGTATGAGCTTAAATTAAAGCCGGGTAAATATACTTTGATCGCTTCTTTCATTGGTTATAATTCTGATTCGATAGATGTTAACGTTTCAGATTCTGATATGAATATTGATTTTAATCTGCAGCAGTCAAATGTTGAACTTCAGGAAGTTGTTGTTCTGCCCGGCGAAAATCCCGCTCTTGAAATTATAAGAAAAGCAATTCTTAAAAAGCAGGAGAGGAATTCAAAGATATTAAGTTATGAGTTTGAGGCTTACACAAAAGGAGTAATCAAATCACAGGAGGATATTACCGCCGGAGGAAATACGGTCAGCCTGGGAATCGGGTCAACTGATTCTACGGAATTAAAAATATCCGGCATACTTGAAAATCAAAGTAAAGGTTTTTTTAAAAAGCCCGATCAATACAAAGAGACAATCATCGCAAGAAAACAATCGTCAAATTTTCCATCATCGATAAACATTTTAACCGGCGGAAGACTTATACAAAATCTTTATTCAGATGATATAAACTTTTTCGGAAAAGCTTTGCCGGGACCCATAGCCGACAACGCGCTTGATTATTATTACTACTATATTGTCCGCACAATTCCGCTTGACAATAAAATTGTTTACCAGATTAATCTTACTCCCGACGATGAAAATGATCCCGGATTTACAGGCGACATATTCATTACCGACAGCACTTTTGATTTAATTAAAGTAAATCTTAACCTTAACCGTGCAGCTAACACCGGCGGAATATTCGATACAATTAATGTATTCCAGCAGTTCGCCGAATATGAAAACAGTATTTATATGCCTGTTGATTACAGATTATTTATAACTGCTAATGTGATGGGACTTGTAAGATTTGGCTTTGAGCTTAACACAATTTTATACGACTATAAAATAAATCCGGTTATTGATGATGACTTTTTTGACATGGCAATTTTAACTGTGACTCCCGATGCAGATAAAAAAGATTCATTATACTGGGAAAGTTCCCAGACCATTCCCGGGACATCAGAAGAGCAGGATGCTTATTTAAGAATCGACAGCCTCAGTAATGTTCCAAGAACTTTCTGGGATAACTTTTCATGGCTGAACTCAAGAATGTCTTTCAACGAAAATTTTGCAACAACAGCGCCGCTTGGTTTATATCATTTTAACCGGGTTGAGGGTCACGCTCTTGATTTCGGTTTTTATTTAAATGATTATTTTGACAAAAGATTTAATTCCTCTCTCGATCTTTCTTGCGGATTTTCTGATAAAAAATTTAAACAGGATTTTAATGCGAGCTACCTTTTCGGGGAATACAGAACCTACAGCGCTTCTTTAAATGTTTTTAATGATATAAAAATTTTATTCGGTCAGTCGGAAGATTATAACGAACTTACATCGACGATTCTTTCCCTCGTTTCAAAATATGAATTCAGGGATTATTATTATTCCAAAGGGTTTAGCTTTAATCTTTCGGGTGAAGTATTTCCGGTTTTAAAACTGAACGCAGGTTTTTTAAACAGAACCGATAACAACGCTTTTAACAAAAGTGATTTTTCTTTTTTTGCTAAAGACAGAACCTACAGGCAAAATCCTGTTGTAAATGAAACAAAGATAAATGCATTAACTGCCGGTTTCTTTTTAGATTTCAGAAAATATATTGAAGACGGATTATACAGAAGAAGAGCCTCGTTCAATAAATCTTATATTACTTTTGAAGGCGGGATCACCTATTCTGACAAAAGTCTTCTGAAAAGTAAAATGAATTTCAAAACCTATACTCTCGGTTCGTTTGTAAATCTGAATTCATATAAATCCACTTCACTTAACATTAAACTTGATGCAATTTATAATGATGGAATGCTTCCCTACCAGATGCTTTATGCATTGCCCGGCAATATTGATATAACAGCACGAAATTATTCTTTCCGGACTCTTGAGGTTAATGAAATTCATGGAGAACGAGTTTTTACCGCTTTCATTGAACATAATTTGCGGGATGAATTTTTCAGGTGGCTTGGAATTCCCGGGTTAAAAAGCTGGGAGATACAGCTTAATACATTTTTGAATATTGCATATTCTGATATTGAAGAAAAAACTTCGGCAATTCTGCCGCATAAGGTTAACACGTTTACACACCCGTTTTATGAGATAGGTTTTGGACTTGGTCATGTTCTGCTGCCATTACGAGTTGAATTTGCATGGAAATTAAATCACCGTGACGGGAATAATTTCAGAGTCGGCATTAGTTCTTTTGTTTTTTGATTTAAGTTGTTTAAAAACAAAAAGCGCTCTGTAAAGAGCGCTTAAAGAGTATGCAAGTTTACCAAATATTTTTTAATTCTTCGGTTTTGCTTCGCTGACTATAATGTTTCGGCCATTCATTTCCGAACCGTTAAGGGCTTTGATCGCTTCACTTGCTTCAGATTCGTTTTCCATTTCCACGAATCCAAATCCTCTTGATCTGCCGGTCTGGCGATCTGTGATAACCTTAGCAGAAACAACTTTTCCGTGTGACTCGAAAGCTGCTTGTAAGGTTTCGTCGTTCACTGCCCAGGGCAATGAACCCACAAAAAGTTTAGTACTCACTAACTTACCTCTAAAAATAATTAATAAAACACTACGGCTTTCCGAAAACCGCAGTCAAAATTAGCACAAAATTGACAAAAAACAAAATATTTCAACTTTTTGAGATATATCTTTTCCCGGGTATTTAAAAAGCCGGGATAGCTTTTACATATTCTTTAAAAAATATTCTTAACTTCATCAGCAAATATTTTATCTCCCCCAATAATTAATAACAGGTCATTATGAAAAAATTTTTATTGCCGGTCATTTTTATATTCGTACTTATCCCGAAAACTTTATTACCACAGGAAGAAAATATTATCAGGGGAGAACTTCTCGTTCAGTTAAAAGATTCTAAATCATTAGAACATTTTTCTAACTCGTTTCATCATCTCGACTTAAAATCAAAACAACTTCTTTCAAAAAGGATGAATATCTGGCTTTTCAGTTATGACGATTCTAAAATTGATGTGTCAGATGTTCTTTTTGAAATTAGAAAAAATGATCATGTAAAAGCAGTTCAGTTCAATCACGTTTTATCAGAAAGATCTGCGGCAGGGTTAGTTGATTTAAATAATCACTCGCCTTATAGCGTTTTAAATACTTTTCCAAACGATACCCGCTTTAATGAACAGTGGGCGCTTAATAATACCGGACAATCAGGCGGAACAGTTGATGCCGATATTGACGCCCCCGAAGCATGGGATATTTCTACCGGGGGCTTAACTGCACACGGAGATACAATAGTAATTGCAATTATCGATGGCGGCTGTGATCTGAATCATAATGATCTGCCTTATTGGTTTAACCATGGAGAAATACCCTCAAACGGAGTTGATGATGACAGCAATGGTTATATTGATGATTATCGCGGCTGGAATGCTTACGGTAATAATGGAACTGTTCCCGGCAGTTCTCATGGAACTCACGTTGCCGGAATTTCCGGGGCAAAGGGAAATAATAATCTTGGCGTTTCCGGTGTTAATTGGAATAGCAGAATAATGCCTATTGCGGGTTCTTCATCAAGTGAAGCAACTGTGATTGCTGCTTATGGATATGTCCTGGAAATGCGTTCTTTATACAATGAAACAAATGGGGTAAAGGGTGCATTTATTGTTTCAACGAATGCATCATTTGGTGTTGATCAGGGCCAGCCCGCAAATTATCCTTTGTGGTGTGGAATATATGATTCTCTTGGTTTACAGGGTGTTTTAAATTGCGGAGCGACTGCAAATGCAAACTGGAATATTGATGTTGTTGGGGATATACCAACGGGATGTCCCAGTCCTTATATGATCAGCGTTACAAATACAACAAGAACAGATACAAAAAACTCTGGCGCGGCATATGGCTTAAACACGATTGATCTTGGTGCCCCGGGAACTTCAGTTCTTTCTACCTATCCTAATAATAATTATCAGAACTCAACCGGCACATCCATGGCAACTCCGCAGGTAACAGGTGCTATTGCCTTAATGTTTGCAGCGGCTGATTCACAATTTTTAGCAACATATAAATCAGATCTATCTGCTGGTGCAATAATGTTCAGAGATATTTTATTTGAAGCGACTGATTCTATTTCTGCCTTACAGGGAATTACAGTTACGGGAGGGCGATTAAATGTTCATAAGGCATTAATTCCGGTTTCCGCTCCACAGATCCCGGTTGAGCTAATCTCTTTTTCTGCAGAGGTAAACGAAAAGAGTGTTATCCTTAACTGGATAACAGCAACTGAAGTTAACAACCGTGGATTTGAGATTGAGCGAAGGCAGGTCCTCAGTCAACAGTCTTCAGTCAGCAATCAGGAGTGGGGTTCAATTGGTTTTATGAATGGGAAAGGAACAACAATCTATACTTCAGTTTATTCATTTAAAGACGAATCATTATCGCCGGGAAAATATTTGTACCGCTTAAAACAAATTGACTTTGACGGAAGTTTCGAATATTCAAACACAGCAGAGGTTTCGTTTATGAACCCTTCTTCGTTTAGTCTTGAGCAGAATTATCCAAACCCATTTAATCCAACAACTAGTATTAGTTTCACTGTAGGGAATGCATATTATGAGTCTCCGGTGCAGGTATTGCTGCGTATTTATGATGTACTTGGAAATGAAATCGTAACTCTTGTTAATGAAGAAAAATCTGCCGGTACTTATGAAATTGAATTCGACGCAAGCAGCTTGCCGAGCGGGGTCTATTTTTATAAAATCCAAAGTGGTAGTTTTACTAACACAAAAAAAATGCTACTGTTAAAATGATTCCTAAATTCTTCAAAACTTCTAAAGAGTTGCGTAAATGGTTTGAAAAAAATCATGATAAAGAAAAAGAACTCTGGGTTGGTTACTTTAAAAAAGATTCCGGGCTTGAAAGCATAACGTGGTCTGAATCTGTTGACCAGGCGTTGTGTTTTGGATGGATTGACGGCATCAGAAAATCAATCGATGATATAAGCTATACCAATCGGTTCACTCCCCGTAAACCTGGAAGCAACTGGAGCGCAATCAATATCAAAAAAGTAAAAGCGCTTAAAAAACTTGGCTTAATGAAGCCTGCCGGTATAGAAGCATTCAAAAAGTTAGATAAGAAAAAAGCTAAAGTTTATTCGTTTGAACAAAAGGAAATTATTTTAGACTCTGCCCTTGAAAAAATATTTAAATCAAATAAAAAAGCATGGAATAATTTTTCTTCTATGGCTCCTTCATATCAAAGAATTTCTAAACACTGGATTATGAGTGCCAAGCAGGAATTAACAAGATTGAAGAGACTTAATATTTTAATTGAAGATAGTCTCAACAATATTAAAATAAAACCTATGCGTTAAAACAAATTTTTCTAAGCTTGTATTGGTGAAGATAGATGAATAACTCTATTGAAAAATATCAGAAAGTTTTTTGGTTATAATTATGGAAGTTTTCTTAAAACCGCTTGTACTAATTCCAGGTTTGACTGGAATTATTTTCACAATTACTGCACTGATCCTTTTCAGATTTCCTCCGAAAAAAATAAACTGGCTTTACGGTTACCGCACTATCAAATCTATGAAATCGCAGGAGGCGTGGGATTTTGCACAACGTTATTCTTCCCGTTTAATGCTCTATTCGGGTTTGATATTATTGATCATAGCCTGTTGTGCTTTGTTGTTTCCGCCCTTTCATGAAACTACAGAAATAATTTTATCTATGATCCTCGTTTTTGCCGGGGCATTTGGTTTAATAATTTTAACCGAACGTGAACTTAAGCGGAGATTTTGATCCTACTTTACAAAAACAATATAATCTGTTAATGCCGGAGTGCCTCCTGATTTTCTGACTATGCTTGCGATCTGACCACGATGATATGAAGCATGGTTAATTACCTGTATTAATATCTGTTTAATCGTGCTGCTGTATTGATCACCTTTTGAATTCGTATAGTTTACTTTTACATCGAAATCAGTTTCAGTCATATCTTTTAAAAATCCCTGCCAGTCCTTTGTACTTTGCGCTGATAGTATAATTGATTCATCCAGTGAAAGGCTTTGCCATGGATTAATTTTATGTGATTGTCCCAAAGCTCTGCTTAACCATAATTTTTGAGCGTTAATAATATGAGCGAATAATGAAACGGCATGGTCATCAATGTTGGTTGTTTTTTTTATTGATAGAGCCGCAGCTTTGTTTGCCCAATCGTTGTAGTCGAACAAATGTATAAAATGATTTTTCATAAAAACTCCATTTGTTATTCATCGAATATCAGCCTGGTTAGAATGAGTCGTCCCGGAATTATGACTCATAAATATCCGGACGATTTTGTGTAGAGTATAAATAAAACCCAGATTAAAATAAATAGTTTATATAAACTGAACGAAGCGCCGGGCAGTCATTGGTTCTGAAAGACTGCCGGCAGTTGTTCAAAATTATAAAAGATAATTATACATCAAGCCCGGCGTCTTTTCCATTGCCGTTTGTTCCAGCTTCTTCATCTTCTTCAGGAACTACTTTTGCAATATCTGCTATTTTATCCCCTTCGTTTAACCTGATGACTCTTACGCCTTGTGTGTTTCTTCCCATCACTCTAATTTCTTTTACGCTTTGGCGGATTACCATTCCCTGTGTTGTAATGATAACAAGTTCGTCACCATCTACAACTTCCATCATAGCCATCATCTTACCAACTTTATCACTAGTCTTTACGGTGATAACCCCTTTACCGCCGCGTTTTGTTATCCTGTAATCATTAATATCGGAACGTTTGCCATAACCGTTTTCTGTAACAACAAGTATGTTATCCTGACGTTTCATGACGAGTAGCCCGACAACAATATCTCCTTTAGATAAGCGGACACCTCTTACGCCGGTGGCTGTTCGTCCCATATCGCGAACATCTTTTTCGTTGAAGCGGATTGCAAATCCGTTTTTAGTTCCGATGACTATGTCGTTGTTTCCGTCCGTCATCTTCACTTCTATAAGTTTATCCCCATCAACGAGGTTGATTGCGTTGATTCCGCCTTTACGAACATTGCCATAAGCTGAAAGAACTGTTTTCTTTATCGTTCCCTGCTGTGTTGCCATAATAAGATAATTTGTTTCACCAAATTCTTTAACTGCAACAAAAGCTGTTATGTTATCTTCTTTTTCTTTTTGAAGAAGATTAAGAATCGATCTTCCTTTAGATGCTCTGCCGCCTTCAGGAATTTCAAAAACTTTTAACCAATAACATTTTCCTTTTTCTGTAAAGAAAAGAATGTAATGGTGTGTTGATGCTATGAACATGTGTTCAATAAAGTCATCTTCTTTTGTTCCTGATCCTATTACGCCTTTACCGCCGCGACCCTGTTTTCGATAGCCGCTTACAGGAAATCTTTTAATAAATCCCTGATGGGATATAGTTACAACAACATCTTCTTCGGCTATTATATCTTCTAATGAAAACTCTTCATAGTCGTGAATTATTTCCGTTCTTCTTTCGTCGCCGTATTTTTCTTTTAAGAGAAGAAGTTCATCTTTAATTATCAGGTAACGTTTTTCTTCACTTCCGAGAATACCTTTAAGTTTTTCGATCAGCTTGATTACTTCTTTGTATTCATCTTCTATTTTCTTTCTTTCAAGTCCGGTAAGTCTCTGCAGCCTCATATCAAGAATAGCTTTAGCCTGTATTTCGCTAAGCTTAAACTTCTTCATTAGGTTTGCTTTTGCGGTCTCTACATCGCGGGACTTTTTAATGGTTTCGATAACAGCATCAATGTTATCAAGAGCAATTATATAACCTTCAAGTATGTGCGCTCTTTTTTCAGCAGCATCAAGCTCAAACTTTGTTCTTCTTACCAGCACATCCATCCGATGATCAATAAAGTGCTGCATCATTTCCTTGAGAGTAAGAACTTTTGGTGTGCCGTTTACAAGCGCCAGCATAATCACACCAAACGTGGTTTGCATTTGTGTGTGTTTGAATAACTGGTTAAGAACTACGGCGGGCTGTGCATCGCGTTTTAGTTCGACCACCATTCTCATTCCATCGCGATCGGATTCATCTCTGATGTTTGAAATTTCTGTTATCTTACCTTCTCTAACCAGTTCTGCTATTTTTTCAATTAAGTTTGCTTTGTTAACCTGGTATGGAAGTTCGGTTACAACAATATTCTCGCGGTTGTTTTTCAGCGTTTCTATATTTGCTTTTGCACGCACAACAATTCTTCCCCTGCCTGTTGTATATGCTTCTTTAACTCCGGCATAACCATAAATTATTCCGGCTGTCGGGAAATCGGGGGCAGTAACATACTTCATTAATTTTTCTGAATTGAGTTCCGGATTTTTTATTAACGCAACCAATCCATCAACAACTTCTGTTAAATTATGCGGCGGAATGTTTGTTGCCATACCTACAGCAATACCGCTTGATCCGTTAACTAAAAGATTAGGAAGATATGACGGCATAACTGTCGGTTCTTCAAGCGAATCATCAAAGTTAGGCGCAAAGTTTACTGTATTCTTATCAAGATCGCGAAGCATTTCATCTGCTATCCTTGCAAGACGCGCTTCGGTGTATCTCATTGCTGCGGGCGAGTCCCCGTCAACTGATCCAAAATTTCCCTGACCATCAACTAGCGGATAACGGAGCGAGAAATCCTGAACCATTCTTACCATTGTATCATAAACCGCAGTGTCTCCGTGCGGATGATACTTACCAAGAACCTCTCCCACTATTCTCGCCGATTTTTTATACGGCTTGTTGTATGCAACACCAAGTTCATGCATTCCATATAATACTCTTCTGTGAACCGGTTTCAGTCCGTCTCTTACATCCGGCAAAGCTCTTGCAACAATTACTGACATTGAGTAATCGATGTATGATGATTTCATTTCCTCTTCAAGAGAAACCGGGATTATTTTTTCAAATATCGTTGCCATTAATTTTTTCTTTTTATGTTAAAAATATTTTTGATGTATATATCAGATATCAAGATTCCTGACATACTTTGCGTTCTTTTCTATAAACTCTCTTCTGGGTTCTACATCATCTCCCATAAGAGTTTCAAAAATTTTATCTGCTGCGGCTGCGCTTTCAACTGAAACCTGCAGAACTGTTCTTGTCTCCGGGTTCATTGTAGTATCCCACAACTGTTCAGGATTCATTTCTCCCAATCCTTTGTATCGCGAAATTGTCACTCCTTTAACTGAACCATCATCAAGCAGCTCTTCTCCGCCGGATATTTCTTTTCCGTTTACTTTTAATCGTTTTAAAATTTCCGTTCTTTCGTTATCATCGTAAGCGTAAAATTCTTCTTTGCCTTTTTTTATTTTATATAAAGGAGGTTGAGCAATATAAACTTTGCCGGATGTTATTAATTCTTTCATATGCCTGTAAAGGAATGTGAGCAGCAATGTTCTGATGTGACTTCCATCAACGTCCGCATCTGTCATAAGAATTAATTTTCCATAACGTGATTTTGATTCGTCGAAATCAACACCAAAGCCGGCACCAATTGCAGAGATGATCGCTTTTATTTCATTGTTCTCGAGTATCTTATTCATCTTTGCTTTTTCAACGTTTAATATTTTTCCTTTTAATGGAAGTATCGCCTGGAATCTTCTGTCTCTTCCCTGTTTAGCTGAACCGCCTGCAGAGTCCCCTTCGACAATGTATATCTCGCAATGTTCGGGATCTGTAATTGAACAGTCGGCGAGTTTTCCCGGCAGATTCATATTATCAAGAGCATTTTTTCTTCTTGCAAGATCGCGTGCTTTGCGTGCGGCTTCTCTCGCTTCCGCAGCGCGCATACATTTTTCAATTATCTTTTTACCTACCGAAGGATTTTCTTCGAGATACTCTGCCAGTTTTTCTCCAACAAGAGTTTCAACGGCAGATTTTGTTTCGCTGTTACCAAGTTTGGTTTTTGTTTGTCCTTCAAACTGAGGCTCTGCAACTTTAACTGAAATTACTGCTGTTAATCCTTCTCTGAAGTCATCGCCGGTTAGATTTATTTTGCCTTCTTTTATAAGTCCGTTCTTGTAAGCATAATTATTAAGAGTTCTAGTCAGGGCAGTTTTAAAACCGACAAGATGTGTTCCGCCTTCGTGAGTATTAATGTTGTTCACATAAGAGAAAATATTTTCTGTATATCCGCCGTTATACTGAAAAGAAATTTCGATCGGAACCCCGTCTTTCTCTCCTTCAATATATACGGGCTTGTGAAGCGCTTCTCTTGCCTCATCAAGATATTTTACGAACTCTATTAATCCGCCTTTAAAATGAAAGACTGCTTCTTCGCCTCCGTTGCGTACGTCTTTCATAATAATTGTCACCGTCCGGTTAAGATAAGCGAGTTCTCTCATTCTTTCAGCGAGCGTATCGAACTTAAATTTTATAACCTTAAAAATTTCCGAATCAGGAAGAAAAGTAACTGTGGTTCCTGTTTCATTCTTTTTTGTTTTGCCTGTTTCTTTTACGGGTTTAAGAGCAACGCCTCTTTTATATTCCTGGAAAAATATTTTCCCGTCTCTTTTAACCTCAACTTTAAGCCATTCGGACAAAGCATTAACAACAGAAACACCAACGCCATGTAAACCGCCTGATACTTTATAAGAATCTTTATCAAACTTACCGCCGGCGTGCAATACTGTCATTACAACTTCAAGCGCAGATTTTTTTTCTTCAGGATGAATATCCACCGGAATACCTCTTCCGTTATCTTCTATAGTAATACTTTCATCCTTATTAATTGTTATGGTGATGCTGTCGGCATAACCTGCGAGCGCTTCATCAATACTGTTATCAACAACTTCATTTACAAGGTGATGAAGTCCGCGGGAGCTAACATCACCGATGTACATCGCCGGCCTTTTCCTAACTGCTTCAAGGCCTTTAAGTACATTTATACTTTTCGCACTATAATCGTTTTTATTTTTGTCTGCTGACATTTTTGTCTCTCTATTAATAAATCCTTTTAAATAAATCTTAGCTGGTTTACCCGCTGTTCTTTGAAGTGAGTATTAATTTTTTCGATCAGTGATCTTTCGTTGAATTTTATTTCGCTTCTCCACGTAGAATTTTCAACTTTTAATTTTAATACTTTTTTTTCAACTTTTACCGGAACGACTACTTTTTCTAACTCGGGAAATATTTTATAAAACTCTTCTATTACATCGCTCTCGGCAATTACTCTTTTTAGGTTTTCAAACTCAGGCGATGTGTTTATTATTTCTCTAAGACTATGAAAACCGTTAAGCATAGACCAGGCTGCCTTCTTTTATTTTTATTATCTGATCTTTTTCTTTTTTCTTAAGAAAAGAAAAGTCGGCAAAGTCTGTAAGGGTAATAAATGCTTGTCCCACTTCTCCAAGGTACTCGCTTATCCGTTCAGCTCTTGCTGAGTCTAATTCACCAAACAAATCATCTAATAGAAATATGGGAACTATACCTGATTTTTCCTTAAGATAAAAAAACTGTGCGAATCTTAACGCTGTTTGAAATGTTTTGTGTTGTCCTTGTGAACCGAATGTTTTCAGATTTACTCCATTAATCTCAAAAATAAAATCATCTTTATGCGGGCCCACCAGGTTAGCTGCTCTTCTTAATTCTTCGTCTCTTCTCAAATCCAACTGAGCTTTAAAACTTTCGTGTATGTTTCCGCTATTTACTCCTTCAAGAAAAAGATATTTAATTAACGGGGTTTCTTTCTCTTTCATAATTCGGAAATATGATTCTTTAACATATTCATTAAAGCCTGATGTAAATTTTATTCTGCTTTCAATTAATGCAGTTCCGGTGTTAATTAATTTTTCCGACCATGAATCAAATTCTTCCTTGTTATACGGTCGTTTCCTTTCTTTATATTGTGAAAGAAGGCTGGAGCGTTGTTTAAGTGTTTTATTATATTCCAGAAGATTTTTCAGATACGTATTGCTTGCCTGGGAAATGATAGAATCAACAAATTTTCTTCTGTCAGAAGGATAACCCTGGGTAATGGAATGATCTTCCGGTGTTAACAAAACAACAGGAAATCTTCCTATAACATCTGCGGCTTTATTAACTGGTTTATTATCCTGAAAATAATTTTTTTTATTTTCTGTCAAAGAATAGATTATTTTTATTTTATTCTCGGTTCTGTCTTTAAACAAGCCTGATATTTCAAACTCGCTTTCATTAAAACTTACTGTTTCGCTGTCTGATCTTGAGCTGTTGCTTTTTGTTGTACACAGGTAATAGATTGATTCAAGAATGGTTGTTTTACCCTGTCCATTACCTCCTACTATATAATTAATTCCATCAGAAAAACTTAAACTTACATTTTTATGAAGTCTAAAATTTTTTAGCTGAACAGAAGACAGGATCATTTTCTCAATTATTTAACCGGACCGGCATAAGCAGCAGCATTAATTCTTCATTCTCGCCTGTATCGGTTGGTTCTAAAATACACGCTTTTGTCGGAGAGTGCAGTTTAAACAAAATTTCTTTACTGCTTATATGAGTTATCATATCATTAACATAGGCTGTGTTAAAACCGATGTCCATTGATTCCCCTTTATAATCACACACAATATTTTCCACAGCATTGGACCCGTGATCAATATCCTCCGCAGAAACCTCTACAACATTATTTGAAATTGAAAATTTCACCTGTTTGGAATTACCGGACGAGAACAACATCATTCTTTTTATTGTAGATTGAAGTTCGTCTCTTTTCACTTTAAGTATATTTTCATTCTCCAGCGGAATAACACTGTTATACGCCGGGTATTTTTCTCCAATTAATCTTGATCCAAATTCCAATCCATCAAGTGTAAATGAAGCGTGTGTTTTACTAAGATATATTTTTATTTCATCTTCCGGCAGTTGTTTTGATAATACACTAATAGCTCTTTCGGGAACAATATATTGTTCATCTTTAGGAAACTTTACCGACTTGTTCATGAATTTTACAAGACGGTGACCGTCTGTCGTTACAAATCTTAACCCGTCTTTACTAAACTCGAAAAGCGTACCTGTCATTGCTGGTCTCATATCCTCTTTACTCATTGCAAAAGAAGTCTGATCAATCGCTTTTTTAAGATCGCTTCCTTTTAAAGCAACTTCTTTGTCTTTTGGAACTTCGGGTATATCCGGAAAATCAACCGGATCAGAAAAACCTATATGATAAATTCCGTTTTCGGTTTTCATTTTTAATTTTGAATTACTTTCAGTTTCAAAAGTAATCATTGTATCGCTTAGTGATCTTATTATATCGAAAAGAAGTCTGGCAGGAATAACCATCTTTTTATTTTCTTTCGCGTCAATACTTATAGACGAACGTAAAGAAACTTCAAGATCAGTGGCTGATACAAGTAATGAACCATCTTTAATATCAAACAGAAAGTTTTCCAGAATAGGCATTGGAGTTCTGGAAGGAACTGCGGGTATAACTCTGGAAAGAAGTTTTTCTAAAACTTTGCTGTTTACTTTAAATTCCATTTAATTTTTCTCCTTTTCGATTGTGCAAAATTACTAAAATAACTACCGAATCTCAATAAATTAAACTATCATCTTGTACTTATTTTAAGCAGTTATACTCACAGTTATTATTAATTATTTATCATGTTTTTAAAATATAATAGTAGTAATAATGATGTTAGTATGTGGATAAGATTTTAATACTTTATTTGCTGCTCATATTAAGCAAAGTTTATAATTTTTTATTGTGGATAATTAATTTGTAAGTGATAACTTAAGATGTTAGTGTTAGTAAGCAGGCGGTTGTCAACAATCTATCGAGGGTTTATTAACAAGTTTTAACCCGTTTATGAACAACTTAGCTCTATTTTATTTTTCAGCGTATCTATTAAATCTTTAAGAGATAAATCTTTTAGTTTGTTTTCTTCCATAGAATTGCATGCATGAATTACAGTTGAATGATCTCTTCCGCCAAAGTGCAATCCGATTGTTTTAAGTGAGTTTTTAGTAAGCTCTTTTGATAAATACATTGCTAACTGTCTGGCAAGTACAATTTCTTTTTTCCTTGTCTTTTCTCTCAGTTTGTTTTCTGCAACATTAAGATATTCACAAACAATTTTTGTAATAGATTCTATAGTTACGTGAATTTTTCTGTCTGTACTTATTTCCTTGACGGTCTTCTTTGCAAGATCAAGATTAATATCTGCAGATTTTAATGATGCTGTTGCCAGAAGTTTAATAAGGCATCCTTCCAACTCTCTTATATTTGAGGTTATATTACTTGCTATATATTCAAGAATTTCATTTTGCGGAGACATCCCGTAGTCTTCACACTTTCTTTTTAATATAGCAAGACGCATTTCAAATTCCGGCGGCTGAATGTCTGCCGTTAAACCCCATTGAAATCGGGAAATCAATCTTTCGTCCAATCCCTTTAAGTCTTTCGGAGGTTTATCGCTTGAAAGTATAATTTGTTTTCTTGCCTGGTGAAGTGTGTTGAATATATGGAAAAAATGATCTTGCGTTTTTTCTTTACCTATAAGAAACTGGATATCATCAATTATAAGAACATCCATTCCGCGGTAAAACGAAGAGAATTCATTTACGCTGTTTGTTTTTATAGCCTCAACAAATTCAACAGTAAATATATCGGAAGAAAGATAAATTACTTTTTTGTTGGGGTGGTTTATTAATGTTTGATTTCCAATTGCTTGTATAAGATGTGTTTTGCCAAGACCCACACCGCCATAAATAAAAAGCGGATTAAATGAAGTCCCTCCGGGATTTTCACTTATTGCCGTTGCTGCAGCTCTTGCTAATTGATTTCCTTCACCCTTAATAAAATTATCGAACGTATACCTGGGATTTAAAAAGTTTTCAAATTTTGGTTCAGATGGCCTTGTCTCAGAAATTTTTAAAGGCACAACTATTTCGTCTTTTTCTATCGTTGGGTGTTCATTTTCTTCAACAATAAGGTAAGATAGCTTTGCGTCCGGCCCCAAAACATCCGAGATAGTTTTGTTAATTAGTGTGTTGTAGTGTTCATCTATCCACTCCCAGAAAAACTGACTTGGTATTTGGATTTTTAAATTTTTATTTATTAACTCAACCGGTTTTATGGGTATAAACCAGGTTGTATAAGTCATTTGAGTTACGTGTTCTTTTATAATTTTAAGGCAGTCTTTCCATACAGAAAGATGGTCCTTGCCTACAGGGCTGATTGTTTTTTCCAGAGAGATTGTTTGATAATTATCCACAATTAAAAAAAGAGATTTTTCTATTTAATTATAAAAAATAGTTTAAGCTGCGCCAAATAGCCAACAAGTTATTAACATGATGTGTGTGTTGGTAAGGCATTATAAAACAAGCAATTACCAGACGCGGTTTGAAAACACTTCACAAAAACAGCCCGGCTTGGTCGGGGCTATTATCCAAAAAGGACGTGAAACGATTTCACATTTTTAGGTTATCAACATGTTATTCACCACAAAAAGAGGCTTTCAACGACAAGAAAAAATATGTGTACAATCGACCAAGAGCAAATTAATTCTGTAGATCAGAAGAAATAATTTTTATTAAAGCTGGTTTTGAAATAAACCGATCTAATAATCTTGGAAATTTAAGCGTTTATAATTATTTTTGTCCTCTTTTTAGATAACAAGGAGTATTAATTATGAAAAGAACATATCAGCCTAGTAACAGGAAAAGAAAAAATAAACATGGTTTTAGAGAAAGAATGAAAACTAAAAACGGAAGAAAAGTGCTTGCCAGCAGAAGAGCAAAGGGAAGAAAAAAATTAACTGTTAGTGACGAAAAATAATTCTGATAAATTGTGAAACGCTTCGGTCTTTCTAAAAATGAAAGAATAAGAAGCCATAAGGATATTCAGAAAATTTATTCGTTTGGAAAAACATTCTCTTCTTCCGATAAAAAACTTAAAGCAACATTTTTTATTCAACAAGAGCAACCTGAAGGCGGCGTAAAACTTATGGCAGCAGTCTCAAAAAAATCGGGGAATGCTGTTTGGAGAAACAGGATTAAACGTCTAATAAGAGAATCCTTCCGGATGAATAAAAAAGAACTGACAGAAAAGTGTATCGAAAAAAAAATTAGGCTCTTTATAGTTTTCTCAGCACTTTCAATAAATATTAAAGAAAATAAAAAAGTACGTCTCAAAGAAATATCGCCCCCGGTCATTGAACTTATGACCGCTATTAGCAGGAGTTTTTAGCGTGAGATTTATTTTTGTTTACCTTATAAAAGGATACCAAAAATTTATCGGTCCGCTTCTGCCGCCATCCTGTCGCTTTACACCAAGTTGTTCAGAATACGGAGTACAGGCTTTCACCAAGTACGGTGTTTTTAAAGGATTGTGGAAAACTTCATGGCGAATTTTAAGATGTAATCCATTTAATAAGGGTGGTTACGACCCGGTAGAATAACGGAAACCTGATGGACAGACAAACAACGATAGCATTTATTTTAATCGGCGCAATATTAATGGTGTGGCTTTATATAAGCGCGCCCGAACCGGTACCGCAGAAGCCTTCTCATCAACAGGATACGACCGACGTAGTTATTAAAAAAGACACTGTTGCTAAACAAAACACAACATCAAACATAGTCACATCTGCAGATACTCAGTCGGTGTTTAAAACACTGGCGAAAGAAAGAATTATTACTGTGGAAAATGACCTGGTTAAACTTGAGCTTTCAACCAGGGGAGCGAAAATAATTCGTTACTATCTTAAAGAATTCAATAACTGGTATTCGATAGGTGAAGATGCCACGAAGAATATTGATAAACACTCCATTCAGCTTATTAACTATTCAAACGGCGGAGGTTATGATTTAGCTTTTGTTACAACTGATGGCAAAGCCGTAAATACATCTGATCTGGATTTTCAATTGTCTCCTGCAAATTCTTCATACAAATTATCCAAAGAAGAAACCCGTTCTTTAACTTTTACATTTTCGGCAAAAGACGGCAGTAAAATTATTAAGCAATACAAATTTTATGGAAACAAATACAGTTTTGATGCTGATATAGAACTGATAGGGATGAATACACACATAAGCAATAATGCTTATGACCTTGTCTGGGATAGCGGGATTCGATTCCCGGAAGAAAATTCTGTTGATGAGGCGACATACTCAAACGCAAGTGTATTTTATGGAGATGAAC
>JAEXTA010000095.1 GCA_023453665.1 Bacteroidota bacterium | reverse complement strand
TGGAGCCTGAAGTATTTCAACCCAATTTAAAAACGGATTTACGATAAGGAAAAGTGCTGTCCACACCAAAACTATTGCAATTATCATTGCATAGGTTGTACTTACATAAACTCTTGCAAGTGTTTTATCATTCTTTGCTAAGGCTTCTGCAAATTTATTTCTGAGTCCATGTCCTAGTCCAACATCAAAAAAAGCAAACCAGTTTATTATTGAACCAAGTGTTATCCAAACACCATATTGAGTGTTGTTGAGATAAGTAAGTGTTAGCGGCAATTGTACAAGGCTTATTGCAATTGCAATTCCCCTGTAAACAAAAGAAGAAGCAATATTCTTTTTTATGTTTACAGTTCTTTCATGTCCTTTGTTAAAAAAAGTCAGGAAAGGAAGTGATTTAATTTTGTTTAACAAACTTGTCTTTTATGAAAGGTGATTAGTGTGTGTTGTATTCAATTGTTTTTTTCAATCCTTCAAGGAATGAAACTTTTGGTTCAAAATTTAGTTTAGATTTTATCAGTTCAATATCAGCGAATGAATGTTTGATATCTCCCGGACGTTCTTTATCATAAACAGGTTTAATGTTCTTACCAATAATTTTATTTATTTCATCCACCAATTGATTAAGAGTAATTTGTCCGTGACATGCACAATTTGCAACGAGTGACTTTTCATTTTTATAATTCGCTGCAATGATGTTTCCTTCAATCACATTTTCGATAAAAGTAAAATCGCGACTTTGTTCACCGTCACCATAAATAACAGGACTTTCATCTTTCAGCATTGCCTTTATAAACTTTGGAATAACTGCCGAGTACTGTGAATTTGGATCCTGCTTTGGTCCAAACACATTGAAATAACGAAGACAAACTGTTTCAAGTCCGTAAAGATTTGAAAACACCTTGCAATATTTTTCTCCGGTTAATTTAGTAACAGCGTAAGGGGATAACGGATTTGGAATCATTCCTTCATGTTTTGGCAGAACAGGATTATCGCCATAAACAGAAGATGAAGATGCGAACACAACTTTTCTAACACCACTTTCTTTAGCTGCATAAAGAATATTTAAAGTTCCCTGAATGTTTGCCTGGTCAGATGAAATAGGGTCAGCAACTGATCTTGGCACTGATGGAAGTGCAGCCTGATGCAAAATCACTTCAACATTCTTAACAGCTTTTTCAACAAGGTGAAAATTTCTTATATCTCCTTCAAAGAGGTCGATATCTTTTTCAAACGGTTTTAGATTTTCTCTTTTACCTGTTGAAAAATTGTCCATCACTCTGACTGAGTGACCCTTCTTTAACAACGCCTCAACAATGTTACTGCCAATAAATCCGCCGCCACCGGTAACTAAAAAATCTATTTTACTCATTCTTAATTTGTTTTCCTTATTTAGCGTTAACTATTTTTTATAAACGATCGTCAATTATTTCTTTAGCAAGAAAACCTTTAACATCATAGATAACTGTATCGTTATTCTTAAATGATTTGAAATCAATTTCATTAAATGCTTTATGCGACACTGCGAGTACCAGTCCTGAGTAATTCTTATCTTTTAGTTCATCTTTTGATGTGAAGATATCAAGACCGTATTCATGTTTAACTTCCTGCTTATCAGCCCATGGATCGAACACGTCAACACTGCAGCCGAATTCATTTAGTTCATTGATTATATCTATTACTCTTGAGTTTCGTATGTCAGGACAATTTTCTTTGAACGTAATTCCCATCACAAGTATTTTTGAACCGTTAATTTTGTGGTCTTTCTTTATCATCAACTTTACAAGATTCTTCGCAACGTAAGCACCCATACCGTCATTTATTCTTCGCCCTGCTAAAATTATAGCGGGGTTGTAACCGAGGTGCATTGCTTTATGTGTAAGATAATACGGATCAACACCGATACAATGTCCACCGACAAGTCCGGGTTTAAAGGGAAGGAAATTCCATTTTGTACCGGCAGCTTCAAGCACATCAAGTGTGTCAATTCCCATAAGATCAAATAACATTGCAAGTTCGTTTACAAAAGCAATGTTGATATCACGCTGTGCGTTTTCAATTACCTTTGCAGCTTCAGCAACTTTTATTGAAGAAGCTAAATGCGTACCCGCAGTAATGATTGAACCGTATAGTTCATTTAGTAATTTTGCTGATTCAGGAGTACTTCCGCTTACTACTTTTTTAATTGTGTGGACACGATGTTCTTTATCTCCGGGATTAATTCTTTCGGGGCTGTAACCACAATAAAAATCCTTATTAAATTTTAAGCCGCTGAACTTTTCAAGAACAGGAACACAATCATCTTCTGTGCAGCCAGGATATACAGTTGATTCGTAAACAACTATATCACCTTTCTTTAGTACTTTACCAACTGTTTCACTTGCTTTAATTAATGGTGTAAGATCGGGTCGCTTAAAATCATCTACCGGAGTTGGAACGGTTACAATAAAAATGTTTGCTTCTTTAAGCTCATTAAGATCAGAAGTATAACTCAGGCTCCCGGATGATTTTAATTCTTCTGTTGATACCTCTAAAGTTTTATCGATTCCATTCTTTAATTCTGTTATTCTATTAGAATTGATATCGAATCCTATGACTTTAAACTTTTTACCAAACTCGACTGCAAGAGGTAAACCGACATAACCTAATCCAATAACACCCAATTTTTTTGTAAAAAGTGATTGTGACTCCATCTTCATTCTTTCAATATATTTCTTTAAAATAATTCTATAATTAGACTAATTCTTGATTTGAACACAGCTTCGCCGGGTCAGTCACATTTTATTAAGCGAGAAATATGTAAACTGATCCGGTAAAGTTTTTACACGCAACATACCCGACTGATTCTTTTGCTATTAGAAAAAAAATAATCGTAAAGCCGGGTAATTAAGAAAAATTAAGTTTGTAACTTAATAAAAGAAAAAAAATATTTGTTATATTCTTAGCAAACATTCTGATTTGTTACGAATAAATAATCGTTAACAAATTCTGATGGTTTACAAATCGCCTGAGCATTTTCAATAGATGTGCCAAGATAAACAATTGAAATATAATGACTTAAAGATTATAAACCGAACATTTCAGTTTCAAGATGAGAAAAAATAAGTAAATTTTTCTGAAATGATAGGGCATTAGAAATAAATGAAAATCTTTATTTCCATAAAATTAATTCCGTCCTTTGAATCAAACAGTGAAAGATATGATCACAACATTTTATAACAAAAATATTGGCAAACTCCCCTACATAATATTATTTACTTATTGTTTCTGTAAAATATTTATTACTATTCAAAAGCCTTTCCAAGAGATAGTTTATTTTTTACCAGATGACGCTTCATATTATTTTAAGATTGCAGAAAACTTATACAATGGGTTTGGATTTAGCTTTGATACTTTTAATACTACTAATGGTTTTCATCCTTTATGGCAGATACTAATAATTCCTTTTTTTGCATTTATCAATGAACCTGAAATATTAGTCCGAACGATATTAGTCTTTCAATGCCTAATACTTACCATTACAGGTCTGTTACTTATTAAGGTAGCAAACAAGTTCTTCACTTCTGAAATAGTGTTGTTGCTCATCGTATTTTATGTGTATTACGTTTTTTCCAAAAGTGTCAATGGGATGGAATCTGCAGTTCTGGTTTTCACAATTTCATTTTTCATTTTTTATTTTATCAATAATTATTCTTTAGAGGTAATTTCCTTAAAAGAAGACTATTTACTTGGAATTCTAATATCACTTATCTTATTAAGTCGCCTTGATATGATATTTCTAGTGATCACACTACCAGTGTTTTTGATTATAGTATCGAAACTCAAAAAAATAGATTTGCTAAAAAGACTCTTTATAATTTTTTTAGGTTTTCTAAGTTTATTTATCCCTTATATTGCTTTCAACTTCCTTTCTGAAGGTAAATTGACACCAATTAGTGGTGCGTTAAAAAGCAGTTTCCCAAATCTAAATAATTCAATTTCTTTAACCGGTTACCCAGTTGAGATTTGGATAAGTATTGCTCTAGTATTAATAAATATTATACTTTTCTTACTAGTCAAGTTTAAGATATTTAACTCCCCAAATTTTTTGAAATACAATTATACAATAGTAGTAGTCGGAATCTCGATATTTTTAACTTTAGTTTATACAATACTATTTGTAAAATGGGGAATATTTAACTGGTACTATATAATTTATTTTTTTTATATACCGATTGCTTTTGTTCCGGTAATCCAAATTTTATTTTCTTTATCTTTTTTTAAAAGATTTCGATTTGAATATTTATTAATAATAGTAGCGTGTTATTTTTGCTATTCTTTAGTTAAAATTGAGTTGTATAGATATGATAGAACAATAAATGCTCAAGAATTACATAATATGTGGCATGTTCAATCATATAATGCTGCCAAATGGGCTAAAGCCAATCTTGACCACAGAACAATATTTGGAATGACTGATGCTGGTCATTTTTCATTTTTTAGCCAGATGAGAGTTGTGAACCTTGATGGGTTAGTTAATAATTTTAAGTTTCAGAATATACTTTATGAAAAAAAATTGTCAATGTATTTACGCAATCTCAATGTTTCACATTTGGTGCATCATTCTTTTTGGATGTATAGTAATATAAACCGAGATCAAATTAATGAAGGGAACTACAACGAGATCAAACTTAACTTCCCAAGTTATTTGTACAATACTTTTAGCGATAATATTCAATTAAGAAAGAGTAAAGAAATTTATCGTTCGCCGAAATACTTTGACGAAAATGAACAAAGTGTTTTTCTCATCTGGCAAATTGAATGACAAGACTACAATTTTGTACAATTTATTTATATTAGATGCCAAAGAAATTTTACTGATGATGGTCTACCTTTTAAGTAAATATTACCGCAAAAAAAATTCTTATTGGCTATATAAAACCAATGTTGTAATTTTAATTCAATCTTTCCAGTGCTGATAATAAAATTTGAAAAATAATAAGTTGCTTAAGTGATATGTAATTTTCTAACATGTGGCATATAAATTGCAAATTTTAAGTTTTGAAATAACAGTTAAGATAATTTGGAGATAGTAGTATGAATGGGAAATATCGGCTATTAGTTTTTGTATTCAGTGTGTTATGCATATTAGATGTCAGCGCTACAAACTATTATATAGATGCAACGAATGGAAATGATTCCAACAATGGGCGCTCACCAGAGTTAGCATGGAAAACGCTACAGAAAGTTCAAACATCCTGGAATGTTTTTGTTGCTGGTGATAGTATTTTATTTAAACGTGGTGAAACCTGGGCTCCAAGTTCAGGTGGCGGCTCCGGTGGATTATTAGAACCAAATGTTGATATAATTGGAACTTCAAGTAATTATATAGTTTTTGGAGCTTATGGTTCTGGAAATAAACCAATCATCAGTACAGCTAATCAAACAAATAAATATGCTATATATACTATTGGAAGTAATTGGCAATATGTGATTGATCAAGACATCGAATTTAGAGGACGTGGACAGTTTTGGGCATATCGTGGTACTATGCACCACATTAAAGTACTCCGACTGACTGTTGATGGGAGTGGTTCCGTTGGGGCTGACATTGTTTTCTTTAGGAACCCCTCGAATGAACCATCCCCCGAAGTTTGGACATTTGAAGGAAATGGTGATATTAGAGATATTGAAATCGGCTATTGTACAATAATCGATGCCAATTACGATGGAATTTTTGTTTCTGCAAGCAGTAATGTATGGGTACATCATAATGATATTTACAACTCTGGTGAAGATGGCATTGATTTACAGGGAAGCAATAATTTAATGGAGTATAATCTTGTTTCAGGAACTTACGCAACTGGCATAAAAAACATGCCGCATTATGGTGGTGGTGCAAATAATGTAATTAGAGGGAACGTAGTTATTTCCTCAGGAAATGCTGCGGGAATTAATTTACCCAATGCAAGAAATTCAAAGGTTTATAATAATACTGTGGCTTACACTGGATTCAGTGCTATATTTGGTTGGCAGGAATTGAACCCCCTTGCATACACAACAGGTGGAACAACTGGTTTCGATGATAACCAAATTTTTAATAACATTTTTGTAGGAACAGTATACATGTATACTGCAAGGAACTACAATTTTACTTATAAAAATGGTTCCGTATTGACAGGCTATCAGCAAGATTCAATATGGAACACGGGTAATGTTTGGCAACATAATTTATATCACAATACTACTGGTTCTCGATTATACTTCAGATATTATTCGGGATCTGCTACATGGACTGGTCCTAATGTTATTCAGTATTCTTTTAATAGCTCATTTAATGCATTAGACATTTATACAACAAATTGGAACTATTGGACAGGTAAACCCAACGTAATTAATGACCGAAGTTTGAATCCTCAGTTCGTAAGCAACACATGGAATCAAAGTATGCGCAAAGCGCAATTGATAGCCAATTTCAGTTTGCAGGAAAGTTCACCAGGAAGAAATTCCGGCGTTCAAATTCCTGAATACCTTTTCGATATTAATGGAAATCCGATTCCCCCTGGAGTCAGCCCGGATCTTGGTGCTATTCAACATTCAACCGGTGCCGGTGGAACACCAATAGCGAATGTCAAAATATTTTTAGAAGCTCCGTTTACAGGCGGTACTATGAGTACAACTCTTCGCAGTCAGGGTTATTTGCCTTTAACCCAACCTTATAAT
>JAEXTA010000196.1 GCA_023453665.1 Bacteroidota bacterium | reverse complement strand
GTGCTGTTCTACAATCACTTGAACATCTTGAAAGGCATGGTTTTGAAATAACAGTATTAAATCCTGAAAACACCGGAATAGTAAATCCCGAGTCGATTAAAAAAAATATAAGAGAAGAGACCATACTTGTTTCGATAATGACTGCAAACAATGAAATTGGAACTCTAAACGATGTTGAACAAATCAGTGAAATCTGTAATGAGTCAAATGTGATTTTCCACTCAGATGCAACCCAGGCAATAGGAAAGTTAAAATTTGATACGATGAAAAATCTTCCTGATCTTATTTCATTCACCGCACACAAAATTTATGGACCTAAAGGAATAGGTGCTCTTGTTTTCGCTAATGCTAATAAAAGAATCAAGATGAAACCATTGGTTTACGGCGGCGGTCAGGAAATGAATATTCGTCCGGGCACTTTAAATGTTCCGGCTATAGCAGGTTTTGGTAAAGCCGTTGAATTAGTTTTAAACAATTATGAAGTAGAAAATAAACGAATAAGAAATTTACAACAAAGATTATTTGATGGACTTAATAAAAATATTAATGATATTGAATTGAATGGAGATATCAACAACAGAATTCCGAATAATCTGAACATTGTTTTTAATGGTGTAAAAGCAAATGATGTTATCCTCTCATTAAAAGAAATAGCAGTATCAACCGGATCGGCATGTGCATCCGGTGAAGCAAAAAAAAGTCACGTACTTGCTGCTCTTGGATTGTCAAATGAAAAGATCAGTTCATCTATAAGATTTGGTATAGGTAGATTTAATACAGAAGAAGAAATCGATTTTGTAATTAAAAAACTAAGTGAAACCATTAATAAGTTAAAATCAAAAAATAATTTTACATCAACAGAAGAAAGAACATTAACCACATAGGGAAATTTATGAGTCACAGACTAAATGAAAATATTAATAACATTAAAAATGATTCTGAATCATTTCTGAAATTTCTTAAAGCAAAATTTCCGTTATTTCATAATTCAAATCTTTTCTACAGGGACTTTCATTACGGACTAATGAAATATCTTGAGATGAAGGAAATAAAAATAAAATACACTGATGCGGAGACTGCTGCGAATGATCTCAGTTCGCATTTCGAAAACCAGGGAATATTAATTAAAACAGGATTCCAAAGCTGGAGAGTTAACTACCCGGAATTTGTTACTACTACTCCCGGTGACCCGTTATAATTTTTAATTAAACAGAGGATGTAAATCATGTCAAACATACAAATTGAATCAGAAATAAAAGTAACAGATAAAGCGGCAAAAGAAATAAAGAGAATAATGGAAGAGAATAAAATACCTTCCGATTATGGCTTACGTGTAGGCGTTAAAGGCGGAGGATGTTCAGGATTAACATATTCTCTCGGCTTTGATGGAGAAACCCGTGAAGGTGATATGATAGTAGAATCAAAGGAAGTAAAACTTCTGGTCGATGGAAAAAGTTTGTTTTATCTCACCGGGACTGAACTTGATTTCAGCGATGGATTAAATGGTAAAGGATTTATTTTCAACAATCCTAATGCACAAAAAACATGCGGCTGCGGTGAATCATTCGGTGTTTAAAAACTGATTATAGGTTAATATGAAAAGAAGAAATTTTTTATTTACACTCGGAGCTATTCCGGCTGTAACTATAGGCGAACCAATATCAAAGACTTTAAATAATTTCACAAATAAAAATAAAAGGAGTTCTACAATGGCAAAATTCGAGTTACCCGCACTGCCTTATAATTATGATGCACTTGAACCATTCATTGATAAAATGACGATGGAAATACACCACACAAAACATCACAATGCTTATGTCACAAACCTTAATAATGCTGTTGCAAATACTGATATGGAAGGTAAATCACTTGAAGAACTGATGGCTGGAATTTCTAAACTTCCTGCGGCTGTACGCAATAACGGCGGCGGACATTTTAATCACTCACTTTTCTGGCAGATAATGAAAAAAGGCACAGCAGCACCTTCAGGTAAACTTGCTGATGCAATCAATTCAGCATTCGGAAACTTCGATGAATTTAAAAAGCAATTCAGCAATGCTGCTGCAACAAGATTCGGTTCTGGCTGGGCGTGGCTGGTTGTTAAAGATAATAAGCTTGTTGTTTCATCAACACCAAACCAGGATAATCCCTTAATGGATGTTGCCGATGTTAAAGGTACACCAATAATGGGTATTGATGTTTGGGAACATGCTTACTATCTGAAATATCAAAACAGAAGACCAGAATACATTGAGAACTGGTTCAATGTAATTAACTGGGATGAAGTCGCTGCCCGCTTCAGTGCAATTGTAAAATAAAATTATATTGGGCTGCGAATTAAATCGCAGCCCTCTTTTTAATTATTATGGCACATCAGATACCGCTATTCCCTCTTAAGCTTGTTGTTTTTCCCGGATCGAAATATCCCCTGCATATCTTTGAACCACGATATAAAGAAATGATTAACTGGTGTCTGGAAACTAATTCAGGTTTTGGTGTTTGTTCTTTTCTGAATGATGAAATATCACGGATAGGAACTTATGTAAGAATAGATACCCTTCTACGAAAATATGAAAATGGTGAAATGGATATAATTGTTAAAGGCACCGGAAGAATCAGTATCACTGAAATTTCACTTCATCCGGATGGTTATCATTTAGGCACAGCGGATGAATACAGTGATATTACTTCGGTAATTAATGAAAGAACACTTTCAGTTTTAAAGAATTCTTTCGTCAACCTGATTTCACTTGTAGATTTTAAACTCGATGAGAATTTTTGGAAAAGTTTTGAAAGAACTAATCTGAAATCTTTTAAACTTGCAGAAAAATCAGGACTTAGTCTTGAACAGCAGCAGGAATTGATAACAATTACAAATGAAAACTCCAGAATTGATTACCTGATTAATCATCTGTCTAAACTGAATAAGGATATCCAGGAGAAGAGTATCTTGAAAAAGATAATTGCTGCGGATGGTTATTTGAATTGAATTGCAGGAATGAATTTCCCATTCATTCCTGCTTAAAATTATTTTACTGCGGAATACTTTTCAGTAAGTTTAATACGGTTAAGGGCGCGGGCTAAAGATGCTTCTGCTCTTGCAACATCAATATTCCCGACGGATTTATTAGCTAGCCTGTTTTCCGCTCTCTCCTTCGAATTTATAGCTCGCTGTATATCAATATTCTCAATCAGTTCGAGTGAATCAGCAAGCACGAGTACTTTATTAGTATTAACTTCAACGGTACCGCCTGCAGTTGAATAAGACAATTTCTTTCCCTGTACATCTTCAATTTTAATCTCACCAATCTCAAAAGTACTGATCAATGGTGCATGATTAACTAAAACCTGAAAACTTCCGCTCGTACCGGGAATAGTGATTGATTTAATCTCTCCGGAGAAAACCGTTTTAGACGGTGTGATTATTTCAAGATTTAGAGATGTCATTTATTTCATACTCTTTGCTTTTTCGACAGCTTCTTCAATTGTACCGACGTACATAAATGCTGATTCCGGAAGATCGTCATAATGTCCGTCAATTATTCCTTTGAATCCGCGTATGGTATCTTCAAGTTTAACGTACTTACCTTTAAATCCGGTAAACTGTTCAGCAACGTGGAATGGCTGACTGAAAAATCTCTGAATTCTTCTTGCTCTTCTCACAACAATTTTATCATCATCGGAAAGTTCATCCATACCGAGAATATTAATAATATCCTGAAGGTCTTTATATTGCTGAAGAATCTCTTTACATCTCTTAGCAACATCATAATGCTCCTGACCGAGAATACCCGGTTCAAGAATTCTTGAAGTTGAATCCAACGGATCAACAGCGGGGTAAATACCCAGTTCCGAAATCTGACGGCTTAATACAGTGGTTGCATCAAGATGTGCAAATGCAGCGGCAGGTGCCGGATCTGTAAGATCATCTGCAGGGACGTAAATTGCTTGTACAGAAGTAATTGAGCCCTTATCAGTTGAAGTTATTCTTTCCTGTAACGCACCCATTTCAGTTGCCAGGTTTGGCTGATAACCAACCGCCGAAGGCATACGTCCTAAAAGTGCTGACACTTCAGAACCCGCTTGTGTAAAGCGGAAAATGTTATCAATAAACAATAGTACATCTCTTCCCTCTTCATCGCGGAAGTATTCAGAGATTGTTAATCCGGTCAACGCGACTCTTAACCGTGCTCCTGGTGGTTCATTCATCTGACCAAATACAAGTGCAGTTTTACTAAGTACTCCAGATTCTTTCATCTCTAACCAAAGGTCATTTCCTTCACGTGTTCTTTCACCAACACCTGCAAATACAGAATAACCGCCATGTTCCTGAGCGATATTATGAATCAACTCCTGGATAATAACTGTTTTACCTACACCGGCACCACCGAACAATCCGGTTTTACCGCCTTTGGAATAGGGTTCAATAAGATCAATTACTTTAATACCGGTTTCAAAAATTTCTGTTTTTGTAGATAAAGTTTTAAATAATGGGGCGGGTCTGTGAATCGGATAAGAAAGTTTTGTTTTTATTTCACCCAGTCCATCGATTCCGTTTCCGGTAACATTAATTAATCGACCAAGTGTCTCGGGTCCTACAGGTACAGAGATGGGCTTCCCTTCATCAAAAGCATCCATACCTCTTACAAGACCATCTGTGCTATCCATCGCAACAGCCCTGACCCTGTCTTCACCAAGATGCTGTTGAACTTCAGCTATAAGATCTCCAACTACACCTTCGGTGGTAGTACGCGGTATTCTTACGGCATTATAAATTTTTGGAAGTTGTCCTGCTTCAAACTCGATATCAATAACAGGACCAATAACCTGGAGTATTTTACCCTTAAATTCGCTCATTATCCTACCTAATTAGTTAAAAAAGAAGTGGAAAATTAAAGATTTTGATTCTCTTATACAAATAATTGTCACCTTAGTAATCTAAAAATTTTATTTGTTGAACTATGTTTATCTATTTAATTAATAACAATTTCTTTACATCTGAAAATTCACCGGCTTTCAATCTATAAAAATAAACTCCACTTGACAGATTTACTGCATTAAATTCCAAAGTTAAAATTCCCGCATTGGCTATGCCGTTATATAGTGTCTGAACCTTTTCACCCAATACATTAAAAACCTCAAGCTGAATTTCCTGAGTTACAGGTATCGCTGCTTTTATGGTTGTTGTAGGATTAAAAGGATTGGGATAATTCTGTGACAGAGAAAATTGTGTTGGAATGTCTGATTCATCTTCTACACTTGTGACAATGTTTATCGAATCCGTTCCGCCTGCTTCATAATATCTTGCAGCAAATTCCTGCAAATAAAAATTAGCAACCTGAGCATCCTGTATAATCAAAGTGTTTTCATCATTACTATTTTCTGCAGAAGATGACCAGTTGTGTGAACCTGTTATTACATACGGTGTATATCCAAGCGGCTCAGCATCAACAATAGCATATTTATGATGCAGCAACCCTGATGAAAATCCTTTTAGTCTTATATCAACTCCATTTGACTGCAGGTATGCGAATTGCGTACCTGTATCAGTATTGTTGCTGAGTATCAAACGTGTTTTGTTATTTCTGTTTTTTACGGCTATGACAGTATCTGCTAACTCTCTCCTTGTAAAAGTCATTATTGAAGCATTGACGGATTTTTCAGTTTTACTTAGAGTTTTTGCTAACTGCGAAGTAGTCTGATCACTCGGGCTGAAATAAGCCTGAATTTTTTTACCACTAATAATAAAATTGTGAGGAGTGTTATTCAATTTTCTTGATCCGAATCTTGAATTAACTGAATTAGGAGTATCGTTATTACTTCCCCATTGCTCATTAAATTCAAGAGTGAATGCACCGGCTAAGGCAACATCCTGAATCTCTAAAAAGTTCTGTGCGTCATCAATTGTTCCGGGATCAGTAGGATTCCAGGAACCTGTTAACACCCATATACTATCCGGTGCACCGCCGCGATAATCCACTACAAAAAATTTATTATGATGTAAGCCGCTGCCATCATTATTACCGTACCTGTCATTGATATAAGGAATTCCTGCAGATGTGATTGTTGTCCATGGTGCGGTCGTTCTGGTATCATATTCACCAATTACACGAACTTTTACTCCACGATTTTTTGCATTAACTAATGCCGTTGCAATATTTGCACCTACTGTTCCACTAAGACTGTATAATGCAACATCAATAGAACGTTTTGCATTATTTAACCTGTTGATCAATACATTTGTAAGGTCCACATTGCCATTAGCGTTTACACCGGATGAAACACTTATGTTTACATCTTTATTGAAGTAAACATTAATAACACCTGTAGTAGGTGCCGCTGATGTTGTGCTTGAAACTATATTTCCGGAAAAACTTGTATCCGAGCCAGCAACTGAAAATGCCTGCACATTATAAATTGAGGCTGTATTCAAACCGCTTATTGTTGCATTGTGCAAAGTTCTTAAATCATCATCAGGGCTTATAACTCCAAGCTCATAATTTGTAGTAGTTCCATATCTTATACGCGAAGTACCTGGATTAATTGTGTGCCATTCAAGTGTAATTGAATTTGGTGTCAGGTCAACTTCTTCAGGAAATTTTTCTATTATTGGTCCGGCAGAAATAATATCTGATGGAAGCCTTGGCATTAATTGATATCCACCTATAAAAGGCAGAGCAGTTTTAAACTGACTTAAAACTCCAACAGCGTCAAACCTTCCTGC
>JAEXTA010000034.1 GCA_023453665.1 Bacteroidota bacterium | reverse complement strand
CTATCGGAGAATTGATCCCTCATGGATTTGCAGCAGATTTAAAACATGCCGGGGAGATTTCTTTAAATGCCGGGCTGGACATGGACATGGAATCACGTTCATATATTACTCACATGAAAGATCTTGTTAACGAACGTAAAGTATCTATTAATGTCATTGATGAATCAGTAAGAAGAGTATTGAGAATTAAATTTTTGCTGGGGTTGTTCGATGAGCCGTACCGTTATTGCAGCAAAGAACGTGAGACTAAAAACATAATGACAGAAGAAACTAAATCAGCATCACTTGAAGTTGCTAAAAGATCATTTGTTTTACTTAAGAATGAAAATGATCTTCTTCCCTTAAAAAAAGATTATAAAAAAATAGCAGTTATTGGTCCACTCGCTAATTCTAAAACAGACCCTATAGGCGGATGGGGCGCTTTGGGAATTCCGGAAGATGTTATTTCAGTATTAGATGGATTCAAAAATTATGCGGGTACAAAATCAGAAGTGTTGTATGCTGAAGGATGTAAGATCGATGACAACTCAACCGCGGGATTTAATGAAGCAGTTGAACTTGCAAAAAAATCTGACGTTATAATTTTATGTTTAGGTGAAAGTCGTGATATGAGCGGTGAAGCTCGCAGCCGTTCTACGCTCGATTTGCCGGGAGTTCAGGAAGAACTGGCAAAAGAATTATTTAAAACAGGTAAACCTATCGTAGTAGTGTTAATGAACGGAAGACCTCTGTCAATTAATTGGCTGGATGAGAACGTTCCAGCAATACTTGAAACCTGGTTCGCAGGAACAATGGCTGGCGATGCTATTACTCAGGTTTTGTTTGGTGACTATAATCCGGCTGGTAAATTACCTGTTACTTTTCCCCGAACAGTTGGTCAGGTTCCTATTTATTATAATCATAAAAATACCGGAAGACCCGGTGATCTTAAAAATAATTACACATCAAAATATCTCGACCTTCCTTTAACTCCGCTTTATCCTTTTGGTTACGGTTTGAGTTATACAACTTTTGAATATGGTAATTTAGAACTGAGTAAAAATAAAATAACTGCAAGCGATTCAATTGTTGTTTCGGTAAAAGTTAAAAACACGGGAAAATATGATGGAGAGGAAGTTGTTCAATTGTATATCCGTGATTTAGTGGGTAGTGTAACACGCCCTGTGAAGGAATTAAAGGGATTTGAAAAAGTTCTATTTAAACAAGGTGAAGAAAAAACAATAAGTTTTACAATTAAAGAAAAAGATTTAAGATTTACCGCAGCAGATATGAAGTTCAAATCGGAACCAGGTTTGTTTGAAGTTTTTGTTGGAACAAACTCGGCTGATGTGAAATCATCTACTTTCGAATTGATTGACTAATTAAGAATTGATGAAGAAACCGGAGACTAAAATGAAACAAACTTTATTAATCGAAATGTTTTTAATAACCATCTTTACAGCAACAATTTCTTTTGCCGGATGCAGCGAAGACGAACCAACTGAGCCTAAAGATTCTATTCCTGATCTGCCGGGCTGGACATTGGTATGGAATGATGAATTCAACGGTGAAAATATTGATCTGACAAAATGGTCGCACGAAGTTAACGGCGATGGCGGCGGCAATAACGAACTTCAATACTATACTGACTTTGCTGAAAATTCTTTTATTGAAAATGGTGCGTTAGTCATCCAGGCTCTGAAAAAAAATTATCTCGGTAAAGAATATACTTCGGCGAGAATGCGAACGCTGAACAAAGGTGACTGGACTTACGGTCGTTTTGATATCCGTGCAAAACTTCCTTATGGTCAGGGACTATGGCCCGCAATCTGGATGCTTCCAACCGATTGGGCTTATGGCGGCTGGCCTACAAGCGGTGAGATTGATATTATGGAATTGCTTGGTCACGAACCAAATAAAGTTTACGGAACAATTCATTATGGTCCAGCTTGGCCGAACAATCAACACAGCGGCGGTAGTTACACTTTACCGACAGGAAATTTTGTTGAAGAATATCATATGTTTACATGTGAATGGGATTCAACCGGAATGAGATGGTATGTTGACGGTTACAAGTATCACACTGAAGTTCATGGTCAGCCGTTTGATAAAAGATTTCACGTACTGCTTAATGTAGCTGTTGGCGGTAACTGGCCCGGTAATCCGGCTCCAAACACGCCATTCCCTCAGCGAATGACTGTTGATTATGTAAGAGTTTACACTAAAAATTAATTTTATACCTCTATCGGAGTTCTTATGAAAAAATCTTTCACACTTCTAATGTTAATTACTATGGCTGCAATTAATATTTCGTTAGCTCAAACAGATAAACAAACTGTACATCCCTTTGAAAAAGAAGTAACAATAAAACTTTCAACAAACTATCTCTTTTATCTTCCTGAAAATTATTATGAAGATGGTGAGGCATTTCCCCTGGTTCTGTTTCTCCACGGTGCCGGCGAACGGGGCTCAGACATTGAGAAAGTAAAAGTGCATGGGTTGCCAAGACAAATTAATGAAGGAAAGAATTTTCCGTTTATCGTGGTCTCACCACAATGCCCCGAAAATCAATTCTGGAATACAGAAATGTTAGCTGCACTTCTCGATGAAATTGAATCAAAATACAATGTTGATAAGAACAGAATATATGTTACAGGATTAAGTATGGGCGGACACGGAACATGGTCACTTGCTCTTCAACAGCCGGAACGATTCGCAGCCATTGCACCTGTCTGCGGATGGAGTAATCCTGAAAAAGCATGTGAGTTGAAAGAAATCCCGATCTGGGTTTTTCACGGTGCAAAAGACTTTGTTGTTCCCGTAAGCTCATCTGAACAGATGGTTGACAAACTGAAAGAATGTGGAGCAGATGTTACTCTTACAATTTATCCTGAAGCGGGACACGATTCCTGGACAGAAACATACAACAATGATGAACTTTATAAATGGCTATTATCATACTCACTAAAAAAATAATCCTATGAAAGCATTAAAATATTTCTGTGTCATTTTCATTTTTCTTTTTTCATCAAACATTTTTTCGCAGAATAAGTTTGTGACAGTTAATGGAAAAAATTTTATTGATGTTGATGGAAAACCAATACTGCTAAAAGGCATCAACCTTGGCAACTGGCTAGTACCGGAAGGTTATATGTTCCACTTCAAATCAGTTAATGCACCCAGAATGATATATGAATTTTTTAATGTACTTGTCGGCGAAGATGAAGCGAATAAATTCTGGAATTCATTCAGAGAAAATTATATCACCAAAGATGATATACACTACATAAAATCACTTGGATTTAATTCTGTGAGAATTCCATTCAACTACAGGCTGTTTGTAACTGAATCACCCTATTATGAACTAAAAGGCGTAGGATATGAATTACTGGACAAAGCAATCAAATGGTGTAAAGAAGAAAATCTTTATGTGATACTTGATATGCACTGTGCACCAGGCGGGCAAACCGGAGATAACATCGATGATAGTTTTGGTTATCCTTTCTTGTTTGAAAGTCCCGAAAGCCAGCAGCTAACAATAGACATCTGGAAAAAACTTGCTTCACTTTATAAAGATGAAACCATAATTATCGGTTATGATTTTTTGAATGAACCTATCGCCCACTATTTTGATGTTGATAAACTTAATCCAACTCTTGAACCGTTCTTTAAAAAATTATCCGCAGAAGTAAGAGCGATTGACTCAAATCATATTTTCTTTATTGCAGGAGCGCAGTGGAACAGCAACTTCAAAGTGTTTGGTCCCCCTTTCGATGATAAGCTTGTTTACACGTTTCACAAGTACTGGACTGAACCAACACAGGATGTTGTACAGGATTATATCGACTACGGCAATAAATACAATGTGCCAATATGGATGGGTGAATCTGGTGAAAACACAAATGAGTGGATCAATGAATTCAGAACAATGCTTGAGCAGAATAATATCGGATGGTGCTTCTGGCCATACAAAAAAATGAACAGCACGCGCGGAATTGTTTCAGTCAATCAGCCTGAAAATTTTGATCTGATAATTGAGTTTGCGGATAAGAATGATCTTTCATATTCTTTTATAAGAGATAATCGTCCTGATTTTGAAAAAGTAAAATCAGCACTGAAACAGTATTTAGAAAATTGTAAGTTGAAAAACTGTGAAGTGAATAACGAATATATAAAAGCACTTGGTTTGAAGTGATTGCTTAGTAAGTTAGTTTAATTTAATAATCGTAAAAAAGATGTCATACTGAGCCTGTCGAAGTATGACATATATGTGTTTTCTTGATATTAAAAACCCTATCACACTTCGACAAGCTCAGTGTGACATAAAGTAAATATCCATATCTATAACTTCATATGAAAAAAATAATTTTCATTCTATGTTTTCTAACATCTCTTACATATTCACAATATGAAGACACAGGGAAAAGAGGCGCTCACTTTTCAAGAAGGATGTATGTTGAATCACCGATTCCGGTGTATGAAACCAGCAGGGATAAACTACCTTCACCAGTAATTGAAGATAAACCTGAATGGATTCAGCTTTACTGGAAAACGTGGCAGCTTGCCTTCAGTCATTTCAAACAGCCGGTAAAAGGTTCGCCTTTCGTTTCAAATTATCTTGATGAAGCTTTTGCTCCAAACATTTTTCAGTGGGATACATTTTTTATGATAATGTTTGCAAGGTATGCTCATCACGTTTTTCCATCTATTCAATCACTCGATAATTTTTACAGCAGACAATATGAAAACGGTTATATCTGCAGAGAGATTGTTGAAGCAACCGGAGAAGATTTTGTTTTTGAAGGAAGGGAACATACAGTTAATCCTCCCCTGTTCAGTTGGGCTGAAATTGAAAATTTTAAAATTACGGGAGATAAAACAAGATTCAGACTTGTCTTACCTGCACTTGAAAAATACGCTGAGTGGCTCGAGTTATACAGGAAAAAAGGAAACACTAAACACAATCTTTACTGGCAAACAGGTTTGGGTTCCGGAATGGATAACACGCCCAGAAGCGGCTCAGGCTGGCTTGATATGTCATCTCAGATGGTGATGATGTACAATGATATGTCCAAAATGTGTGATGAGGTTGGATATACAGATAAATCAAAACTCTATAAAGAAAAAGCAAATGAAATCGGTAAAAGAATTAATTCATTTATGTGGAATGAAGAAGATGGATTGTTCTATGATGTGGATGATAACGGCATCCAGATAAAATGTAAAACCGTTGCATGTTTCTGGCCAATGCTTGCAGGTGTAGCCGATGTAAATCAATCACAAAAACTTTTGGCTAATCTGAAAGATCCGAAATCATTCTGGAGAAAAATTCCTTTCCCTTCATTAGCAGCCGATGAAAAAAAATATAAAGCTGACGGAGAATACTGGCTCGGCAGTGTTTGGGCACCGACAAATGTTATGATTATAAAAGGTTTAGACAAATTTGGAACAGGTCATAACAACGCTTACAATTTTAATGAGTTTGCAACTCTCGCGGCAGAAGAATATCTCAACGGCATTTATGAAGTTTATAGAAGAACGGGAACTATCTGGGAAAATTATTCAGCCGAAGCTTATGTAAGAGGAGTATGGTCAAGACCTGATTTTGTTGGCTGGACTGGCTGCGGTCCAATTCAGCTATTGATTGAAAATATACTTGGCTTCCGACCAAACGGAGTGGATAACTCTTTGACCTGGTACATTAACAGGATAGTCAGACATGGAATTGAGAATCTAACTTTTGGTGACGTTACAGTTTCATTAGTCTGTGACCGCAGAGAAAATATTAACAGTGAGATGAACATAAATGTATCAAGCAGCAAACCATTTAAATTAATTGTAAAAAATTCTAATAGCCTTGAACAGGTTTTTGAAATACCTGCGGGAAATTTTAATATCACAGTAAAACTTTAGAAGATTATTATCGGGAAGAAAATATATTTATGATTAGATATTGTTTGTTATTGCTTCTGGCTGCTGTTCCCGCTCTTGCACAGGTGAACAGTAAAGTTGTTGCAAAGATCGGCGATAAAGAAATTACTGATTCTGAATTCCGCGCCAGATTTGAATTGATGCCGCATATAACCGAACGACAACACGATGAAGACTCAATCAAACTTGATTTTCTATATTCACTTGTAGCTGAAAAATTGTGGGCACTTGAAGCAGAGAACCTTGGTTACGCATCATCCGAAGTGATAAAACAATCAATCGCTGATATTGAAAAAATGTATGTGCGTGATGCCCTGTTTAAAAAAGAAGTTGAAAGCAAAACATCATTCACTGAAAAGGATGCTATAAGAGGAATGAAAAAAGCTTTGACTTTACTTGAACTTGATGTGTTCAGTTCTGAAGATTCAACTGCAATCAATTCTATTTATCAATCGTTAAAAAGCGGCGCTGGTTTTGATTCCTTAAAAAATATACACAACAATTTTTCTTCAAAAGATCCTCTTTACATCTCGTTTGGCGACCTTAGTGATGAAATGATTGAAGACAGCCTTTATTCATTAAAAGCGGGACAATATACTTCGCCGTTAAAAAATAATTCCGGCTGGTTTATTTTCAGGTTGAACAAAATTATTCCCCCAAAAATTACCGCTGAAGAAAATCAAAAGTACAATACATTTGTCAGGACAAGAACTAAAGAACGCCGTGCAATGAAAGAGGTAAATGAATATCTGAATAAAATTCTTTCAGAAAAAATTGTTGATATTGATAAAGAGATATTCAGATCGCTTTCAGATAAAGTTGTTGAGATAATTACTACCAAAACTAAAAAAGATACATCAGGCTTATTTGCGTTAAATGAATTTGATGTTCGCGATATACTCGTTTCCCTTCCGGAACAGACCATAAATTCTCCCTTTATTAAATTTGAAAACGATCCAATGTCACTGAGAGAATACCTGTACAGTTTGAATCTCTCCGGCTTTATTGTTAATAGCAAATCACCTTCTGTAGTTGAAAACAAACTTGCTGCTTCTGTAAAATCATTTACAGAGAAAGAATTGATAACACGTGAGGGTTATAAACAAGGATTAAATAATCTTCCTGAAGTAAAAAAAGATATTCAACTCTGGAAAGAAAATTACCTGGCTCAGATATTAAGAAATAATTTCACTGATTCTACAAAAGTAAGCGAAGATGAAGTTTACCAGAGATATCTTAAAACCATAAAAGATAGTTCATCCGTAACACAGGTTAATATTGCAGAAGTACTTACAGACAAGCTTGAAATCGTTGAGCAGGTATTAAATGAAATTGAAACCGGTGCTGATTTTAAGCAGCTTGCTGTCATTTATACTAACCGCAAATGGGTCAAGGAACGCGGCGGAGATTTTGGATTATTCCCCGTTACAATGTTCGGAGAAATCGGAAAGGTTGCCGGCACTTTAAATGTGGGTGATGTTTATGGTCCGTTGAATACTCCGGAAGGATATTCAGTATTTAAAGTTCTTGAAAAGATTGAGAGTAAAAGTTCATTCACAAAATCGTTTGAGGAAGCAAAAGACCAGATAAGAAATGATCTTTTTGTAGAGAAGCTTGAATCAAAATACAATGACTTTACAAAAGAACTTGCCAGAAAATATAAAGTTCAGATGAATGAATCAGCTTTGGCAAAATTAAAACTTACGAATGTTCAAATGTTCACTTACCGTTATATGGGCTTTGGCGGAAAGATAACAGCAGTTCCTTACACGAAGCCTTGGTACGATTGGTATCACGAAATGAAACAGGAAATTTCGGAAACTCCGTAAAAATTAGTCTATGCAATAAAAAATCTTTCCTGTTGAAACTCATAGTACTCTGAATTATGTTGTACTAAAGTACAGTTTAACTTTTGTGCCGGATAATATGAATTTCTTATTCAGAATATTTTGCGGATTATTCTTATTCCTTTCATTAGCGTTCCCCCTTTATCCAAACGGTGATGAATACACTTTTCGTCAATTGAAAATTGAAGACGGATTATCGCAAACGACTGTGCTATCAATAATCCAGGATCACAAAGGTTATATGTGGTTCGGCACGGCATTCGGGCTTAATAAATATGATGGCTACACATTCACCGTTTACACAAGTTCAATAAGTGATTCCGCAAAATTATCCGACAACAGAATAACGTGTATGTTTGAGGACAGTAAAAAGAATCTCTGGATCGGAACAATTGACGGAACTCTAAATCTTTATAACCGTAGTTCAAACACATTTACGCATATTGCATTCATCGACACCATCCAATTAAAATATACAATACCGGATCAATACTATGAGTACCCGATCTCATTTTCAAGAAATGATAATCATTCAATCACTTCTATAGCAGAGGATAGTGAAGGCTTTTTATGGATTGGCACCTGGGGTAAAGGACTTTTCCGTTTTAACAGGAACAATTTAACTTATCAGCATTTCTACTATTCTCCCGATAATGTATCCGGACTAAGTTTTAACAGAATAACAAAGGTTCTGATTGATAGTTATGGTGAGATTTGGATAGGAACTTTTGGCGGCGGATTAAATAATGTTATCCGTAATAAAACCGGATTTTCTTTCAAACACTTTAAAGCTGGAACCGGACCCAAAGGTTTAAGTGATGATAAGGTTATTTCCTTATATGAAGACACCGAAAAAGATGTTTGGATAGGAACTTATTATGGAGGACTGCACAAACTATCGCGCGGCTCACGTAGTTCAATTCATGGTGATATAGTTTTTAGCAATTATAAAAATATTCCCGGTGATGTATCAAGCCTGAGTAATAATACAGTTATGGCAATAGTTCAGGATAAAAGCGGTACTTTGTGGATAGGAACTTTTGGCGGCGGATTGAACAAGTTTGATAAAAAATCGAAATCGTTTATGCGCTTCACTAACGATCCTTTTAACTCAAATTCTATTGGTGATAATGATGTATTGTCACTTTATTGTGATAAGTCCGGCATTATATGGGTTGGTACTCATCTTGGTCAGGGTATTAACAAACTTGAAAAGAATAAAATTAAATTCGGGACAATAAAAAATGTTCCGGGTAATCCAAACAGTTTGAATGATAATGTTGTCTGGGCAATTCATAAGGACAAAAATAATGTTTTATGGTTTGGCACTTATAAAGGCGGCTTGAATAGTTATGACCGTGAAAAAAATAAATTCAAAAGTTATATGCCGGGAAAAAATTCTGTTACTGATTATCATAACAGATCTATAGCGGAAGATAAATTTGGTAATCTATGGATCGGTAATTACAGCAACGGGCTTAACTGCTTTAACGAAAAATTAAATACTTTTAAACATTTCAGACATGAACCTGATAACCCAAACTCAATAGGTGCAAACCAGATACAGGATATATACATCGATTCAAATTCTGTTATGTGGCTTGCCACTTTTGGCGGCGGGTTAAATTATGCCGACATCTCAGGTAATCCGCAAGAGGTTATTGTTTTTCACTCTTTAAAAAATGTCCCGGGCGATTCAACATCATTAAGTGACAACAGAGTTTACTCTTTATATGAAGGAAAAGATGGTACTCTATGGATCGGTAGTTTCGGAGGCGGATTACATAGCTTCGATAAAAGAACAAAAAAATTTAAAAGGTTTATGCATAACCCCAATGACAATAATTCTTTAAGCAATAATAGAGTAATGTCAGTTTTTGAAGATTCAAAAGGAACTGTTTGGGCAGGTACATATGGAGGTGGTTTAAATAAGTTAGATAAAACGACAGGTACTTTTAAAAGATATTCGGAAAAAGAAGGACTGATTGGAGGTGTTGTATATGGCGTACTTGAAGATGATCACTATATTTTCTGGATGAGCACAAACAATGGAATTTTTAAATTTGATCCGGTTAATGAGGCGTTCACACAATATGATCTACAGGACGGATTGCAAAGCCTGGAATTCAGCGGCGGCGCATATTTTAAAGCAAATGACGGTGAAATGTTTTTCGGTGGTGTTGGTGGTATAAATTATTTTTATCCTGACAGTATCATTGAAAACCAGAATTTACCGCCTGTTGTTATTACTTCTATAAATATATTTAATCACCCTGTGGCAGGTGAACATAATGAATTAGACTTAGCATACAATGAAAATTTTCTAACCTTTGAATTTGCTGCATTAGATTTTACAAATCCTTCTGACAATCGTTATGCTTTTATGCTTGTAGGATTAGAGAATGAATGGCGCTATACCGGTTCAGATCTACGTATTGCAAACTATACAAACCTTTCTCCCGGCGAATACGTTTTTCGGGTTAAAGGAAGTAATAATGACGGCGTTTGGAATGAAGCCGGAGTTTCCATAAGAATACTGATCAGCCCGCCGTTTTGGCAAACCTGGTGGTTTCTGCTTATCACAATATTTTTCGCGGCGCTGTTTATTTATTACATCAGTACAATAAGGATAAAAAACCTGCTTGCAATTGAAAAATTAAAAACTAAACTTGCTGCGGATCTTCATGATAACGTAGGTTCAGGGCTCACAGAAATTTCAATACTCTCTGAGCTGGTTGTAAACGAAATAAGTAAAGAAAAACAAAATGCTTCTCAAAAACTTCAGATGATAAGTGAAACCGCAAGACAATTGGTTGACACAATGAGCGATATAGTCTGGGTTGTAAATCCTAAACGTGATTCTTTACACGACCTTATAATCAGGCTTAAAGATTCTTATGATGAAATTCTGAACTCAACAGGAGTTTCATTTAAAACTTCCAACCTTGAAAAATTGTCTAACGTAAAACTGCCGATGGAATACAGGCAAAATTTGTTCCTGATATTTAAGGAAGCTATCAACAATAGCATAAAACACAGCCGATGTAAAAACCTTATACTCGATGCAAATGTTAGGGGCGATGCGATTGAAATGACACTTGTTGATGACGGAATTGGTATGAATGAAATAAATATGATGGCTGGAAATGGAATGAAAAATATTGAATCAAGAGCCAGAACAACAGGTGGAAGGATTAAATGGAAAACTTCACCCGGTACTGGTACAACTGTTAAGTTTATTGGTCATTCAAATAAAAGAAATTTTTTTCAGGGTATAATTAATCTCAGCAAAAACTGAAACCGGAACATTTTTATAATGATACACGTAGCAATAGTTGAAGATAACCAGACAATCCGTGAAGGACTTGCTGCATTGATAAACGGCACTCCGGAATATTCTTGCAACCATACTTTTTCCAACTGCGAAAAATTTCTTCACGATAAGGATTTTATGAATTTTGATGTTGTTCTTATGGACATTGGTTTGCCGGGCATGAACGGTATTGAAGGTGTTAAAAGGGCTAAACTGATCAATCCTGAATTAAACATTCTTATGTTAACGGTGTATGAGGAAAGCAGCGTAGTTTACGAAGCATTGTGTGCTGGAGCATGCGGTTATCTTGTAAAAAAAACTCCACCTACAAAACTTCTGGAAGCTATTAAAGACATTTATGAAGGTGGCTCGCCGATGAGTTCAAATATTGCAAGACAGGTTATAACAACCTTTCAAAAAAATAAAAAATTTTATGGTGACACATCCGATTATGATCTGTCACAAAGAGAAAAGGAAGTACTTAATCATTTATCTGACGGCAGTAATTACCAGGAAATTGCTGATTCTCTATTTATAAGTGTAGATACCGTAAGGCATCATATAAGAAATATTTATAAAAAGCTTCACGTTCATTCACAGTCAGAGGCAGTTGCAAAAGCAATAAGAAAAAAGATCATTTAACACTCAAAACAAACCGCTTATCACATTACCTGCACATTTATGCGGGTAATTCTCTTTCCGGACATTCTTCATAAATATTTTTACATAATCGTGCTGTTGTTAACGAAGGTTCACACAAGTACTTTATCATCAGAAATCCGGCAGACTAAAACCGGATGGAATGATTAGTGATATTGCCCGGGATGTGTTCTTTCCTTGCAATGAGATGTGATGAGAATTAGCAGCTACATCCCGGGTTTGTTAAGTGATAAAAAAATCTTTGAACTGAACTTACTAATGTTTAACAGTAATGAAAGGGATGCGATATGGAAAACACAAATCAAACCAAAACGCTTGAGAATCCTCTGCGTGAATTAATCAGCGACGATATTTACGAATTGCTGATGAGTAAAGGATTAATCAACGAAAAATCGGTCCGCGATTATGAAATACGTAAAAAGTTCAAATTGCTTCGCGCTACAAAAATCAAAACCGGAGATGCAATTGATTCTATAAGGGAAGAATATCCCTACCTGCAATTTGATACTATAAGAAAGATTGTTCATAACCCTCCTAAGTAATGAAGCTGCAGAAGGAACTCAAACCCCTCGTCTTAATTTCAGCACAATTTTACCGGAGTTGTGTTAAAAGGCGGGCGCGGGGCAGAGTTCTGGTTTTACAATTCTGAAATTAATATACCACTCCTTATGGCACCTTTATTGTTAAAATTTACCTCAATTATTTTTACTTGTATGCGATAATCTTACTAAGGCGATTATTTTAATTAAAATGAAGCGGGGATAATTTATCCTGAATAAATCTGCCAAAATTCATTTTCATTGAATGTAAAAGTGACTGTAAATGTAATTTTTGCATGGATGATCTTAGATCTTTTAAATCATTATGGCTATAAACAAATCAATCACTGTTGTACTTATAATAATTGTTAGTGCAGTAATTTATTTCTCCATTCCTGAAAGCGAAATCCGTTATAACCCCGGAGTTTTGATAGAAGAGCAACCTGAGCAAATCCTGCTTAAAAAACCTGAACCATGGACACACGAAGAATTCACAATAACGCCAATGGCTGAGTTTCACCTTAAAGCCCGCGTACTAAGTTATGAAAATTATTATATGGGAAAAGAAAGCAAACTATCGCCTGTTGACCTGGCACTTGGCTGGGGACCAATGTCCGATCAATCAAACCTTGATAAGATTGAAATACGTCAGAGTAATCGCTGGTACTATTGGAAAACAAAAACAATTAAAACCACTCAAGGCATAATCGTTAACAACAGCGCTAACATGCATATTATTCCAGATAATGAATCAATTGATGAATCCATAAGTAAAATAAAGCGGGGCAGCCTGGTTGAACTCAGGGGATATCTTGTAAAAGTTAATTCGGATGAGGGATGGGTATGGAAAAGTTCCTTAAGCCGGAATGACTCGGGCGAAGGAGCCTGCGAAATTTTCTGGGTAAAAGATTTTTCTCTGATCAATCAGTGATGTCACTCCTTTTATCTGATTTCTCTAAATGAATTTAATCGGACTTTTTTGTACACTCTGATAATTTTTTAGTATCTTAATAGTTAAGAATCATCATTAAAAAACTTTGCAGTATCTGCTTTTCTATACATACAATTTAAACCTGCGTATATAATTGAAATTATTTTCTAAAATAGGGAATATCTTTACCGGCGGTAGCGAAGACCATATCGAATTCAATATTCGCGGTGAAAAGAAAAAATTTGTTGATGATTACAAAGGCGCCATAGAAGAATTCAGTAAAGCGATCAGACTGAAACCTAATTATGAGGAAGCTTACTATAACCGAGGAATGGCAAAGGCAAAACTAAAAATTTTTGCAAGTGCAATTGAAGATTTTACAAAATCAATCGAATTAAAACCAGGTTATGCAGTTACCTATTACCGGCGCGGACTATCAAAATATTGTATAGGAGATTTTAGCGGGGCTCTTGATGACTTTAATATGGCTTTGAGTCTGAATCAAAACTACACTGAAATTTATTTTAACCGCGGATGTGCTAAACTTAAATTATCAAAACAGATTGAAGCCGTTAAGGATTTTACCAAATTAATTGAACTCAACCCCAATCATTTTGCTTCATACTTTAAACGAGGAACAACTTACGCACAACTCGACAGCTTCAACCAGGCAATTGATGATTTTAATGCAGCAGTTCTTATTACTCCTGGTAATCCACGAACTTATTTTAACCGCGGAATTGTTAAACTTATAGTTAACGATATATCCGGCGGACGCGAGGATTTATTAAAAGCCGGCGAACTCGGATATCAACCCGCATTACTAAAATTAAAAGAATATTTTAAATAACTTTCTTCTTTTTATAAATACGTTATTCATACCTCAACGATTTTACCGGATTGGACATCGCTACTTTAATTGCCTGATAGCTCACAGTAAGTATTGTAATTCCTAATGCAATGAACCCTGAGATTATAAAAGTACTTGGTTGTATTGAAATTCGGTACGCAAAATCTTCAAGCCAGATGTTCATCAGATAATAGGTTAACGGCCAGGCAATTATATTCGCTATAACTATAAGTTTCAAAAATTCTTTTGAGAACATAAGAACTATTCCCGAAGTCGTGGCTCCTAATACTTTTCTTATCCCAATTTCTTTTGTCTTTTGCTCGGCGGTAAATGAAGTAAGCCCGAGTAAACCTAAACACGCAATAAAAATTGCAAGCATTGAAAACAATCCGAAGATATCACCAAGCTTTTGTTCAGCTTCATATAATGATGCAAACTCATCATCCAGAAATGAAAATTCAAAAGGATAATCCGGTCTGTACTCAGCCCACATATCTTTAAGAAATTCTATTGTTGATTGAATGTTCTCGCTTCTGATTTTAACGGACATCTGTAAGCCGGCTAAATTCTGATTTAACAAAATCATCGGCACTATAGAATTATGGAGAGATTCGAAATTAAAATTTTGAACTACACCAACAACTTTACCCTCTCTTCCCCCATAAATTAATTGTTTACCAACAGCATCCTGTAAATTCCATCCAAGCTGAGTAATTGCCGCTTCATTTAAAATGAATGCGGCTGAATCATCTGTAGCAAAATCTTTTGAAAAATTTCTGCCGGCAAGAATTGGTATCTCGTAGGTATCCAGAAAGTCATCGTCCATTCTCACCATAGCTAATCTGAAACCAACTGGTGCGGGTTTTCCTTCATCATAAATCTGACCGCCAAGTGAATTAATAAGCATATCCGACGGGACCAGATCTGAAGAAGCTACTTTAAGAATTGAAGAATTTTGTTTCAACCGGTTTTTTACATCATCAATATTCTCACGCATTCTGGCATCCGTACTTAAGATTATTATCTGATCTTTATTCAAACCGAGTTTCTGGTTTTTAATATAATCCATCTGATCCCAGACAATACCCATACTGATTATCAATCCGATTGAAATCACAAACTGTACAACAACAAGTGATGATCTGAATAAACTTCTACCCGAAGTATCCTTGCCCCCTTTTAGCGCTCTTATAGGACTGAAAGAAGAAAGATGAAATGCCGGATAGCTGCCTGAAATTACACCCACTAATATTGTCAATGTGATTATAGAAAAGAGAACAACCGGGTTGTTCAACAAATTTAATTCAAGTTCCTTATGTATAAAATTATTGAATGGTGAAAGACTTAGTTCAACAATTGTAACAGCGATGATCAGCGCAATAAATGATATTATAACTGACTCTCCAAGGAATTGTTTGATTAACTGGTTCCTGGCCGCACCTAAAACTTTTCGCATGCCAATTTCTTTAAATCTTCTGGCCGATCTCGCTGTTGCGAGGTTCATAAAATTAATACATGCGATGAATAAAATAAAAAACGCGATAGCAGAAAAAAGAATCACGTTACTAATGTCGCCGTTTTCTTCAAGTTCGGTGGTCAGATGTGAGTGTAAATGTATATCGGTAAGTTTTTGAAGATGAAGTTTGTTTGTCTTACTTGGTTTATTTACCGGTGGCTGCCCTGTTATTGTCTCAATAAACTGAGTTAAATGTCTGTCTAAAAAATCCGGAAACTTTTCACTTAACACTTCACCCGGTACTTCGGATGGAAGTAATACATAAGTCAAATAGTTATTGCTTCCCCAGTTGGTTGTTAATGTATTCGCAGGAAGCAGATTTACTAGTGTTACAAATGAACCAAGAAAATCAAATTTGAAATGTGAGTTGCGCGGAACATCTTTTACGATTCCCGTAACTTTTAAATCACCCTCATCTTCATACCTTATATATTTACCCAATACATCTGTACTGCCAAAAAGTTTTTTAGCAGATGACTCAGTCAACACAACTGACTTCGGATCTTTTAGTGCAGTGTTAGGATCTCCCTCAATCATTTCAAATGAAAATATTTTGAAGATATTTTCTTCCGCCCAGAAAAATTTATCTTCAACAAAATTTTTATCCCCTACCTTCAATAGAGTTGAATAATCTGAAAGTACTCTAACGACATCAACAACAAGATCAGGGAAATCATGCTTTAGCAGCGGACCGATAGGAGGTGCAACACGTGCAAGGTGTAAACTTGAAGTACCATCGGTATTAAACCATTCCCTCGTGACACGGAATGTGCGGTCTTTCTTTTCATGAAACTGATCATAGCTTAATTCGTCGACAACATAAAGCATTATCAGAATACTGCAGGCTAAACCAATCGCCAGCCCTATAATATTTATAAAAGAATATGCTTTATACTTTTTAAGGTTTCTGATAGCGATCGTTAAATAGCTTTTAATCATAGGTTCTCCTTTAAAATCTTGCCTGACATATTTAAATCAGTTCTATTCATACCTTAAAGATTTAACAGGATTAGAAACAGCAGCTTTAATTGATTGATAACTAACAGTTACAATAGCAATAAGTATTGCAATCAAACTTGAGGTGATAAACGTCCACACACTTATCTCTATCCTGTAAGCAAAATCTTCAAGCCACATATTTAAAGCAAAGTAAGCTATCGGCCATGCTATAATGTTTGATATGATCACCCATTTTGCAAAGTCCTTAAGTAATAAAATTACTATGCTTGGAACAGAAGCTCCGAGAATTTTTCTTATTCCTACTTCCTTGGTGCGTTGTTCAGTTGTAAATGCTGCAAGCCCTAATAGTCCCAAACACGCAATTAAAATTGCAAGAACAGAAAAAACCGTTACTATAACTCCGGTTCTTCTTTCCGCTTCATAAACTTTTGCAAAGTCATCGTCAAAAAATACGTACTCAAATGACTGGTTGCCTGCATACTTATGCCAGACGTTTTTTATGTCTTCAAGTTTTTTATCGATATTGTCCGGTGTAATTCTCACAGACATATTCCTTCCGAAACCCTGTGAGAAGAAGAGATGAATAATTATCGGCTGAATTCTTCTATGAAGTGACTGGAAGTGAAAATCTTTCATCACACCTACTACGGTGAAAACAAATGGCGTATCTGTTTCAGCATGTGCGCGTACGATTTGTTTTCCAATAGGATCATCTAGTATTCCGAATTCTCTTGCAGCGGTTTCATTCAATACAATAGATGAAGTGTCTGACCCGAATTCTTCAGAATAAAATCTTCCTGCTGCCATTTCAAATTCATAAACCGGCGCAAAGTAGTAATCGGCAAACATTATATTTATAAGACGGTTTTCATTTGTGCCATAAATTTTATATGGCGTGTTTCCAAAATCTTCACCGAAAATATTATTGCTGTTGCTTGCGTTAACAACTCCGGGTAATGATTTCAAATCATTCCGGAAACTTGCAATGCTTCTTCCGATATCATCAGTTTTTTTAACGACTATAACCTGTTCCTTATTAAATCCTAATTTCTTGTTGCTTATATAATTAAGCTGGTTGTACACAATCATTGTCCCGATAAAAAGGGTTATTGATACAGCAAACTGGATTACAACAAGAATATTTCTTAACCATGGATTTTTGCCTGAATGTCCTGTTTCTTTTTTTAAAACTTTTATGGGATTGAATGATGATAAATACAATGCCGGATAACCGCCTGCGAATGTACCGACAGCAACACTGAATAAAAGCAAAAGCGGTATAGAAAATAAATTTGAAAATAATCCGAACTTCAGATTTTTATTTACAAGCTCACCAAAGTAAGGCAGGGCTAGTTCAATAACGATCAGGGATATTACCACAGCAATTGCCGTCATAAGAATTGATTCGGTTAAAAACTGTTTTATTAATTGATTCCTGCTTGAACCTAAAGTTTTTCTGACACCGATTTCTTTCAGCCTGTTTGCAGAACGTGCAGTAGCAAGATTTGTAAAGTTTATGCAAGCGATCATCAATATCCCGAAAGCAATCAACGAAAAAATATAGACGTATGTTATATCGCTGTTTGGTTCAAGTTCTGCATCAAGGTTTGAATGAAGGTGTATATCAGTCATCGGCTGAAGTATATAACTATATTTTGCGCCGCTCTTTTTCAGATCTTCCCTTGGTACATTCAGGAACCTTTCAATCACCGGCCAGACATGTGTATTAACAATTTCACTTAACTTTGCTTCAAACTGTTCGGAGGGATAGTCTTCCTGCAGAAGCACGTAAGTATAAAAATCATTACTCAGCCAGCCCTGCTGATCAATAAAAGGATATGATGATAATGAAGCCAGAAAATCAAAATGAAAATGTGAATTCTCAGGAAACTCTTTAACCACGCCTGTAACTTTATAATCACGCCTGTTATCCGAGTTAATTAATTTTCCGACGGGGTTTTCATTTCCAAAATATTTCTGAGCCATTCGCTCTGAGAGTACAACAGCTTCAGGCTGATTAAGAGCTGTCTTTGGATCACCTTTAACAAACTCAACTGTAAACACATCAAAGAAAGTTGAATCAACCCAGAAAAATTTTTCTTCGCTGAATACTTTATCACCATACCTCATTACAGGAAACCCGAAATTCTTAACGCGGGTTACACCTTTCACTTCGGGATAGTCTGTCATTAAATGGTTGCGCAAAGTCGGTGGTGAAACAGCAGCATCAAAATTATTTTCACCCAATGCACCATTTACTGCAACTCTGTAAATCCTGTCAGAGTTTTTATGAAAGCGGTCGTAACTAAGTTCATCAAAAACATAAATAAGTATAAGAATACAACATGCCATACCGACAGCAAGTCCGGCAATATTTATAAACGAATAGATTTTAAATTTGGCAAGGTTTCTCAAAGCGATTTTTAAATAGCTCAGGAGCATAACATTCCTCATAAAAAAATTAATGTAAAGTTTACAGTTAACCGGATTTGCGCTGTCGGAATAATACCTGGATGTGGTTTGCGCCTGCTGTTGGTGTCAGTATCTGAACAAGCTCCCAGCTTTTATCATATGATTCAATCATACTTTTAAGACTGAGAATTTTAGCTTCGGATGCATGATGCCTTTCTTCTTTAAGGTCTTCATCCGAATGCCATGGAAATGATTCAAGCCGGAAGTTTAGCTTGGTTTTGCTTTCGCCGATTTTTACTTCAACTTCTGCAATCTGGTTACCGGTAAAATGCGGTATGGGAACACAAATCTCGCTCATGATAATTCCTTTCGTTTTTTATAAAAGATTATTCACTTCTTAAAGATTCTACCGGATTAGCCAATGCTGATTTTATTGACTGATAGCTTACTGTCAACAACGCAATTATTGTTGCAAGTAAACCTGCTGAGATAAAAGTAAACAGATTGATTGACGTTCTGTAAGCAAAACTTTCAAGCCAGTTGTTCATAATAAAATATGTAACGGGCCACGCTATTATGTTTGAGACTATTATAAGGATTAAAAATTCTTTTGACAGAAGCCCGATTATACCGGCAACACTTGATCCGAGCACTTTTCTTATCCCGATTTCTTTTGTTCTTTTTTCAGCAGTGAACGATGCAAGAGCAAATAAACCGAGACAAGCAATAATTATTGCGAGTAAAGAAAAATATCCTATCAGTGCGCCAAGATTATCCTGCGATTTATAAAGATGACTAAGATTTTCATTCAGAAAAGAATATTCAAACGGATACTCTGGGAAATATGATGACCATGTATTTTCCAGGTATTTTAATGTTGCATTAACTTCATTGCCGGAAATTTTCACTGCGAAAAACTTTTTGAAAAACCCGATAAATGGTTTCGCTGGCATATCAAGAACGAAGGGACCAATCGGCTCGACAAGCGATACAAAATTAAAATCTTTGAAAACACCGATCACAATCTCTTTACCGAGGGGAGTATAAAATTGTTTTCCTATTGCATCATCGGGTGAACCCCAACCAAGATGCCTAACCATAGATTCATTTATCAGGATTCCAAGTGAATCATCCGTTAATATTTCTTTTGAAAAATTTCTTCCTGCAATTATTTTGATATTAAATGTCTCAACAAATTTTTCATCAACCATCAATGCCGGAAAATAAATCCACTTCCCTGCTTCCATTCCTTCGTAATTAAACTCGTGTGTGTTATGATGTTCGCCTATAATCTCATTCATCACAGTGAAGTTCAAAACATTATGGTTCTTTAAAATTTCTTCTTTAAAACTTTCAGCTTTGGGAATGATAGGCGGACGGGTTGGAAGTATAAGTACCTGGGATTTATTAAAACCAAGGTCAGCAGTTTTCATAAAGTTTAACTGGTCATAAATAATCATTGTACTTATTATGAGTCCGAGTGAAATGGTAAACTGTAAAACAACAAGTCCTTTTCTGAAGAACTCACTTCTGATCCCGAGTTTTTTTCCCTTTAATACAACAGCCGGTTCAGCAGCGGATAAAAAGAAAGCCGGATAAATGCCAGCAATCAATCCGACAAAAACTCCGAATAAAAGCAGGACAGGCAATAACAAAGGCTGAGATAATAATCCGGCGCTAAAATTTTTTCCGGAGAGTGAGTTAAACAATGGCAGCAGTAACTCAATAATTAATATTGAAAGAATTACAGCGATCAGGCTCATTAAAATTGATTCACCTAAAAACTGTTTGATAAGCTGTGCACGGTTTGCCCCAAGAACTTTTCTCATTCCTACTTCTCTTGCCCGGTTGACAGACTTGGCAGTTGCAAGATTCATAAAATTTATACAGGCAATAAGCAGTATTAGAAATCCTATAATTCCGAAAATGTAGATATCGGTTTCATCACTGTTTGGCTGCATCTCATAATCAAGTTTTGATTTAAGATGAATATCGGTCAATGGCTGCAGATAGTGAGTGATTTGCGGTTTTATAAATGCCGGATAATATTTATTAATAAACTCAGGGAACTGTGATTCAAGTTCTTCTTTACTTACACCTTCTTTTAATACTATGTAAGTCCAGTTTGGATTCCATACCCAGTTGTTGTTAATCCCCTGTCCGTAAATGTTGTAAACAGTTGTGAATGAAATAAGACAGTCAAAATTAAAATGTGTTTGAGGCGGAAGATCATCAAACAAACCAGTTACCTTTAAACTGAATTGTCCTTCAAACAACATTGTTTTGTTGATGGGATCTTCATCACCGAAATATTTTTTTGCGATATGTTTTGTTAGAACGATCGAGTTAGGATTTGCGAGCGCAGTTGCGGGATCACCTTTCTGCAAAGGAAAATCAAAAACTTTAAACACAGTAGAGTCAGCAAAGTAGATTCGCTTCTCATTGATTTTATTATCACCAACCTGCAGTGTTAATGACGGCGCCTGAAAGTTAAAGAACCTGACGTATGATTCGATCAGGTGAGGATAATCATTAAACAAAGTTGGTCCAACCGGAAATGGATTACTTGATGATTCTTCACCCTGCCCTTCGGTATCTATCTTTTCAATTACTCTGAATGTTCTATCTTTTTTAGAGTGATGTTGATCATAACTTAGTTCATCTTTGATAAACAGGAAAATCAGTACGACACAAATCATTCCGATTATTAAACCGGAAATATTTATTGCCGAATGAACTTTGTTTTTTAACAAATTCCGAATTGCAATTTTAAGATAGTTACTAAACATCTTTACTCCGGATTATTAATTATTCATTCCTCAAAGCATCAACGGGGTTAGCAATTGCTACTTTTATTGCCTGGAAACTTACGGTTGTAATTGCGATAAACAGTGCCAGTAAACCTGCAAGTACAAAGGTTGTCAAAGCTGGTGTAACTCTGTAAGCAAATTGTTCAAGCCAGCTTGTTGTAATGTAATAAGCCACCGGCCACGCGATAATATTTGCAATCAAAACCCATTTGGTAAAATCTTTTGAAAGCAGGTAAACAATAGTTGGTGTTGATGCGCCTAAAACTTTTCTTATTCCTATTTCCTTGCTTCGCCTTTCTGCAGTAAATGCTGCAAGTCCAAATAGCCCCAGGCAGGCAATAAAAATTGCAAGCACTGAAAAGACTGTAAATATTTCACCGGTTCTTTCTTCTGTTCTGTAAAGGCGGTCAAAATTTTCATCCAGGAAATAATATATAAATGGTTTGTCAGGCACGAATGATTTCCATTTCGATTCTATAAATGAAACTGACTTGGCTATCTCTCCGGGTTTTAATCTTATGCAAGTATATGCGTTATCATCAGCACGCAGGAATATCACCAATGGTCTTATAGCCTGGTGCAAAGATTCAAAATGAAAATCTTTAACTACGCCGGCGATTGTGAACGCAATACTTTCTTCGGGTGTTGGACCAATCATTAATAATCTCTTACCAACAGGATCTTTTAATTCCATCAATCTTACAGCAGTCTCATTGATTACAATTGACATTGAATCGGAAGGAAATTCTTTTGAAAAATATCTTCCATCAGCCATCTCTATACCAAGCGTTTTAGCAAATTCATATCCTGACACAGAAACAGATAAAGGATATTTTGATTCAATGGGTCTTTCTTCGGGTTGGAATACTGTCTGCCCGTAAATTTGTCCCGGCATTGACCCGGTGTTTCCTACACTAACTATATTCGGATTCGACATTAGTTCATTTCTGAATGATTCGGCTTTTTGTTCAAGCGCCCAGGATCTTTCAATTACAAGAACATGCTCTTTATCGAAGCCCAATCTTTTTTCACGCACAAAACCCAGTTGTGTATATACTACTATAGTTCCAATAAAAAGTATAATTGAAATTGAAAACTGGAATACGACCAATCCGCTTCTTAACCATGCGCTTTTCTTTCCTGAAGATGATTTGCCTTTCAAAACTTCGATCGGTTGGAAATGTGATAGATAAAATGCAGGATAACTTCCTGCAATCACTCCGACAAGCAGCGCTATTGCAGCAAGCAATGGTAGCGATGTCCAGTTAGTAAAGTAAGCAGTTTCTAAATTTTTTCCAGACAACTGATTAAATAACGGAAGCAGTAATTCAACAAACATTACCGCAAGCAGCATTGATATTGTACTTAATAAAACCGATTCGGTTAAAAATTGTCTTACCAGCTGATAAATATTTGAACCAAGTACTTTTCTAATTCCGACTTCCCTTGAACGCATTGATGATCTTGCGGTTGCAAGATTCATAAAGTTTATACAGGCTATTATCAGTATAAACACAGCAATGATTGAAAAAATATAAACGTATTCGATATTGCCATTTGGCTCAATTTCATAGTCAAGCGCAGACTTAAGATGTATATCTTTCAAAGGCTGCATGATGAATTCATAACTATTACCTAACTCAGATAGTTTATCAAAACTAACACCTAACGCCTGTGCCATTTGCGGACCTACATATTTTTCCACAACATCGGGAAGTTTTTCATTAAACTGTTCAGGCGGATAACCCTCTTTGAAAAGCACATATGTATAAAAATTATTACTGATCCAGAATGTATTCCTGCTTCCTTCGAGTGTGCTCATCGAAGAGATCATATCGTAATGGAAGTGTGAGTTTGGTTTACAATCCTCAATCACTGCCGTGACTTTATATAGTCTTCCGTTTTCAAATGTTAAGTTTTTATCAATCGGATCTTCATTTCCAAAATATTTTTTAGCTGCCGATTGAGTCAGTACAATAGTATGCGGTTCAGTGAGAGCTGTTTTCGGATCGCCTTTAATAATCGGAATTGTAAACACATCAAACAGCATTGAATCAGCCCATAAAAATCTGTTCTCTGTAAAAACCTTATCGCCGTACCTTATCAGCATATTCTGTGAAGGTGCTATCCTGACATAGTTCTCTACTTCAGGATAATCCTGCACAAGTGCTGCAC
>JAEXTA010000170.1 GCA_023453665.1 Bacteroidota bacterium | reverse complement strand
CTGCAAGTTCCATCGCTTTACCCTGTTTGAAGATCACCCCGTTGATAAGTATATAACCTTTATCAACTATACTTAAAGTTTCGTGAACATTATGATCGGTTATCAGAACACCAATCCCCCTGTTCTTAAGGTTTGCTACAATGTTCATGATATCTTCGACTGCAATCGGATCCACTCCTGCAAACGGTTCATCAAGTAAAATGAAACTGGGATCGGTAGCAAGCGAGCGCGCAATTTCGGTTCTTCTTCTTTCCCCGCCGCTTAATTGAAATCCTTTGCTTTTTCTAATGTGAGTTATTGAAAGTTCTTCTAAAAGTTTCTCACACTTTTCTTTTCTTTCTTTTGAATTGAGTTTTGTCATCTCAAGAACAGCAATTAAATTTTCTTCAACAGTCAATCTTCTGAAAATTGATGCTTCCTGCGGAAGATAACCTATTCCCATTCTTGCGCGTTTGTACATCGGAACGGTGGTGATCTCAGTTTCATCAAGAAATACTTTTCCTCTTTCAGGTCTTATCATTCCTGTTATCATATAAAAAGTTGTTGTTTTACCAGCGCCGTTTGGGCCAAGTAATCCAACTATTTCGCCTTTTGATACTTCAACTGAAGCTTTATTAACTACAGTTCTTTTTTTATAAATCTTAACTAAGTCTTCGCTTCGTAGTTTTGTTGAGTTCATTTATTGAATTCCATTTTCAATTTTATAATTTGAAGGAACACTATCTTCATAAATCCAATCAGATATTAACTCACTCTTCACAGGTCTGTCCGGATAAAAAACATATTTTGGTAATGTAAATGATAACTCTTTACCTGCAACCTGGCTCTCCGGATAGTATTCACTTGATGGTGAACCATACAATCTTACTTCGCTCACACTTTTATCTTCGAATTTTATCATTGCATTTCGTGAAGTTGATTTTGTTAGTCCGTTAGCTATATCATTTTCATATAAATAATAAATACTGTAAACACTTCCGAATATCTCAGTGTAGTCAATTGTTTTTTCTTTAAAATGTATTGAGACTCTGTCTCCGGATGTCTGATCAAACCGATCCTTATAGATTTCATGTTGTGATAGTATAAATGCATTACCATCTACATCCATGAGACTGATCTGTTTTTCTCTAAGATAAATTGTAACTGAATCACCTGTAAGCTGAGAATTTTGCTGCCACAAAACCGGCTGTTTTGATTCTTTATTTTGTTTACTTGTAATTATTTTATCGACGTCGCGGTAATAAATTGTCAGATCGTTTGAAGAAGCGAAATCACCTCTTATAATTTTCACACTATCTTTTGCATAAAATAAATTTGTTGTATCTCTGAATGCTTCCATCACCTGTGACCTGATAATAAGTGTATCAAGTGTAATTGAAGCAATTGAATCAACCATTGAATAAGTGGTGTCAACCTGTATAAGAAGCGGATTTCTATCTATCAATGTATATGATCTCTGCGCAAAGTCTTCAAGATGATCTCCATAAATAACTATGTTGTTTTCGTTATTGCTGATTCTGACTCTGTGTGTTGCAAATGTAATCCTGTTATTGCGAAAATGTTCTAAAGTATCCGCTTCGATAATATTTGTTGCATCAATTATCCTTACATTACCTGTAGCGACAGTTCTGTCTTCTTTTTTGAAATATGTCAGTGAATCCGAGTACAATGTTGTTACTGTATCATACAACACAACATCATTTGTAAAAAAGGCTCTGTCTTCATCAAAAAAATATTCTCCAACTACTGCTTTAAGAATTACCTTGCCATCATCCAGAACAACTCCGGTTTCACTAATAGTTCTTTTTTCATTTCCATAATAAAATCCTCGTTCAGTTTTGATGGTGGTATTTTCCTGTACAGCAATTACATTACCTATTAGTTCTGCATCGTTTCTTGCAATGTACTGGATTGCCTGATTGCAGGTGACCGTGACTTTTCCCTGTTTCAAAATTACATTTCCATATACTTCGCGAATGGATTCACCATCAATCATTTTACCGACTAGGCTATCACCCACAACAGTTATCATATCCTGTGCATAAAGATTAATGCACAACTGACTATTAAACGCCAATAGTGTAAGCAGAAATATTTTTAATAATGACTTCAACTATTTTGTTCTTATTTATTTTGTTTTAACTGTATCGATGCTTTTAACATACGTGATATTATAAATCACATAATTCTGTAGGCTTTGATCCGACTCAAAACCATACCCCTGTATTTTTTCTTTTGGCGAAATTATAGTAACAAATTTATCAGAAACGATTTTTCTGTCCTTGTTGCGCCACATTAATTCTTCGGTTGTTATCGTAACGCCGCTGTCGCTCACGGCAACGACACTGTCTATTGCATAAAGGTCACGTTTTGCATCATCAACTCTTCCTCTTTTAGATGTTAAAACTGTTGAAACTTTTTCCATTGTGTTATAGAAATCTACTTTAACTCCGCTGTCAAGTAAGGTTTCCATTGATTTGCTGAAAACCCGAAGATGCCCGGTGTATAATATCGCTTTTGTATATCCTGAATCTGTGAATACTACTTTGGAGTTCCAGCTTTCCTGTGTCGGAAGTTCCTGTACAATAAGATTAGGATCAATAGCCGGTTTAACTCTTTCACCGGTACAACCTGCAAAAAACATAACCACAACTATGATGAAAAATATTTTCATCTGTTACGCAGTCCAAGATTAATTAAATCATGTAAGTGAACAATACCTTCGGGAACATTATCATCATCAACTATAATAAGAGATGTGATTTTAAAATTCTCCATCTGCTGCAACGCAAACGAAGCAAGATAACCTGACTTCATCACTTTAGGATTTTTTGTCATAATATCTATCGCACGTAAATCTTTTATCTCTAATGTTTTTTCAAGTAGTCTTCGTAAATCACCGTCTGTTATAACTCCGGTTAATGTTCCTTTTTCATTTATTACGCAAGTTGTTCCAAGCCGCTTAGATGTTATCTCAAGTATTACATCTTTGATAGACGCATTTTCAATGACCATTGGAATTTTTTCTCCAATGATCATTATCTCTTTTATTTGCAGTGAAAGTCTTTTGCCAAGACTGCCGCCGGGATGCAAGTACGCAAAATCTTCAGCAGTAAATTCCCTCTTCTCCAAAAGTGCTACAGACAAAGCGTCACCCATTGCAAGTGTAGCTGTTGTAGAAGCCGTAGGTGCAAGATCGTGTGGACACGCTTCTTCTTTAACACCTATGTTCAAAAATATATCACACTCGGAAGCTAGTTTTGCGTCTTCTTTTCCTGTCATTGCTATCAGTTTTACTTTTAATCTTTTAAGCATCGGCAGAAGATTAAGAATTTCTTCTGTAGTTCCGCTGTTTGAGATAAGTATAACAACATCTTCTTTTCTTACCATTCCAAGATCACCGTGCAAAGCATCTGTGGGGTGAAGATAAATTGCCGGTGTCCCTGTAGAATTTAGTGTTGCAACTATTTTCCTGGCTATCAGTCCGGATTTTCCCATACCTGTTAGTACAATTCTTCCTTTACAGTTGAACATTACATCAACAGCGTTAACAAAATTACCGTTAATACTATCAGCCAATCCTGCAACTGCATCGGCTTCAATTCTTATTACTTCTTTACCTTTATTTATTATTTCCTGTGGTGTCAAGATTTAATCTCCTGAAAAACTTCGTAAATAGTTTTTCATTACTTTTTATTCTTCAAATTGATTTTAGTGAAAACCTTTTAAGATATTTATCGTACATCATCAAAGCATTTTTAAGATCATCGTCTTTGAAATTGTTAAGATGATTGAATAGTTCACCGGGTTTCAATGCAATTTTCGGATCTCTTATATTTTTAGATCTCATAAGTTCATTGAAATAATTTGTAACCGGAATGAAATGATTCACTCCGGATTTACTTTCATTCAACCAGATGCGTTTTGTTTTTTCGGCAACCACCAGTGTATAATCGTTACCGGAAATTTTTATCTCTCTGACTAAAGTATCGTCCTCCGGTGAAGTCATACCCGGATTCCATTCTGAATATGTCCAGTTCTTTTTTTGTTTTGAGTTATCACTTTTTTCTTCAGTGAAATTAATTTCCACTTCAATTATTTCATCATAAATCTGGTAGACAAGTATCTCAACATTTTTATTTTCAAGGTACAAATTTCCAAGAGCAAAAAGCGGTGTCGGTTTTATTCCATCATCAAGATTGACATTTTTCCTGCCGAGTAAAAAACCAGTTCTGTTCCCTGAAGCAATACCATGAATAACACTTTCGTCGATAAATGTTCTGTATAGTTTATAACCGGGTTTATTTTCAGGAAGAACAAAGTTGATGCATTCTTTTTCAACTTCACTTAACTCACGGGGAAAAACATTTTCTTCCAAATAAATATTCTAATAATTTTTTACAACTTTATCGATTTTCTTAATCTCAACAAGAAGATCCTCAAGTTCACTTAGTTTTAACTGGCTTGATGCATCACTCAAAGCTTTTCCCGGTGCAGGATGGACTTCCAAAAATAAAGCATCTATTCCGACTGCAGCAGCAGCCTTTGCTAACGGCTTTATATATTTTGGCTGACCTCCGCTTGTATTATCTTTTGACGGAAGCTGAACTGAATGTGTAGCATCCATCACAACCGGGTAACCAAGTTCTTTCATAATTACGAGTGAGCGCATATCTACAACAAGATTGTGATAACCGAAAGTTGTACCTCTTTCAGTCAACATTATTTTTTTATTTCCTGTTGAAGCAACTTTATTAGCGGCGTGAATCATATCTTCAGGTGCAAGGAACTGACCTTTCTTAATATTCACAATCTTACCGGTTTCTCCTGCAGCTAAAAGTAAATCTGTTTGCCTGCAAAGAAATGCAGGTATCTGAAGGACATCAACAAATTTAGCTGCGATCTTTGCTTCTTCCGGTGAGTGAATGTCAGTAAGAACAGGAAGTTTTAGTTCTGTTTTAATTTTAGAAAGAATGTTTAAAGCTGATTCATCCCCTATCCCGGTAAATGATGAAGCGCTTGTTCTGTTAGCTTTTTTGTAACTCGCTTTGAAAATGTATGGGATGTTAAGCCGGTCAGTAATTTCTTTAACTGTTTTAGCAATTGATAAAGTCAGTTCTTCGCCTTCTACCACACAAGGACCTGCAATAAGTACAAAAGGCTTATTGTCTCCAATCTTTATCCCGTTAATTTCTAAATTCATTTTATGATGATATTTTGTTGAGCAAATATAAATAAATCGGTTTATTTAATGAATTTATTTTTATCTTGTAAACGTTCTTGACTCAATATTAAATTGATGTGCGTTAGAGAAATCCCTAATCCCAAATCAATTGTTAATACCAAAATATGAATTACAAAACCTTAACACTTTTTATGTCAACGCTCCTTTCTGCTTTTGCAATTGCTCAGCCTTCATTTAATAAAAGCTCATCAGAAATATTTCTTGAGTTAAAAAAACTGAATGTAACCGGTTCTGTTTTATACATTGCCGCCCATCCTGATGATGAGAATACCGCAGTTTTATCATATATGAATTCAGAAAAACTTTTGCGCACAGGTTATCTTTCATTAACAAGAGGTGATGGCGGACAAAACCTGATCGGGAGTGAACAAGCTGAATTGCTGGGTGTAATCCGTACGCAGGAATTAATGGAAGCAAGAAAGTTAGATGGCGCTGAACAGTTTTTTACCAGAGCAATTGACTTTGGTTATTCAAAATCTCCTGATGAAACTTTTAGAATATGGGATAAACAAAAGCTTCTTTCTGATGTTGTTTTTATTGTAAGATATTATCAACCGGATATTATAATAACACGTTTTCCAACCACAGGTGAAGAAGGGCATGGACAACACACAGTATCAGCAATACTTGCATTAGAAGCTTTTAATCTTTCTGCGGATAAAAATTCATTCGCGGAACAACTAAAATATGTTGATACCTGGCAGCCAAAAAGAATTTTCTGGAATGGCTGGCTACCGGTTCTTGAAGCAAGTAAAACTGATTTATCAAAGCTAATACAACTTGATCTTGGAACTTATAATAATCTTCTTGGGATGTCCTACACAGAAATTGCGGCTTTGAGCAGAAGCATGCACAAGAGTCAGGGTTTTGGTGCAACTGGAAGACGCGGAGAAAATATTAATCACTTTCTGCAAATTGGTGGAGATACTGCCGCAGCCGATCTGTTTGAAGGAATAGACCTGACATGGAAACGGGTAAAAAACAGTGAGAAGGTTCAGTCACTTGTTATAAACGCTATAAATAAATTTGAACATAGTAATCCATCCACGATATTACTTGAACTGTTCAGTATTTATAATGAACTTTTGAATCTTGGACAAAACACAATTGTAAAAACAAAAATTAATGATGTAAAAAAACTGATAAGTTATTGTTCAGGATTATGGCTCGAAGGCATATCAAAAGATTATTACTACTCACCCGGAGCAAATGTTCAACTAACAGCCGGAATTGTTAACCGCTCTGAGTATCCATTAACATTAAATAAAATTGTAATCAATCCATTTAATAAAACAGTAAACATAAATCAGAAACTTGAAGAGAATAAGTTTTTCAGTTATGATACTGAGGCTCAATTATCTAACGCTCAATCATACTCACAAGATTACTGGTTAACTAATAAACCGGGAAAAGGTTTATTTAATTTTGATGATCCGCAATTGCTTACACATCCTGTAAATGAACCGGCAATGTCATGTGATTTTTATTTAAGTGATGGAAGTACTGAAATTTCAATAACCATTCCGGTTCTGTTCAGAAAAACAGATCCGGTAGAAGGTGAAAAATATAGGTCAGTTGAAATAATTCCCCCTGTTACTATAAAGTTTGATGATAACCTGTTTGTGTTTGGTGGCAACGAAAAAAGAAAAATAAATGTTTCCGTAAAAAGCAATTTTGATTCACTTACCGGTAAGTTAAAATTTAACATTCCGGATGGATGGTTAGTACAACCATCTGAGTTTTCTTTCAATGTTGAAAATAAATATGATGAAGTATCTTTTAAAGTTGAAGTAACTCCGCCGCAAAATAATTCTGATACTTTTCTTTCGGCGGTTGTTGAATCAAATTATGGAAAATCAGATTTCACTATAAAAGAAATTTCATACCAGCATATAAATCAGCAGGTAGTCTTGGCTAAGGCACAAACAAAATTGCTTAAAGTTGATTTACCAAAATATGTTGATCGCATTGGTTATATAATGGGCTCCGGTGATGATGTCCCTTCCTATCTTTCACAGCTTGGATATTCTGTTGATGTATTAAACGATGAGCAAATAGATAACGGTTCTCTAACTGATTATGATGTTATCATTACAGGAATAAGAGCATATAATACAAGGCAAAGACTCGGGCAACAGCAGAATAAACTTCTGGACTATGTAAAGGCTGGCGGCACTTTAATAGTTCAGTATAACATTGACAGAGGTTTAGTGACTGATAAAATATCGCCGTATGAATTAAAGCTATCAAGAGTCAGAGTGACTGATGAATCCAGTGAAGTTTTGTTTAATAATCCCGATCACAGAATTCTGAACTACCCGAATAAAATAACACAAAGTGATTTTGATAACTGGATACAGGAACGTGGACTTTATTTTGCAAATAGCTGGGATAAAAATTTTGAAAGTATTTTGTCATTTAAAGACTATGGTGAAGAACCTGCCGGTGGTGGATTATTATATTCAAAATATGGAAGCGGAGTTTATATTTATACAGGCATTTCGTGGTGGAGGCAATTACCAGCCGGTGTTCCCGGCGCTTACAGAATTTTTGTGAACATGCTTTCTGCCGGTGTTGAAAAACATTCATCAAATAACTGAGGCGTTTATGCAGAATATTACGGAAGAAGAAAAGCCGCCTTTATTTAATTCCTGGAGAATGTGGTATTTAGTTGTCGGCGGTAATCTTGTTTTTATGGTAATTCTCTTTTACATCTTTACAAAAGTTTTTGAATGAGTACGCTAGACTGGTTAGTACTTTGCGGAACAATTTTATTGATAGTTGCTTACGGAGTCTATAAAGGTCGCGGCAGTAAAAATATAAAAGGATACCTCCTCTCAAACAATGATATGAAGTGGTACACAATTACCATTTCCATTATGGCGACACAGGCAAGTGCGATTACATTTCTTTCAACACCAGGACAAGCTTACGTGGATGGAATGAGATTCGTTCAATTCTATCTTGGATTACCTATCGCAATGATAGTTCTTTCAGTGACAGCAGTTCCAATTTATCACAAACTTAAAGTTTATACTGCATACGAATACCTTGAAACAAAATTTGATATTAAAACAAGAGCACTCGCGGCATTTCTTTTTTTAATTCAAAGAGGACTAGCAGCCGGACTTACTATTTATGCACCGTCATTAATTTTATCAGTACTTCTCGGTTGGGATTTATACCTGACTAATCTTATAGTTGGCGGATTGGTAATAGTTTATACAACAACAGGCGGCGCAAAAGCTGTCGGCTGGACTCAGTTCCACCAGATGATCGTTATCACAATCGGTATGTTTACAGCATTTGGAATGATATTGTATCTGCTTCCGGAAAATATATCCGTTATTGATTCCATTAAGGCAGCCGGTAAAATGGGAAAACTCGAAAGTATAGATTTTACTTTTGATCTTGATAACCGTTATAGTTTCTGGTCAGGTTTGATTGGCGGATTATTCCTTCAACTTTCATACTTCGGAACAGATCAATCACAGGTTCAACGGTATTTAACAGGGCAATCAATTACACAAAGCAGGTTGGGTTTGCTTGTTAACGGCATTGTAAAAATTCCAATGCAGTTTATTATACTTTTCATCGGGGCTATGTTGTTTATGTTTTACCAGTTTACCACTCCCCCGTTGTTTTTTAATCCGGTTGAAACAGAAAAATTAAAATCAGGCAATTATTCTCAAGAGTACTATCAACTTGAAAAAGAATTCTCAGAAATAAGCGATGAGAAAAAAGTTCATCTGCTCAAACTGATTGAAGCAATGAAATCCGGAAATGAAAATGAAATCATAAAAGCTGAAGCAGAGTTAGATAGAATTACTGGGCAGTCAAATAATATACGAACCAAAGTTAGTTCTCTTGTAAGTCAAAATGATGAATCATCCAATGCAAATGACACAAACTATATATTCCTTACATTTGTGCTAAACTTTCTTCCTGTAGGATTAGTAGGGTTAGTGCTTGCAGCAATACTTTCAGCATCAATGTCTTCTACCTCTTCAGAGATCAATGCACTTGCGTCAACATCTGTAATAGACGTTTATAAACGAATGTTTAAGAGAGAAGCAAGTGACAGGCATTATTTGTTGGCTACAAAATTATTTACTGTTTTGTGGGGTTTGCTTGCAATATTGTTCGCTGAATTTGCAAATCATCTCGGTTCATTAATAGAAGCAGTTAATATCCTTGGTTCACTTTTTTACGGAACAATTCTTGGAATCTTTTTACTCGCATTTTACTTTAAAGGAATTTCAGGAACATCGGCATTCATAGCAGCAATAGCTGCTGAAGCCATCGTCATACTTTGTTTTGTATTTACGGATATTTCTTTTTTATGGTACAATCTAATAGGATGTATGCTGGTAATTTTACTGGCATTTATTATCAATCCATTTACAAAAAATATTAATACATTACATTGAATATTCTTAATTTCGTTATGTACATTATTACAATTCAGGTTGATGTAAATTGGCGAAAGAAAAAAAACTTCAGATAATAAAAGCTGCGGAAAAAAGATTTGCGCGTCATGGAATTCACAAAACCTCTCTAAATGAGATTGCCCGCGACCTTCGAATCGGCAAAGCTTCCATCTACCATTACTTCGAGTCAAAGGATGAACTATACATTGCTTCGGTTGAATATGAAGTTAATCTGCTGCTTGAAGACATAAAAACTATATTCACTGTTGAAGAAAGCAAGATTGAGGAAACGCTGACCAACTACCTGCTTATTAAAGAAGCAGTACCCCAAAAATATTCGATGATATATGATACAATTCTTTTTCTTTTGAAAGATTCAGGTTTCGAAAATGAAAATGCGCTTGTAAAATCTTTACTCGAAAAGGAAGAAGTAATAATTAAAGAAGCATTATTAAGCGGTTTTAAAAGTAAGATTGTTCCTTTAAATCCTAAGCTGCCTTCATTTATTGTAAATCTAAGCTGGGGTATGTTATTCGCATTAAAATTTAATTTAATGACAAATGCGGGTTCAAAAGATCAGCCGGCTATACTATTGAAAAAAGCCATTGAAAAAATTCTGGACAATTAATTATTCATTCGGTTTTTTAGCAATCACATCTTCATCATCATCTTCATCATTGTCTTCACTAAACAGATATTTTTCATATTTATGTTTGATCATCTGTGCTTCGACGATGAAGAATACATCTTCTGCAATATTTGTTGCATGATCTCCAAGACGTTCCATCTGCCTGCAGATAACAAGCAATGCAACTGCCGCTTCAATATTATCAGGGCTCTTTTTCATAATATCAATCAACAGTTTATGGTTTTCGATATTATAGTTATCAAGAATCGTATCAGTACCGATCACCTTCTGTGCAAGTTTAGCATCATTTTCAATGAATGAATCGATAGCATTTCTAATCATCATCTTTACGACTTTTGCCATGTCATAAAATCTGCTTTGAGATATAAACGCAGGTTTCTTTTTTAGAATAAGAAAGTTTTCTGAAATATTAACCGCAATATCTCCTACTCTTTCTAAATTATTATTAATAGTGAGTGAAGACATAATCAGCCTGAGATCCATAGCAACAGGCTGGTTAAGCGCAATTATTTTCTGACAGATTTTGTCAATCTTCAGATCAAATTTATCGACCTTGTTATCCCGTTCAATAACCAGGTTTGCAAGTTCAACATTTTCTTCTTCAATTGCTCTTAGCGCAAACTCAACCTGTTCATCAACCAAACTGCACATTTTAATGACGCGCGTTCTCAATTTTTCTAACTGATGTTCAAATTGTCTTTCCATTATTTCCTTGTTTAAAATATTTTTCTGTTGAAAAATAATTATTAAAAAAGATTAACCAAACCTGCCGGTAACATAATCTTCAGTCTGTTTCTTTGCGGGATTGGTAAACACCTTTGTAGTTTTATCAAATTCAATTAGCTCACCGAGGTAAAAGAAAGCGGTATAGTTGCTTACTCTTGCAGCCTGCTGAAGATTATGTGTAACGATAACAATGGTATATTCTTTTTTCAGTTCGTGGATAAGTTCTTCAATTTTTGCTGTTGAAATAGGATCTAGCGCACTTGCAGGTTCATCCATTAAAATAATCTCCGGTTCAATAGCCAAAGCTCTTGCAATACATAACCGCTGCTGTTGACCGCCTGATAAACCCAAAGCTGACTCGTGCAGCCTGTCTTTAACTTCATCCCATATTGCAGCTTGCCGTAAACTTCTTTCAACAATCTGGTCAAGTTGTTTACCGGATTTATCGCTTACTCCGCCAATACGTAAACCAAAAGCAACATTTTCATAAACTGATTTTGGAAATGGATTGGATTTTTGAAATATCATTCCAACTTTTTTTCTGAGGTCAACTACATCAACTTTTGATTTATAAATATCTACACCATCAACTGAAATTTCACCTTTGATACGAACACCATCAACAAGATCATTCATCCTGTTAAGTGATCTGAGAAATGTTGATTTGCCGCAGCCTGAAGGTCCAATTAATGCAGTAACCTGGTTGGCTGGAATATCTAATGATATTTTTTTCAGAGCAATTGCATCACCATAATAAAAATCAAGATCTCTCACTCTTATTTTTATCTTATCGGATGTATCCTGTTTTTTTTCAGTTGGTAATGCTGTTGTCAATGTGAATTCTTTTTTCATATACATGTTCTTTTTAGAATGTCGCTGTCTTGTACTTCTTTCTAAGGTTAGCTCTTATGATCATTGCAGAGATGTTAAGAAGAATAACAATCAGGATAAGAAGCAGTGTAGTTGTATAAACCATTGGTAAAGCTGCTTCTACATTAGGCGATTGAAATCCGACATCATAAATATGAAATCCAAGATGCATAAATTTTCTATCAAGGTGAAAGAATGGAAAACTTGAATCAAATGGAAGTGAAGGTGCAAGTTTAACAACCCCTGTTATCATCAAAGGGGCAACTTCACCGGCAGCACGAGCCATTGCAAGAATTAATCCTGTAAGAATTCCCGGTGTAGCAGCCGGCAAAATCACTCTTCTTACAACCTGCCATTTAGTAGCGCCTAATGCCATAGCCGCTTCACGAACTCCTCTTGGTATTGAGGCAAGAGCTTCTTCCGTTGCAACTATAACTACGGGCATTGTTAATAATGCTAATGTTAATGATGCCCACAATATTCCTCCCGTTCCCCACGTTGGTGATGGAAGACGTTCAGGAAAAAATAACTGATCAATGGTTCCGCCGACAAAGTAAATAAAAAAGCCAAGCCCGAATACACCAAATACAATTGAGGGAACTCCTGCAAGATTGTTCACTGCAATTCTTACAAGACGAACCATTGTACCCTGTTTTGCATATTCTCTTAAGTAAAGTGCTGCAAGAACTCCGAATGGTACCACAGCAATACTCATCAGTAAGACCATCATGACGGTACCGAATATAGCCGGGAAAACCCCGCCTTCAGTATTTGATTCACGTGGTTCGTCAAATACAAATTCAGAAATTTTTGAAAATGTAAATCCTATTTGAGATGTAAATGACATCTGGTTCGGATAATAAATACGCACAATGTTTTTCACAGGAATGGTTCTTGACGACCCCGAAGCATCAACGCAATTGATTGAGTATTTTGATGCAAGAATATTCAGTGAATCAACTTTTGCCCGGTGAACGAGATATAATTCATTTAGTCCGGAAATTTCTTTCTCTATAGTTTCAATTTTACTTTTTACTAGAGCATTGTTTTTTTCATAGTACTGAATTTTTTTAATTTCAAGCCGCAGGTTTTCAATCTCTGTATTTAGTCCGCCGATTTCAGACTTCTCAATCTTCTTCATCTCACTTCTTAAATCATCTACATAATCAAGATACCTGTCAATGTTAAGAAATACTGTTGATTCTCCATCAATTTTTATACGGTCATCTACAAGTATTTGTTTTACATAGCCATAAAAATTTCCGAATTCAAGTCGTTCGACTGTTGCAATATACTTTGGTGTACTTTGACTGATTATATCACTTTCATCAATCCAGGTAAAATCAAATCCATACAGGTCCCGATTACCAATTTTTAATTGGATTCTTTCAAGGTTTTTATTCTTTAGTGAATCCGGCAAATTTAATAGCGGAATAGGTTCACTTGCGATCAATTCACCGGCTTGTTTTCTTCCGTCCTTTCTTTGAAGTTCAATAACTTCGGATGGCCAGAAAAAATCTTTGCCGTTTGAGAGAATTAATACTAATAATCCGGATATCATAATCAGGCTGATGCCAAGCCCCATACCCGAGAGCCAGATAAATATATCACCGGATTGTAAAAATTTTTTCATGAATTAATATTATATGCTAAAGTTCAGAATATTTTTTTCGCAAACGCTGACGCACAAGTTCAGCAATGGTATTA
>JAEXTA010000063.1 GCA_023453665.1 Bacteroidota bacterium | reverse complement strand
GCGTAACTGCAAGACATTTTATCTCGTCTGATACTGTCGAAATTTTCTGCCAGTTTGTTTTATTGGTATCACTTCTGAAAACTTCATACTGGGCTGTAATCGTTAATAAATAACCATCAGGATGACTAACGACATTTCGAACATCAGGGGTTGCATTAGGGCTGTTTATCATTTCCCACTGTGGATATAAAAAACTGAGTGGTAGAAGTGAAAGGCAGAAAATAAAATTTAATAAGGTATTCATAATACTATCCTGCTTTATTTAGTATTAATTCTACAGCAATTGTAATCTTTAATTCTGTTAAAGTAAATACAAACTTCAAGAGAATTATTTTATAGCTATCAAGGTGAAAAATCACATACTATATATCATTAACGTATCAGAAATAAAACTCTTAGTTCTTATTATGGGAAAAGCTCTTCAATCTTCTTAGCAATGAAATAATGGTGCTAGATTAAACTTGATTTTATCCCGATATCAATTAAATCCTGTGCGATGGATTTACCAACACCGGGGATTTGCATAAGGGTTTTTATTTCAGCGTTAATTGGTTTTGTCATTTCAGTAATATCATTTTTTTTGTATCTGAAAAACTACCACATTGAATTCTATAAAAATAAACTCCGCTCGGTAAGTTGCTTGCATCAAAACTAATTTCATATTCGCCAGCAGATTTAAATTCACTAATAAGTGTTTGTATTTCTTTTCCCAAAACATTATAAACTTTTATTTGAACATTCCCGGAGTTGGGAAGTGTGTAACTTATTTTTGTTGTTGGATTGAAAGGGTTGGGATAGTTTTGGGATAGCAGAAAAGTTGCTGGAGCATTTTGATCACTACCTTCAATGAAAGTAATACCTCCATTGGTGGTTCTTAGTATTGTTCCATGCTCTCCGACAGCGGTCGCATTATTTGCATCTGTAAACGAGATATCAAACAAAAATCTTGTTGTTATACTTGACAATGACTGCCATGTTGTTCCACCGTTTAAAGTTTTAAGGATAGTTCCATTCCAGCCCACAGCAATCCCATTATTTTCATCCGCGAAGGACACACTATTTAAGGTATTATCATCATAGTTTAATTGTGCGTGCCATGTTGTTCCACCATTAGTAGTTTTTAGAATTGTACCTGCCCATCCTACGATAATTCCATTGTTTATATCTGTAAAGTGAACACTCTGTAATTCCCATGTAGTTCCGCTTGATTGAGGAAGCCATGTAATTCCGCCATTAGTTGTTCTGAGAATAGTTGATGAGGTAGAAAAAATCTCTCCGCCAACAGCAGTTCCGATTAGCTCATCTACAAAGAATACATCATTTAGTATACTTGTTGTGCCACTCGATTGGACCATCCAGGATGAACCGCCATTTGTAGTTCTAAGGATTGTTCCATTTGGACCAACGATTGTCCCATTATCTAAATCTATAAAATGTACGTTTGATAAATCAGTTGTTATTCCACTGAATTGAGGTTGCCAGTCGATCCCTCCGTTCGTAGTTTTTAAAATCGTACCATAACTTCCCACAGCTATACCGAAATCCGGATTCACGTACGAAATCCCTAAGAGTTCATATGTAGTTCCGCTATTTTGCGGAATCCAATTCAAGCCTCCGTTTGTTGTAGTAAGGATTTTACCCAAATACCCAACGGCTATTCCATATTCTGAATTTGCAAAACACACACTATTTATGTCATAAAGATTTCCATTTGAATAAGGTATCCAATCAACACCACTATTGGTCGTTTTAAGAATTTTACCATATTCGCCTACGATAATTCCATCTTCAGCATCTGTAAAATAAACTCCGTTCAAATGACCCAGAAAGCCACTGGACTGGAGAAACCAATTTATTCCACCATTTGTAGTCCTGATAATTTTTCCATGTTCGCCAACAGCTGTTCCATTGTTGATATCTGTTAGAGTACTACAGTAAAGATCGTCTGTAATACCACTGTTTTGTTGAGTCCAATTCACTCCACGATCTGTTGTTTTTAGAATTGTTCCATTCATTCCAACAATAATCCCCGTATCGTCCGTAGAAAATGAAATATCAAATAAATCATTTGTTGTCCCGCTACTTTGTTGTGCCCAGGAAATCCCTCCGTCTGTTGTTCTTATAATTATTCCATATCTGCTCGTAGCAAGTGCAATATTTTCATTGAAAAACAAGACGTCCCATAATGTTGAAGTTATTCCACTGGTTTGTAGTGACCAGGTATTTCCGCCGTTGGTAGTTCGAAGAATTATTCCCCGATCGCCGACAATTATTCCATTAAGCAGATCAATAAAAGAAACACCAGTAAGTGCATAATTTGTTCCACTATGTACTGAATCCCAGGTAATTCCACTGTTATTAGTTTTTAGAATTGTACCGCTATCACCCACTGCGATAATGACATCACCGTTAATACATGAAATATCGGTTAAATATTTCATCGTATTACTTGATCTGACCGACCAATGTATTCCCTCATCTACAGTTTTCAAAATTGTTCCGTTTTCACCAACAGCCCACCCCACATTTGCTGAAATAAATTTTACACTTGCAAGATGATGTCCGGTGGGTATCAAGTTTTGCCAAAACCATTGAGCACTTGTTGAATTGAAAATGAAAAGTAAACTGATTAGGAAGAATATTTTTTTCATTTGAGTACCCGTTACTTTTATTATTAAACCCTTATGATTCCCCTGAATATTTGGGCTGTATTTTTGAATTCATAATTTTAGATCAAGGCGACTCAATCCGAATCGCCTTCAAATAAATCTATCTTAATCTTATTCTTTATCTTACTCTCACTTCATCCTCTTCGGTCCTGCAGCTTTCACTTCGTCTGAGCAGCCGTCAGAAAAGAGTTTAAAGTTTTCGATGAACCTTGCTGCAAGTGCATCATACTTCTTCCAGTATTCATCTTTGCTGCCCCAGGAGTTTGATGGTTCAAGTACATCATCCGGGACTTCGGGACAGGTGAGCGGTACTTCAAACCCAAACAGTTTATCCTTGCGGTATTTCACTTTGCCGAGTTGTCCTTCCAAAGCTGCGTTAAGAAGATTTCTTGTGTGACGAATACTTATTCGTTTGCCGACACCGAATCTTCCTCCAACCCAACCTGTATTGACAAGCCAGACATTCGCTTTATGTTTTAGCATTCTTTGTTTCAGCATTGCCGCGTATTCAAAAGGATGACGAACCATAAACGGCGCACCAAAGCAAGCGCTGAATGTAATCTGTGGTTCAATACCCAGACCGATTTCAGTTCCGGCAATCTTTGATGTGTAACCGCTTATGAAATGATATTGTGCCTGTTCAGGATTTAATCTTGCTATCGGCGGCATTACACCGGACGCGTCACACGTTAAGAAAATAATATTCTTAGGATGTGTTCTTACATAACCCTCAGGGACTACATTAGGTATAAATTCAAGCGGATAAGAACATCTTGTATTTTCAGTTATGTGATCATCATCAAGATCAATGTTACGGCTCACAGGATCATATACAACATTTTCAAGTATTGTTCCGAACCTTCTTGTAGTTGCATAGATCTCAGGTTCGTGTTCAGCAGAGAGACGAATTACTTTTGCGTAACATCCGCCTTCAAAGTTAAACACACCCTGGCTGCTCCAGCCGTGTTCATCATCACCGATTAATTTTCTTTTTGGATCGGCAGATAACGTTGTTTTACCTGTTCCGCTTAATCCGAAGAACAATGCAACGTCACCATCTTTTCCAACATTAGCTGAGCAGTGCATCGGCAGTACATCTTCAAATGTTAAAAGGAAATTAAGAAGAGTGAATACAGATTTTTTTATTTCTCCGCCGTAAAGTGTGTTTGCAATTACTGCTGTTCTTTGTTCAAAGTTAAGAATGATTGCAGATTCACTTCTGGTACCGTCAATTGCAGGATCAACTTTAAAACCGGGCAATGCAATCACAGTAAAATCTGGAATAAATTTTTTCAACTCATCCCTGTTCTCTGTAGTGATGAACATATTTCTTGCAAATAAACTATGCCATGCTTTTTCTGTGATGATCCTTATAGGCATCCTGTAATCAGGGTCTGCGCCGGCATAACAATCCCGCACAAACAATTCTTCACCTTGCAGCCACGACTGAACTCATCCCATCAACTGGTTAAATTTTTCTGAACTGAACGGACGATTGTAAACTCCCCACCAGATTTTATCATTTGTACTTTGTTCCTGCACAATGAACTTATCTGCCGCAGCACGTGCGGTATGTTTGCCGGTGTGTATTACAAGCGGACCTTGTTTTGAAAGTTTACCTTCGTTACGAAAAATAATTTCTTCATACAATGCTTCATCAGGAAGATTCCAGAACACCTGGTCAAGTTCGGTAAAACCCTGGTTCTTCAATCTGAAGTCGGAAGCAAGCTCCATTGCCTGCTTTGTTGCGGGAGTATTGAATTCTAAATATTTACTCATGACCAATCCCTCACTAATTTTCTGTCGCCGATGTAAAGTTCGTTTGGTGAATCAGGATCGAGAGCCCATTTCATTCTTTCAATACCTTCCTGGATATCTTTTATTCCGCCGCAGTAACTAAGGCGAAGATATCCGTCAAGACCGAATTCTTTTCCGGGTACAGTTAACACCTGGACTTTATCAATTAAAAATTCTGAAAGTTTGTTTGAGTCTTTGTTATAAACTGAAAAATCTGCGAAACAATAAAATGTTCCGTCTGGCTTTGTAACCCTAACACCATTAAATGATTTAAGAAGATCAATCATCACATTACGGTTATTCTCGAGAGTTGCGCGAAGACTTTCAACACCTGACTGAATACCATTGATAGCACCGACAGCGGCTTTCTGCAATAGGACAGATGGACCTGAAGTTTGATGACCCTGAATATTGCTCATCGCTTCGATAACTTTTTTATTACCAACAGCCCAGCCGATTCTGTATCCGGTCATCGCATATTGTTTTGAAACTCCGTTGATGACAATGATCTTTGAGTTTTCATCCTGCTTCTTTGCGAATTTAAAAACGTTTATAGGTTTTTTACCATCGAACACTAACCTGTGATAGATGTCATCCATTATCAGCCAGATATCTTTCTTCTCGCAGAACTCAACTACTTCGCCGATAAAATCTTCAGAGTACATTGCACCGGTAGGATTATTAGGACTGTTAATGATTATCGCTTTAGTATAAGATCCAACACGGCTGGTAATATCATTTATAGTTGGATAAAAAGTTCCGTCTTCCGGAAGTGCTGCAACCGGAATTGCGCCGACCAACTTTGCCATATCAGGATAACTTACCCAGTATGGTGCGGGATATAAAATTTCTTCCTGCGGGTTTAGTATTGCCTGCATTGCTACCATTATTGCCTGCTTTGCCCCGCTTGATGCAATTACATTTAACGGACCAACCTTTCTTTCATAGTACTCTTCTGTATAACGAATGATAGCTTGTTTGAGAGCTGGAATTCCGTCAGCAGGTGCATAACGAACTTCGCCGGTATTAACGTGAGCAACAGTTGCAAGCAAAGCGTCCATTGGTGCTTTACTTTTTGGTTCGCCTCCGCCGAGATGAATTACCGGGTCACCTTTTTCTTTCAGTATGGCAAATTTCTCGTTTAGTTTGAGAGTGGGGGAGGCTTTGATCGATTTGGCTATTAAACTTAGACTCATAATGGTCCCCGTCGTTAGTAAAACTTATACAAATTGAAATTATTTACACTGGCAAATTATTTTTAGTTGTGATGAAAGGCAAGAAGAATCTGTGGTTAAGAGTAAGAATAAGAGAAAGTCTAAGAATTAGGACATGTCTTAATAAAGTTATTTTTCCAAAGTCACACTGAGCCCGTCGAAGTGTGACGTTAGTTTTCAAACACTATTATCAATTTTTCCAATTTCTTCTTCCAAAAATCTTTTTGTTTGGCGGCTAGTGCTTCATTTTTAATTTTGTTGTGCTCAAGCATAACCTGGGATTTGCCCTTCCCTTTTGAATAAAAATTAACTTCAATATTTGTATCATCTTTAAGCCAGGAAATTCTTAAGGATTTATTCTTAGTCGTTTTCCTTATTTCAATCTTTTGTTTGCCAAGCCATTTTGTCCTAAGCTCATCATCAATCCAAAGTGAAAACAATTTACTGACAGGAACATTTACTGTTTTACTTCCGCTTATTTGAAATCCTTTCCCAGTTTCGTGAACTTTTCTTAATCCACGCGCTTGTTCATATCCAACGGTTATCATTTGCTGCCACCAGCTCCCGACACTATACTTATC
>JAEXTA010000060.1 GCA_023453665.1 Bacteroidota bacterium | reverse complement strand
CGAAGTATTTGTAGCATTAAGTTTAATCTGATTTAAAACCGAATCAACTCTGAAAGTTACAACAACACTTGCGGTAAAGTTTTTGGGATAAGGTGAAATAAAATTGTTGTAGAGATTCAAATCCAGTTTGTAGTTTAACACATCGTATGAGTGCGGAAGATCAGCGAAAAGAGCTTCAGCATTTTCAAGATTGGCTGTGTTTATTTTTTTGTGTGAACAATATTCTGAGCCTTTGTTTGATTGTGACAGGAGAAGAGAAGAGGATAGCAAAATCATTAGAACATATTTCATAACTCACCTTTAATTAAATAAAATATTTACTGATTTAATTTAGTGTGATTATTTGCCAATAGGAAATCAATATTTTAAATAATTGTTTTATTGCATCATTGTTTCATTGTTGGAAGATGGGAAAGTAAATGTGGAAATTTAAAATTTAAAGAATGAAAGATTGAAAGATTGAATGGTTGAATGAAGATTGATATGGTACCGATACCGGATGCTTGTTGCTGGATGCCGGATACGGAAGATTAGAATGTCATTTCCTCACGGTTAAGCAGGGTATTGCGCAAACCTCTTATTATCACCCCGAACTTGATTCAGGGTCTTCTATTGCACATAATCATAACAAAAGATTCCGACCCGTCTAAGACGGGCGGAATGACAGCCTTGCAACACACTGTTCAGGCGGGGAGATATATCAGGTGTTTCGTGCATAAACTTGCCAGGGAAAACTTTGTACAAAATAATCCTGCTTACTTCAACTTGAATCCTGCTTATTGCAGAATAAATCTTGCCAACTACAACTTTAAACTTGCTTAATGCAACCTGAAACACACTAAACCCATAATGAATATCACTGATTATAATCTGACTGAAGCTAAATGTGAAATGAATTTAGGTTTATCTCAACTGATACTAAGCGAAAGTCAACTTATAATTAGCATAAGTAAAGTTATAATGAGCGAAAGTCAACTTATAATTAGCATAAGTAAAGTTATAATAAGCGAAAGTCAACTTATAATTAGCTTGAGTAGAGATATACTAAGCGAAAGTCAACTTATAGTTAGCGTGAGTAGAGTTATACTAAGCGAAAGTCAATTTATAATTAACGAAAGTAAAGTTATAATGAGTAACATTGACAATATTTTTGACAAAAATGGCAATGGTACACTGATCTGCTTCCAGAAAGCAGCCCGTTATGATAATTATGATTTTAACTGATAAACCCAACAAAAAGACTTGCAGACTGCCAACTGTGGACTGAGGGCTGCACCAATTTGCCTACCGCCTATTGCCTATTTTCCCGACTCTGACGGGCTTCCTATTAACCCAACGCTATTGAGTTTTGTCACGAGTTGCTTTAAGTTGCTATTGCGTTTATGTCGCCCCAGTTACCAAATCGAAAATCCCGGGGCAGTGCTTGATGGCAGGTGTACAGGTTATGATTGTATGAAAAGCAGTTCGGGAGAAAAATAATTTTAGCAAAAGCCAGGAGAAAGAAGTAAGAATTTATGCGGGATAACATTCTTTGATATGCGGCATGTTATGCAGCGGAAAGTTTTGAAATTTTTATGAAACAAAAGTTTTTCAAGGAATATAACATGCTTGCAGCCGGTGTGTTATATAGCTTGCCCGCCGTGGCCGGGATTATTGGCTGTATAAGTATTAGTTATTAAGCAATAAATATTGAACATATATGAAGTTAGTTCTCAATTTATTCGTTTGTTCAGTCTTACTCAATAGCACAGGATTTTCATTTGAAAAGTCTTTCTCATATGAAACAATCGGGGATTCCTCAGAGGGCATTTTTTGTGTTTTTTATTTGGAAGAAGAATCTGAATTGATGCAAAACGTTAGCGTATTTGTTGATTCAATAAATTTATCTCTCACTACTAATATTAAAGGTGAAATCTTACTTCCAAATATTAAGGAAGGTTGTTACAACCTTAATTGTATTATTAATAACACAGTTATCTTTATTGATAATGTTTTATTAAGCCCTCCAAAAACAAATATTAGGTTATATGATTATATGTTTGAACCTCATAAACAATTAATCGATTGGGCATTAGAAGATATTAAAAGTAAAAGCATTAAAATCTTAATAGCCGGTTTGCCTTCTTTATACAAAGGTAAAACTGAAGTTGAAAAGCGAAAAACAGATTTTGAGAATAAGTATAATATTATTTTCAATTATCATAGTTGCGATCTTAACGATAATCATTGGCTATACAATTATAAAATATTTAATTACTTAGATAACCTTTATGGAGATGATTGGCGCAAAGATTACGATAATATTTGGGCAAGTAATTAATATTGGCTTTATAACATCTTTAATAAGTAAAAATCCCGCCACAGGCGGACCGGCAATACTGTAAAGAGAAAAAAACAGTTCGGGTCGATCTTTTGAATTGGGTTCTTTGAATTACTGATCTAATTCCGAAGTCATACCTTTGGCAAAATAAATTCTTACATTTACCAATCAAATTGCCAATATATCTTTCATCTTGACTAAAAAGAGAATATAGAGAAGGCAATGGTATAATAAACTGTCGTCAAAATTTTTTATAAAAAATAATCAGGGTGTTTATATATGAAATATCATCTTTCAATTGTCTTTTTAATTCTTTTCACAATTCATATTCAATTACAAGCACAGAGTAACAAGTTGGAAGATTTCGCAAACTTTAATAAATACAGAACAGCTAATGAAGAACTTGCACCTCCACTGCCGGGTGAAAACAGAGTTGTGTTTATGGGTAATTCAATTACTGAAGGATGGAAAATTTCAGATGAAAGTTTTTTTTCAGACAACCCATATATCGACAGGGGAATAAGCGGACAGACAACACCACAAATGCTTCTGCGTTTCAGGAGTGATGTTATAAATCTAAAGCCGGAAATTGTTGTAATACTTGCAGGTATAAATGACATCGCGGAGAATACCGGTCCAATTACATTAGAAGATATTTTAGAAAATATTATTTCGATGAGCCAGCTTGCAGAATCAAATGGAATAAAAGTTATTTTATGTTCAGTTCTTCCTGCGAATGAGATAAGCTGGAATCCGGTTATAAAGCCCGCTGAAAAAGTCATCCGCTTAAATGGTATGATAAAATCATATTGTTTGGAAAAGAATATTCTCTATGTCGATTATTACACGAGCATGGTTGATGAAAGAAATGGTCTGTATAAAAAATATTCAGAAGACGGAGTTCATCCTAATCTTGCAGGATACAAAGTAATGGAACCGGTTATCCTGGAAGCGATCAGTAAATTGATAGAAAAATAATAGCAGCGAATCACTTTAGATTTTTCTTTAGTCAAATGATCTTATGGATTAATGATGACAATAAATAAAAAAGTTTTTATCCAACGACGTATAATAATTGTCAGCATTGCATTACTGGTTGCAGCACTTCATATCATCAGAATCGGTAGTTTTTTGCCAGACGAATATTTCAAATTATACAGCAGTTATTTTTCTGATATTTTTCTTCCTTTCGTATTTTATTTCTTATTGTGTGCAGCCGAATTTAAGATACCCTTAATGAAACACTGGTACGTTAAACTTTCGATTGCATTTTTACTGCCATCAATTGACGAAACTTTACAACTATTTGGAATTTCCATTCTTGGTTTTACTTTTGATCCGGTTGATTATTTAATGTATGGCATCGGGTCAACAGCAGCTTGTATAGCTGAAACACAATTGTTCCCAATCGTTTTTAAGTTTTGGAAAAAAGAGAACAGCACATTAAATGTATCAATGATGCAGCTCAAACAACCGTAATAGACTATCCTCTCATCTGCGGTTTTATAAAAATCGGAAGTATTAAAATATTTAAATCAATAAATTAACATTTGAAGCTTAAATACTTCAGCTTCAGTCTGATAGTAAGTATTTAATATCTTCGTATCTCTAAAAGCAGTCGATAAAAAACTATGCGAATGAAAATAAAATCACCATCGGTATTAGCACAGTTTGCAGCTAATTCAATTTCTATTGTAGGACTTCTTTTCTTTGACTGGAATATTGGAGACATACTTATCATTTTTTGGGTAGAGGCTGTAATCATTTGCTTTTTCACTCTGGTTATGATGGGTATGGTTGAGCGATGGAAGTTTATTTTTAAAGGTCCTTTTGTCGTATTCATTTTCGGATACATTCTGATTTTTCTATTAGCGTTTGTAGAGGGAGTATCAGGTGAAATAACTAAAGAATTGACTGGTACGTACCAGCAACGTGACTATCTGCAAATGGCAATCGGACTATTGCCGGCAATAGCCTCGTTTTTTATAAGTCACGGTATATCTTTCGTTTTGGATTTTATGGGTAAACATCAATATAAGTCTATAGATTCCTCTGACATCGCAGCAAAGTTTCTAAGGGAATTAATTCCTCTTGGTGCAGCCTCGATCACTGCGGTATTTATCATCGCGGTCTTTGGAAACTATGTTTACCTTTTTGTTATTGCACTCCTTGTAAAGATTGCTTTCGATATGTTAGTCCAGTTCGAGGACAAATTAAGACGTGGAGGGATTAAGAATAGCTGGTAAATTAAAAACAGTATCCTGTCTCTTTTTATATGATATAAAAGAATCGAATAATAAGTCAATTCGATTTTTAAAATTGATAGTTGAGTCTGCAAACGGAAAATTAATCCAGCAAATAGATTATTAAATAAGATAAGAAGGAAAAAAGAATGAGTAATCTTAAATTCATTTTCAGCTTACTGGTAGTAACACTGATTGATTTATGTTTTGCACAAAATGAAATTCCTGCACCGCAAAAACTCGAGTGGACGGGATTCCGCCAGGTGATTGCACAAACGGGTAACTTGTTTATAAGCGGTCAGCCTGATGCGGCTGCGTTCAGTAAATTAAAAGATGAAGGAGTTACAGCAGTAATTAATCTCCGTACAGAACAGGAAATGGCAAATCGTGATTATGTCCCGTTCAATGAGAAACAACTTTTGGATTCACTTGGAATTAAATACGTTCACATTCCGCTTGGCGGGTCTGATACCCCTTACAATCCCGCGGCATTAAAAAAGTTTGCGGAAGAATTTACAAAAGCGGATGGAAAAGTTTTACTCCATTGTACAGTTGCTTGGAGAGCAAGTCATATGTGGGCAGCATATCTAATCGAATACAAAAAGTTTACGCCATCAAAGGCGATTGAGTATGCAAAGATGATCAACTTTGGCGAACTGCCTCTCGAAGGTTTGTTAGGGAAAAAATTAAATGTACAATTCGAGTAATTGCAGAATAAATTGATTTACCATTCAAACTGATTCAAAAATAAAATCTTTTTGACTCTTTAAACTAAAATAAATTAGTTGTTATTTGTATTCGTGCTTTTGGTCTGTTTGAAAGAACAACTAATGTGAGCACCAAAGGAGAATAATTAATTATTCCCGGTGCATAAAGTCGGAGGGAAAAAATGGTTACAAATAATTTGGGGAAAGATTTTTTAAAGGATTTTAACAACAGGAATGCATTACTTTTTCTAATGCTCGTCTTTGCAGGGGATCTTTTCTATTTTGTAATTCATACCTACCATGTGATATCAGACCGCAACCTGCTATTTCACATCGGAACGGACGGAGGTTATCCTGAGTTCTATCAATATCTGAAATTTTTCTGGATTGGTATTCTTCTTGTTTATTACGCTTTCAAACAGAAGAGTTACGGATTTCTTTCGTGGGCGTTCTTATTCATCTTTTTTTTATTAGATGATTCACTCCAGTTTCACGAGGGTGGAGGTAAAATTTTTGCTGAAAGGTTTGATTTTAATCCGCCATTTGGAATCTCTCTCCGCCAATTCGGTGAATTTTTAGTAACAGTATTAGCCGGAGTCATTATTTTTATCCCGCCTGTAGTTGCATACTGGAAGGGTAAAGGTAATTTCCGGAAAATATCAAATGATTTAATACTTCTGGTTGGTTTACTCATCTTTTGTGGAGTTGTAATTGATGAAGTGAATGAATTTCTTCACTCTTCCATACGCGCAGCAAATTTTATTATGACAATGCTTGAAGATGGCGGAGAAATGGTCTCTGCAACTTTGATTGCATGGTATGTATTTCTTTTGAATGTAAGAAATCCGGATGAAACAAAAACAATAGTTGAGTCTTTAAAGGAATTAGTTTTTAAAAGGAAGAATTCTAAATCATAAATCAAGGGTAGGGCAATGAGAATTACTATCGCGGGTTTAGCTGCATTAATTATTTTTTGTACTGCAGAGCTGCATTCACAAATATTTGATCTTCAGTTTGTGCCCGATAAAAAAACTCACCTAGGAATTATTTATGAAAAGCCATTCTATAAAGATTATAAGGATTATTCATTTATGATGAATGTCTTTAAACTGTATGCAAATATTCCTGTCAGCGAAAAAATAAATTTATATGCAAACATTCCATTTACTCAATTCAAAACCAAATTCAATAAAAACATCTTCGGATACAATATTGATACTGACCGGAGTGGGACGGGTAATCTTTTTATCGGCATTCAGGTAAACTTTAAATTTGAAGGTGAAAGAAAACTGATAATGACATTCGGAACTTACCTGCCGACCAGCGACGGATATATGTTTGGTACATTATCCCCGAATTTTTATGCAGTTCCATCTTTCATACCCTATTCAATAGCAATCAACTATAATTTTGCATATCATCAAATCAGTGAATCAGGATTCGGTTATGGCGTTGAATATGGAAATAATATTTTCATTCCCTATGAGGGGTGGAAATCTGAGTTTGATGTTTATATGAACTACGGAATTAATCTTCATTATACTTTAGACAAACTAACAACCGCAGTTGAATTGATAGGTACAGGATTTTTGGCATCTGAAGAACGGTGGTATCAGAATAAATTTTTTAATATGCTGAATTTCGGTTTTCAATGGAAGGGAGATATGTTCACTCCCGAAGTATTCTATAAAATCCATTTGAAAAAAAGTATAAAAGAGTTAATAGACGGAGTACTTGGTATAGGAATCAGAATACAATTTGATACTCCTGAATACAATAGTAACTAAATAAAGGGTAGAGATATGAATAAATTATTTTTCTTAATTCTTTTAGTCGGTTTAAGTTCGGGATATTTAAATTCTCAGACTTACAACCTTCAAACAATTCCTACTAATAAAACACTAGCAGGTCTAGTTTTTGAAAAACCATTTTACGGAATGGAGTTGGAACCTTCCTTTTTATCGGGAAACTATAAATTGAATTTTAGTGTACCTGTAAGCGATAAAATTAATGTGATGGCAATACTTCCTTTCAGTGTTATAAGCTATGAATATGGATATGGAACTTTTAAAGTTGAAGAAAATGAAACGGGAGTAGGGAATATCTTTCTGGGTATTCAAACTAAACCAAGAGTAAACGAAATAAGTAACTCTTATTATACAGCAGGAATATATCTACCCACCGCTGAAAAGAAAACAGCCCTTACCGGTATATTTACAAACTACTATGATCTTCAGGGTTTTACTCCTGACGCATTAGGATTTTATGGCAATTACGCCTACCATCGAATTGAAGAGGAAGGACCTTCATTTGGAATTGAAGTCGGACCGAACCTCATAATTGGTGTTGGTGATTTCAACTCGGAAACGGATTTTTATGTTCACTACGGAACTGGCGCTGGCTATACTTATAAAAGATTCGCAATTAATTTTGAGCTTTTAGGATTGCTGCTTTTAACAAGTGATACCGAAAAATTTGAAGACAGATTTATTCACATGGTTAACTTAGGAGCACAATGGAAAGGTGATGTATTTATGCCAAAAATATTCTATCGAATTTATTTAAGGGATGAACTGAAGGAATCTGTTGACGGTGTTCTTGGAGTTGGTATTTCAGTATTTTTTGATTAAGTAAATAAAAAATATAGAAGGAGTAATCATGCCTGCATATATGATAGTTGAAGTCGATGTTAAAGATCCCGTTCGTTATGATGATTATAAAAAACTTACCCCTGCATCGTTAATGCCTTACGGCGGTAAGTTTATTGTCAGAGGAGGTAATGCTGAATTGATTGAAGGTAAAGATCAGCCGAAAAGAATTGTTATACTTCAATTTGAAAATACCGAAAGAGCAAAAGCATGGTGGAATTCACCAGAATATGCAGATGCTAAAAAACTCAGGCAGTCAACGGCAGAAACAAGAATGATACTGGTAGAAGGCGTTTGAAAATAAAAAAGGCTTTCTCATTTGAGAAAGCCTTTTGTTTTAATCACAATTAAAGATTCTACTTCAGTTTATTCCGTATCTCTGCAGGTAGTTTTTGTATAAGCTTTTTATCATTACTCTTCTGACCGACAATTCTGATTACAGAGAATTTCCCTCCGATTATACTTATTGTCTGCTGATTAAGTAGATTAACAAGAGTACCGCTGAAAGTGCCTTCTATCAATCCACCGACTCCACTATACGTAGTAACATTGAGGTTGACTGAACTTCCCGGGAAGGAAGAGCCTGCGATATAATAATTACTATTATGTTGTAAGTACATGATAATATCAGTCGGAGTACCAGTTCCGGTACCGGTAAAAGTAGTCCAGAATGCGATTGTATCAGTTCCAAAAATATTAACCATCCAGATATAAGTCAGATTTTCACTTGGGAGGTGATATCCATAAACCTGGAAAGTATCAGCTGCAAATACAAAAGTTCTGTTATTTAATCCTCCGCCATTTACTGTGAACTCATTATCACCAACTTGTACCGTATCGCAAACCTGTATTGTACCAAGATCAGCACTGTCTCCAGAAGCAGCCGGAGTATTTACATTTACAGTTGTATACCTGCCATCAAAGGTATAAACGGAAAGTACAGCGCTTTTACCTGGTGCGGCTGCTAAACGAAATCGTCCATCAAATTCAGTAAACTGTGAGTTGTAACCATTATCCCAGCTCAAAACTACTTGTCCAAATAAAGGAGTGCCTGCACATGCAATCATTCCAAAAACATAAGTAGGGCAGGGAACAGTCAATGTTCCAACATCATGTGTAGTTCCTTCTGCAAGAGGTGGAACAGCTACAGGATTGCTTGATAATCCAAAATTATTTCCCGGTAATACCTGAACATCAAAAGCGGTGTTTGCAGGTACTCTTCTTTCAAATGTTCCGTCACCACCTGTTGTTGCAGATGCCTGTCCAATTTTTACTCTTATTCCGGGAACTGGTCTGTTATTACAATCAAGTACTAAACCACGGACGGTTGCTGTACCTTCCGGCACATCACAGTTCCAATCAGAAAAATGTCCAACCATACCAACATATTTATCACCTTGTTTGGTTGCTGTTCCTTCTTCTTTCCAGAGTCCTGTAGTTTTATCATAATGCCATAATGGAATTGTAGCGGGTGCGCTTCCTTCCATTGATGGTGGGATATCTACCGTTATTTCGGATTGCATCCCTGATTTTATCTGAAGGTCAGCGCCTGCATCACTTTTCATTTCAACTTTTATAATACCATAGGAGTATAAAGTAGCGCTTGTATTATTTGCAGTTGTTGCCTGCATATCCCCGCCAGGAATTAGATTGGAAAAATTCTCGGATGTAGGATCTAAATAAGCAACACTTACATTAACATTACCTGTGTAGTCACTACCGTTTGCGGTTGCAATTGTACCACCGGTTAATTTCACCTTGGTTCCGTTTGAAAGCACAGCATCACCACCATTTGTAGCATCAAGTGTTTGTGTTACACCGGCTGTAACAAGAAATGCTCTGACATCAACTGTATCATTGTCAACTGCTGCATCAGATACTGAACCATCGAAAAATCCGGTTTTACTGATGTTAACTACGTAGCGGTCTGAACCGACTGGAACTTTTATAAACTGAAAAGATCCGGTTGCATCAGTGATTTTATCTGCAACACCAGCCATTGAAACGGTTGCACCGGATACCGGCTGATTTGATTCATTTAATACTACACCGACAATAGTCATTGTTTTGGAATTATTATTCGGTGGGGGTTGTGTGCCACTGTCATCACTGCAACTAACAAACGAAACGACAATACTGAAAAGAATTAAAAAGAGAACTGTTAATTTGCTCTTCATAACGGACTCCTAAGTTGTTAAAAAAAATTATACAACGATCAGTTTAAATTCCATAAGCCAAATTCATACTTAACTATGTTGCAGAGTAGAATTAAAACTTATGATTCAGGAATTGGAAAATAATTTTAAGCGTTCGCACTTTACAGATTATAAAACTATTTCTATGATTTATAATAGAACGATCAGAAAAGGATTTTTATATGGCACAACCATATTAGTCGAGTAAGAGAATATAGTCAATAGGTTACTGATATCAATTTATATATTTCTAATTCCGGCTAAGTTTTGATGTTAATGTCCTAATTTCACTTTTAGATTCAAATTAGTAAACTGTCATTCTGTCCGCCGCGGCGGATTATTTCAGAATCTTTTCAATTAAGTAGATCCCGAAACAAGTTCGGGATGAATAATTGTGAAATTAGGACACTACTGTTTTGATTAAACTGCAAAATATTCATTTGTTCTGCGCTATCTTTGAAATTCAATACAATTAAAAAGACCAGTTAACAATCGGAAAGAACGGAAATGCACCACCCTGATTTATAATGTTTATGAGACCGATTTGCAGCCCATACATACTGCCGGCATAGTTGACAAATCCGATTTGTAATCCGCTGACTTTACCTTTGTGGTAGTTGACAAAACCCCATTGTAGTCCTTCAAACTGGCTATCAGTTACATTGACAAAGCCGCTCTGGAATCCTAGAAATCCTTTGTCAACCATATTTACAAATCCAAATTGAGCACCAAGTTGTTTTCCCGTAGTTGAGTTGACCAGCCCCCAGTCTATACCTGATACATCAGCATTCTTACCATAAAGAATATTTATTCTCAATCCAGAGATAGAGTTGTTTTCAGGAAAAATCTGTACAGGGTTATACAGGGCTAATTGAATCGGTTTATTTTGAGCATTAACATTTGTAGTGAACGCTAATAATATTACAATTGGCAGAAATGAACGAAACACATTTTTCATTTGATAATTCCTTTTTAATATGAGTTGCCGGTAATATAAGGACTATTTGTTTGAAAGTAATGTTTTGTAATAGGCAGAAAAAATATTAAAAGAGGCTGTATAACACAGCCTCTGTAATACGATATTGAAATAGTTTTAGTATGTAACCGAATATGTTTTTGAACCGTCAGCGGTTGAAGTGGAAACAGTAATTTTAACAGTATGTGTTCCGGGTGTTGATGTTCTGTATTGAACAAGATAGCTGTTGGTTAATGTACCAGCTACAGGCAGGTCAATCAGATTAAGACCGGTAGCACTTTCGGGGATAAACTTAATTGTACCACCAGTGCATGTTGAAATTTCCCATGGTCTCTCATCTGTCTGGCTCCAGTATGAACTGTAATATGTTGTATCTTCACTAAACACAGTATGCACAGTGGCCTTACCAGAAAGCAAACTGCAGCCGACTGAGTTTGTCCAGTTCACACCGTTGGATTGAGTAGGTTCGTCAGTGAAAAGAATCATTACTCTTTGAGCACCGGCACGCCATGCAAAAACGCTATCGGCAAATAAACAAGCCATAATACCGTTTTCATCACCTGCGTAACCAAAATTATTTGCTCTGTTATATAGTGCAGCACTGTCCGGTCCTGAGAATCCTTCGGTTCGATAGGTTCCGGTAAAACGATTCAGATAAGTATTTAACGTTTGTGCGTTTGTAAAGTTTATACCTCCATTAATATCGCCCGAAACTGAAAATCCAACAACGGCAAACTTCACATCAAGTCCGCTTGATTGTAAATAATTTGCAAATTCAATAATACTTGCTGCAACTGAATCTGCTTCCTGATCCATACTCCCTGAATTATCAACACAAAAAACTACATCAGCAGAAAGAACATTTCCGCTTCCAACTTTTGTTACAGATAATCCTTTTACAACACCATCCTCCTGAATAAAAATATTTGAACTTTGAGGATTGTTTGCATTGTAAGTGAACTGAATAGGCTGGTTAGTTGTAGGATCTAACAATCCCTGAAGATTAATTTTCATAATTCCACTGCTGGGTGTAAATGTAGCAGTAGGCAAAGCATTATTTAATGTTGGTGTTGGAACTGTTACGCCACTTGGATCACCAGGTATATTGGTATTATCTGCAGGTGGTGTTTCTGTTGAATCACATGCAACGATTAGTGATAAGACGAATAGAACGAGAATATATAGTATGCGATTGTTCATGAAGGTCTCCCTTATTGTTGTTTAAGATTTGCTTTTTAAAACTAACTAAATGATTTATAAGATGACATGGTTTTGAAACCCATCACAAAAAAATATTTTGTTTATTATTAACAATAAGCAACAATAAATAATTATTAATTAAATCAGGTAAGAATCAATATTTACTATTAAAACAGAAAATAATTTCACAGATTCAACCGGAAAATTGAAAGCCTGGCTGCACACAAAATTCAACCTCGGTTTTCTTTATATCGTCAATTGTTGTACATCAAAACCAATCGATGTTCGATTGGATGTACAAGATTATTTTTATAAATTATTTTCAATTCTGCTTTTTCTTCAAACATAATTCTAAATCATCATACTAATAATGGAGCAACTATGACAAAAATGTGTTCTCTACTTCTTGCACTTGTTTTTTGGGCAATGATCGGTGCCTCAGCTTTAGCTCAACCGGCATCACTTCCATCCTACATTCAAACTTATCAATTTGAATCAGGATTATTCACAGGCAGCAAAGACGGGAGTGACAATTATCAACTAGCTTTTTCTACAGTAGTAGATCTTGGTAATGTCCCATGGATTTCTCTTCACTTCTCAGAAGTAAATCTCGGCGTAAAAAGTTATTTGATTATCACATCACAGTTTGATGGTCACTATCAAAAATTAGATGCTACATCTATAAAGCAATGGAATTATTACAGTGCATATTTTAACCGGGGCGCAGTTGAAATAAAATTGTTCATACATCCAGGAGATGAAAAAGTTTATTTTAATATCAATGAAGTTACGATTGGTGAATGGGCAAATGATGCTGACAGTCAATGCGGACCAACCGACGATCGTATTGCTTCAAATCAACCGGCAACAGGCAGATTGTTAAGTATAGGATGTACGGCGTGGATAATCCCGAACGGTCATTTTATTTCTGCCGGTCATTGTCTTGATGGCAGCGGTGCAACCGTTGTTCAGTTCCAGGTTCCGCTTTCATTACCAGGTGGTACACTGCAGCACCCGGGACCGGAAGATCAATATTCAGTTAATGTTTCAACAAAAGTATTTACCAATGGCGGGATAGGAAATGATTGGGGAACCTTTGAAGTGTTTCCTAACTCTGTTACTGGTTTAATGCCTAAACAAGCACAAAATGCTTACTGGCCTTTAGTTCAGGATCTTACTCCGCCTAATATTAGAATTACAGGTTATGGTGTGGATGATGGAACTGCAAACCAGACACAACAGACGCATCTTGGTCCAAATGCTAGTTCAAGCGGTAACACTATGCGGTATGTTACAGATACTGAAGGCGGTAATTCAGGAAGCCCCATAATTGATGAGGCTACAGGGAATGCTTTAGGTGTTCATACACATGGTGGTTGTACGTCATCGGGTGGAAATAATAATGGAACGAGTTTATTCCATGCTGCGTTTTGGGCAGCAGTTGAACAGGGAGCAGGCGGCTGTACTGTTGAGGCTGCTTCAACTCCTACTCCGAATCATGGCGCGACAAATATTTCAATCAATCTCCCTCAAGTTTCATGGACAAATGGTGCCGGAAGTGTAACCAACGAACTTTATTTCGGCAGCAATCCTTCAGCATTAGCTCTTGTCCAAAGCGGTACTCTCGCAACAAACTGGAATATTACAGGACTGCCACTTGATTACAATACAACATATTACTGGCGTGTTGTTGAAGTTGGTGATTCCTGTAACACAGGCGGACCAACATGGTCTTTTACAACAGTTCAGGATCCAAATCTTGTCACACTTTTCTTCGATGACTTTGAAGCCAGTACTGATACAGTTCCAGTGAATTTTACAGTAACAAATGATGGCGGAACTCTTGTCTGGAGAGTTTTTGGAACTCCATATCCAAACGCTTATACAATGCCTGCAAGTTCAACCGGGAAAGTTCTATCAGCAGATGCTGATGAAGGCGGAAGCGGTACGGGTCCAACAACACTTTTATCATCAGCAAGATTAACAAATCCCGTCAACTGCGGAATATATCAGACGGTTACACTTGAATTTGATTCAGACTGGAACGCGATTGATGCTGCTGACTCATGTTATGTTGAAGTAAGTAATAACGGAACAAACTGGGTGGCTTACTTAACCTATGGTGGTGTTGATGTGCGTAATACTCATGTTTCTCTTGATATTTCTGCAACTGCTGCACTGCAATCAACTGTATGGGTAAGATTCAGATCTATTCAGCCGGGTTGGGACTGGTGGTGGACAATCGATAATGTTGAGATTATCGGGACGAATGCTGTTCCTGTGGAACTTGTTTCATTTAATGTATCTGCAAATGATAACAATGTTGTTCTAAACTGGCTTACAGCCACAGAAACTAATAATCTCGGATTTGAGATTCAGAGAAAATCAGGAAGTGAATTTATTGCTTTAGGTTTTGTAGATGGATATGGAACAACAACAGAGGCAAAAAATTATTCGTTTACTGATTTGAAAGTACCTTCAGGCAAACAGGTTTATCGATTGAAACAGATTGACTTTGACGGCGCGTATGAATATTCAAATGAAGTTGAAGTTGATGTAGCTATACCAAAAGCTTATTCACTAGAACAGAACTTTCCGAATCCGTTCAACCCGTCAACAATTATAAAATATAATCTTCCCGTTGATGCAAGAGTAACATTAAAGGTATTTGATGTACTTGGGCAGGAAGTGATGACACTGCTAAACAGTACAATAGCATCAGGTACACACGAAGTTACATTTGATGCAAGCAATATTAACAGCGGTGTTTATTTTTATACTATAGATGCAAAAGGGATAGACGGAAGTAATTTTACGTCAACAAAGAAAATGCTGTTGACTAAGTAGTACTTTAACGTTTTTAGCTTACAATCCTCCGTTGATAATATATAGCGGAGGATTTTTTTTGTCGAGCGAGTTATCCGTTCTTGACTTTTATAATTTCAGCAGCAATACTTATCGCAATTTCTTCGGGTGATTCAGCCTCAATTTCAAGGCCGATTGGCGTGCGTACTTTACTGAACAAATCCGGATTTATTCCGGACTTTGTCAATTGTTCGAATATACTTTTGATTTTACGTTTGCTGCCCATCATTCCAATATACTTTACATTTTTTGTTATGACTGATTTTAAAGCGGCAGCATCGCTATCATGTTCTGAAGTAACAATTACCACAAATGATCTGTCAGTTTCTTTTATAAGTTTGCCCGCTTCATCATAAGGATTGTTAACCTTCTTATCAGCGTATGAATTATTCATCATTGTAAAAATATCTTTACGGGGGTCGATTGTAATAACATAAAAATCGAGTGTTGACATTATTCTAGAAACCGCTAAGCCAACATGGCCGCCGCCAATAACATAAACCGTATTTGGAAAACCTGTGTTCTCTTCATACTTCCAATCACTATCTGATTCACTTTCAAATACAAATTGTTTTTCATTCCATCTTCCAGGACAGAATAGAATATCAGATTTACTGATAGTTAAAACACCATTTATCATTTCTGAAAAAAAATTATTCAGCAAATGTATTGATTCAATTTCGTCCGGATAAATGGTTTTTAAAATAACTGTTTGAGTCCCGCCGCAAATTAACCCTGATTTATCTGCCTGAGATTCTTTATTGTGAAATAATATTTTGACGAAAGATTTTTTCTGATTGTTTAACAAAAGTCCTTTTGCTTCATCAATAAGATTGTGTTCCATTATCCCGCCGCCGATTGTTCCGGCTATTCTTCCATTGGCAGTGACAACCATTTTAAAACCAGCTCTTCCAGGCGAAGATTTACTTGATTCAGCAACAACCATTAACACTGCCGGATTCCCGTCATTCAATGATTCACGGATGAATTGCCAATAATTAATCTCTTTCATACAGGTAAGTATTTAACGGAGTAAAAAGATGATTAAATTGAATCAAGATATTTTCAACTCACTTTTGTTTTTGAAAGATCTTTTACATTGCTATACAGCGATAATAAAACCCGTTCAGGTGTTAATGGTGCGGCAATTTCAAAATTCATTTCAGGTCTGAATGCTTTCATAGCATTTATTATTGCAAAGTAAGCTCCAATGCCGTACATCAAAGGAGGTTCGCCGATGGCTTTTGAATTGAAAGGTCCGGTTGGATTTTCGGAATTTTCAAGGAACTTAATTTTTATTTCTTTTGCGGCAGCATAAATATCAGGCACTTTATAAGTTGATAAACTATTTGATAACAATTTTCCTTTTTCAGAATGACTTACTTCTTCCACAGTTAGCCAGCCGATACCTTGCGTGATACCGCCTTCAACCTGTCCGATGTCAATTACAGGGTTTAAACTTTTTCCGAAATCATGAACAACTTTTACTGAATCGATTGTATAAACACCGCGAAGACAATCTAGAGTTACTGTTACTATTCCCGTTCCGTAAACATGATATGCGAATGGATTTCCTTTATTAGTATTTTTATCAAAATGAATTCCGGGAGTAGAATAAAAAGAATGCGATGATAAACTTATTCTTTTCTGATAAGTGATCCGGATTAAGTCATCCCACAACAAATTTGTCTGTTCATCTTTATAAAAAATGATTTCATCTTTAAGTGTGAGATCTTTTGTATCAGTTAATTTCAACTCTTCTGCGGCTGATTTTAGTAACCGCTCAAGAATCGTTTTGCTTGATAAGATAGCTGCGTTTCCATTCAGGTCAGCACCGCTGCTTGCTGCAGTTGCAGAAGTATTCGACACACGTGTGGTGTTTGTAGTTTCAATCTTTATCCTGTTTACATCAACAGAAAAAGTTTTTGCAACAGCTAATTTAATTTTTTCATTTACACCCTGACCCATTTCAACTGCTGCTGTACTAACTCCAATACTGCCATCAGTATAGAC
>JAEXTA010000003.1 GCA_023453665.1 Bacteroidota bacterium | reverse complement strand
GTATTTTTTTTACCGGATCGATAACAGCACAAATTTCGCCGGGGGATTTAACCAAAGCCCATGCTAATCTTGAAGGAATGAGCAATTGCACAAAGTGTCATGAACTGGGTGAAAAAGTTTATAACTCAAAATGCCTGGATTGTCATACTGAAATTAAAAGTTTGATGAATTCAGGCAGAGGTTATCATGCAGGGAGCGAAGTTAAAGGAAAAGAATGTTATTCTTGTCACAGTGAACATCATGGAAGAAATTTCAGGATTATAAATTTTGATTCTAAAAAGTTTGATCATGCTAAAGCAGGCTTTGAATTAAAAGGCGCTCATAAAAAAAAGGATTGTAAGGATTGCCATCAATCAAAATTTATTAATGATGCAAAGTTGAATAAACGATCATTCACATATCTTGGACTTGATACTAAATGTGCGAACTGCCATGAAGATTTTCACCAGGCAACATTGGGTGATAACTGTAGTGATTGTCACAACAACGATGCGTTCAAACCTGCTTCATTGTTCGATCATAATAAATCCAGATTTAAATTGACAGGCTCACACGACAAGGTGGAATGCATCAAATGTCATCCATCAGAAAAAAGAAACGGGAAAGATTTTAAGAAGTTCAAAAGTGTCGCGTTCACTACCTGCGGCTCCTGCCATAAAGATCCGCACCAGGGAAGGTTTGGTGGTGATTGTCAAAGTTGCCATTCAACAAATTCATTTCAACAAATAAATGCAGGGTCGTTTGATCATAACAAAACAAAATTTCCTTTGGCTGGTAAACACCGGTCAGTAAAATGTGATAACTGTCACAAAGAGGGTTTAAATAAAAAATTACAGTTTGCCAATTGTACAGACTGTCACAAGGATTATCACAAAGGTGTCTTTGTTGCTGATCAAAAAATAAAAGATTGTGATGAGTGTCATACTGAAAATGGATTTACACCCTCACATTTCGGCGTTGAGCAGCATAATCTCGTGGCTTTTAAACTGACAGGAATGCATCTGGCTGTACCATGCATCACTTGTCACAATAAAGATGATAATGAGTGGAAGTTTCGCCAGATAGGTTTAAAGTGTATAGATTGTCATCAGAATATTCATGGTAAGGAACTGACAACCCGGTATTTGCCGGACAATGAATGCTCATCATGTCACTCTTCTGAGTCATGGAAAACTATTTCATTTGATCATAACAAAACAGATTTTAAATTGCAGGGGAAACATTTAAATGCAGTTTGCGCAGATTGTCATAATAAAAAGGGTGAGACAAAATCGGTGTTTATTTTTGCATCAGTAAAAGCTAATTGCGAATTCTGTCATACCGATATACATTTCGGTCAATTCAGAAAAGGGGATTCTTCCGATTGTTCGGAATGTCATACTTACAATGACTGGAAGCCTGAAAAATTCGATCATGAAAAAACCAGGTTCTCACTTCAAGGTGCACATCAGAAATTGAAATGTATTCAATGTCATAAAATTGAAAATCAAAATGGAAATTCATTCGTGAAATTTAAATTGGAAGATTTTAAATGCGCCTCCTGTCATTCCTGATAATTCTGTTGCTTGGAGTAAAAGTAACAATTGCACAATCGCCGCATGGTGATGCATTAGAGATTGATTGCGCAAGTTGTCATGAATCAACATCATGGAAAATTGTTCCTGAAAAAATTTCTTTTGATCATAGCTCTACAGGTTTTGATTTAGTTGGTCAGCATAGATCGGTTGACTGCCGAACCTGTCACTCAACGCTGATTTTTGATGAAGCGAAATCAGATTGTTTCTCATGCCATAAAGATATTCACCAGGGATCGACCGGTTTTGAATGCGCTAAGTGTCATACACCACAGTCGTGGATTGTCAAAGATATTAACCTGATTCATCAGACAAGTCGGTTTCCTTTAGTTGGTGTTCATCAAATCGCTGATTGCAATTCATGTCACTCAGAATTTCATTCTTTAAATTTTCAACCCATCGGCGTTGATTGTTATGATTGTCATGCTGATGATTATAACAGTTCGGCAGCGCCGAATCATATTGCTGCAGGCTTCTCTTTTAATTGTGAAGAATGTCACAGTGTTACATCATCAGGTTGGGGTGGAACGACTGTTGACCATAACTTCTTTCCGCTGGTTCAGGGTCATGCAATTGCAAATTGTTTTTCGTGTCATACCATCGGTAATAATTTTCAGGGATTAACACAATCGTGTTATTCATGTCATCGCAGTGATTATGAAGGTGTTCAGGATCCGAATCATACCGCAGCTAATTTTTCTACAACTTGTAATGATTGTCATACAATTGCAGGCTGGTCTCCGGCATCGTTTGACCACAATATTACTTTGTTCCCGTTAACCGGTTCGCATGTAACTGTAAATTGTAACAGTTGTCACAGCAGCGGCTATACAAATACACCAACAGATTGTTATAGCTGTCACCAGTCTGATTTTACAGCAACTCTGAATCCTAATCATGTTACATCAAATTTCCCGATGACTTGTATTACCTGTCACAATACTACTGCGTGGATTCCATCATCATTTGATCATAACACAACTGGATTTCCGTTGACAGGTGCGCACATAACTGCGACCTGCAGCAGTTGTCATTCGACTGGTTATACTAATACTCCAAAAGAATGTTACAGTTGTCATCAAACAGATTATACTGCAGCCAGTGATCCGAATCATATTGCAGCAAATTTCCCTACGACATGTAATACCTGCCATAATACGATTGCATGGGAACCATCTACTTTTGAACATGATGCACAATACTTCCCGATTTATTCAGGTGAACACAGAGGGGAGTGGGATAATTGCTCGGACTGTCACACTAATCCGAATAACCTGAGTGTTTTTTCATGTATTACCTGTCATGAACATAATCAGAATGATATGGATGATGAACACCAGGGGGTTGCGGGATATCTATATCAAAGTGAAGCCTGTCTTAGCTGTCATCCTGATGGAAGTAAGGTGAATGCTTTTAATCACCAGCTTTCCAATTTTCCTTTAACCGGTTCACATTTAAGTGTGAATTGTTCTCAATGTCATACAAGCGGCTATGCAGGTACTTCAACTGTTTGTGTTGATTGTCATCAGACTCATTATAATTCAGCAACAAATCCCAATCATTCAGCACTTAGTATTTCGACCGATTGTGCGAGCTGTCACACAACAAATGCCGACTGGCAGCCTGCAGCGTTTCCTGTTCACAATAATTATTATGAATTGATTGGTGCTCACAGTACAATTTCTTCTCAATGTGGTTCTTGTCATAATGGTAACTATGTTACAACCCCGAATACATGTTATGAGTGCCACACAACAGATTATAACAATACAACCAATCCGCCGCATGCTTCTTCGGGATTTTCAACACAATGCGAAACATGTCATTCACAAAATGCATGGCAGCCTGCAACATTTGATCATGATGCACAGTATTTTCCAATTTATTCGGGTGAGCACAGGAATGAATGGAATGCCTGTTCGGATTGTCATACGGTTCCTTCTAACTATTCAGTATTCAGTTGTATTGATTGTCATGAACATAACAGGAACGATATGGATGATGAACATCAGGGAATAAGCGGTTACGTTTACGCGAGTGCCCAATGTTATGCCTGTCATCCTGATGGTAGAGCAGCGGGAGCTTTCAATCATTCAATATCAAACTTCCCTTTAACAGGTGCACACACATCTGCAAGTTGTGAGCAGTGTCATCAGTCAGGTTACGCCGGAACAACAACAATATGTGTGGATTGTCATCAATCAAATTATAATTCATCGGTTAATCCAAATCATCAGCAGCTTGGTATCTCAACGGATTGTGCGTCTTGTCACACTTCAAATCCTGATTGGCAGCCGGCAGCATTTGCCCAGCATAATCAGTTTTTTGAATTGACCGGAAGACATGCAGAGATAGCAAACAATTGTTCAGGTTGTCATAACGGAAATTATACTTCAACTCCAAACCAGTGTTTCGGATGTCACCAGGCTCAGTTTAATCAGGATCATCAGGCAGCCGGTCTTTCAAATTTATGTGAACAATGTCATACAACAACAGCATGGATACCTTCTACTTTTAATCATGCATTGACAGGATTTGAATTAACCGGCACACATTTGCAGCAGCCTTGTTCGGGATGTCATGAAGGTACAACAACCGGATTAAATCCGGCATGTATATCATGTCATCAGGATAATTATAATACTGCTCCAAATCATGTTAGTCAGAATTATCCAACTACTTGTGAAATGTGTCATAATTCGGTGGCGTGGAATCAGACGAACTTTAATCATCAGCAGACTAATTTCCCATTGACTGGTGCACATACATCTGCAAATTGTATTGATTGTCATGAAACCGGATACACGGGAACTTCGACTATTTGTAATGATTGTCATAACACTGATTATACGCAGTCAACCAATCCGAGTCATACTGCTTTGTCATTATCTACAGATTGCCAGACCTGCCATACAACGAATCCAGACTGGCAGCCTGCAACATTTGCAGTTCATAATAATTATTATCAACTGGTTGGTGCGCATGCATCGATCAGTAATAATTGTGTTACCTGTCACAATGGAAATTATAATAATACGCCGAACACTTGTTATGGCTGTCATCAACCGGAATTTCTGGCAACGACTGATCCGCCACATCAGTTATTGAATTTCTCGCAGCAATGCCTGACCTGTCACAATCAAAACAACTGGAACCAGGCAACGTTTAATCATAATTTCTATCCGATATCAAATGATCATAACAATGTGTCTTGCGGTCAGTGCCATTCACAGCCTAATTATCAGCCGCAGTGTTTAAGCTGTCATATGGAAGATTTTCTTGATGAACATGAAATAGGTGATCCTACAAATTGCTGGGATTGTCATTCAACATCGGACTGGGATGACAACAATCCGGGAATGAAAAGAAGGTTTGATTCCAAATGAGAACAGCACTGATTATTTTCTTTTGTCTGAGTACTTATACTTTATTTGCACAGGAAATTACTGTTGTTGAAAAAAGCGGCACAATAACTTATATATCATCGCAAAACGTTTATGTTAAATTCGATAATACTTCAGGAATAGCAGCAGGGGACTCGCTTTTTGAAAAACTAAATGGTCGTTTAAATCCGGTTGTATCTGTGAAATTTATTTCCTCAACATCCTGTGCCGGTGAATTAATTAATGGTAAAAAATTAAAAGTTGGTGATCTACTTTTTGCAAAAGCAAAATTTGAGATTGAACAAAATGCTGTAAGCGTTGATTCAACAAATCTGAATGTTATCAGCTTTGATACTACTGTTGTTAACCCGGTCAGAACACTAACTAAACCGGTAAAATATAATCCTGATTTCAGCGGAAGAATCTCTGCACAATCATATACTAATCTTTCTAATTTCGATAGGCGCGGTGATTATCAAAGATGGCGATATACAGTTTCACTCAATGCAAACGGTATTAGTGGAAGTAATTTTTCAATAAGTACATATACGAGTTTTGCGTACCGTTCTGATCAGTGGAATTCTGTCACATCAAATATAGGCCGAAGTCTTCGTGTTTATGATCTATCGGTAAATTATAAATTTGATGAAACAATGACGTTATGGGCAGGAAGACATCTTAACAGAAAAATAACAAATATAAGTTCAATTGATGGACTTCAACTGGAAAAATATTTTAACGAAAATTATGTTGGTGTGATAGCAGGTTCAAGACCAAATTTTTCTGATATGGGGTGGAACAGTAAACTATTCCAGTTCGGCGCATATTTTGGCAGAACAGACACCATCAACACAAGATTAATGGAAAACACTATCGGTGTTATTCAGCAGACAAATGATTTTAAAACGGACAGACGTTTCGTTTACTATCAGCACAACAATTCTGTTGTTTCAAATGTGAATTTTTTCCTTTCATCTGAAATCGATTTATATAAAAAAATTTCGGGTAAAGAAACAAACGAGCTAAGTCTTACCAGTTTATACGGAATGATACGATACTCACCAGCAAGAATATTTTCAATCACAGGTTCGTACGACGCAAGAAAAAGTGTTATCTACTATGAAACATTTAAGAATTTTATTGACAGTGTATTTGAAAATGAAACGAGGCAGGGTGCGACACTAAGAGTCAATTTAAATCCGGTTGAATATCTTTATCTTGGTATGAGTGGCGGTTACAGGGATTCTAAAAATGATCTGAGACCATCAAAAAATTTTAACGGATTTGTTACTTACAGCAGAATTCCGTTTATAAATCTATCATCAACTATCAGCTACAATAATATTTCCAGCAGTTATGTAGATGGATCAATTTACGGGATAAGGCTTACACGTTTTATTTCGGAAATTGACGGAGACATTTCACTGGGTTATAGAAAAACTCAATACACTTATATCACTAACAGTAATAAAACAGAACAAGATAATTTGAGTATAGATTTTTCTCTTCTCTTATTCGGCAAAACATTTTTAAACTTTGGATATGAAGGCACATTTGAAAAAACTCATTCTCAGTCAAGAGTATTGTTGGATTTAACTACACGGTTCTGATCTCCTCAAATTATTATTACCTCTTATCAATATTTTTTTGCTTTAACTCATTTATAAATATGACTAAAGCGAAAGAAAATCGTGTAAAACCTTCAAGAAAAGCCATAACTTAAATTATAGTTACATTTAACCATAAAATTTTGTTTGACTTTTAAATTCTAATGTCATACGTTTGCTCTCGTTAAACTTGAGTTAACTCAAGTCCAAACTTTATTCAATAAATTTGGAGGTCATATGATTCGTAGATACATTGCTTCAATTGCAATCGTATTGTTTTTAATCACTTCAGGATTTGCACAGAACGTTGAGAAAACCGGTGGTTACGCAAGACTGCTGGGTATGGGTAACAACCCGTATGTTATCGATCCTTATTCTACCACTATTAACCCGGCATGGGGTGCGGTATATGATAATTTCTTATTTGGTGATTTAGGCGCTCAGGGCGGTGGAAACGCCGGACAATTTGTATCTGCTAATTTTGGCGTTGGTAAAGATTTCACACTTGGGATGATATTAGCCCGTAATGATTTTAGGGGATTTTCAATTTCCAGACTCGATCCGGGTGGTGTAGTTACAACATTGAATGGTTTTTATGGGCAACAAGCTGCTGTTCCTCTAAATAATAACTTTGAACTGATGGGAACAATGACTTTTGGAAAATCATCTGTTGGGTTAGGTGTAGCATATGCTTCAACTACAAATGATTTTACACCGGCAACTGGTAACACTGGTTATGAAGGTTCAGCAAGTCAGATTGGTTTTAACGCAGGTATTTTGGCTCAGTTTACAAATAGCCTAAAATTAGACCTAGGTGCTTCGTTAATGATGCCAAGTGCAAACTTTAAATTAAATGCTGGTGAAGAAAGCGAAGTTTCTCAAACAGTTATTGGGGTTAATGCAAGACTATTTTGGAAATACTCTCAGAAATTATCATTTGTTCCTTCTGTTGGTTTTATAACAGCATCTGGAACTTTCAAAAACGCAGCTAATGCAACTCCCTCCACACCACCAACTACGGGTGATCTAAATTCAGTAACGGCAATAACTGCTGGTATAGGTATTAATTATATAGTTGGTGATTTCTTATTGGCTGGAGGACCTGGGTTTGCAATGACCAGCATAACATCTCCCGCTGTAGATCCCGCCCCAGAAATTTCAAATTCTAATTTTGCATTTCCAATTTGGAACCTTGGTTTGGAGTGGAAATTGACTGATTGGTTTGTTGGCAGATTAGGATATTTTGGAGCAACAAATAAAGCAACGACTGAAAGTTTCAATGGTTTAACCCCTCCTGGAGTTGATGAAAATGTAATAACAAATTTTCAACCATATGGAACAACTGTAGGTGTTGGTTTTAGGTTTGGTAATTTCTCATTAGATGGTACTGTCAATGTAGAAGTATTACATCAAGGTTTGAACAACATAGGCAATTTTGGTCCTACGTTTGCTTATATGTCAGCAAGCTACGCTATTCCATAGTAGATAGTAAATTGCTATATAAAGGTATCCTACTACGGGATACCTTTTTTATTTTAAATATCTGTATAAATTTCTTGACAAAAATACTCATACTCCTTATGTTTGAACTCCTTTTAACAGAAATTCCGCGATAGCTCAATGGTGGAGCATTCGGCTGTTAACCGAAGGGTTGCAAGTTCGAGTCTTGCTCGCGGAGCCAAAAAGTCTCAGATTTACTGAGACTTTTTTATTTTTAAAGTAATTATTCTGAAGAATTCAATATGTACGAATACCAGAAAAACCAGCTCTACTTTGCACAGGTTCCGGGAATGATGGAAGAACTATGCAAGGAAGAATTGACTGAATTAGGCGCGTCAGAGATTGTCACAACTTACCGCGGTGTGTATTTCAAATCTGATCTGGTTAATCTTTATAGAATCAATTATACATCAAGACTTATTTCAAGGGTACTTGCACCATTAATCAAATTCAAATGCCCGAATACGAATGCACTTATTAAAGCAGCAAAGAAAATTAACTGGGAAGATTTCTGTTCCGTTGAAAAAACATTTGCAATCACCTCGACAGTTACAAAAAGTACGATTACAAATTCTCTTTACGCATCACAATGTTTGAAAGATGTAATTGCGGATTTCTTTCGCGATAAGTACGGCAAACGTCCTGATGTTGATACCGTAAATCCGGATGTTCGTTTCAATCTTCATATTGAAAAAGATGATGCTGTCTTAAGTCTTGATACTTCGGGAGAATCACTACACAAAAGGGGGTACAGACTTCTTGCCGGTGATGCACCGATGCAGGAAACTCTTGCAGCGGCAATAATAAGGATAAGTAAATGGGATGGTGAAAATAATCTTTGGGACCCGATGTGCGGCTCAGGAACTATTTTGTGTGAAGCATTAATGCATTATTGCAGGATACCTGCTCAGTATTTAAGAACAAAATTCGGTTTTTCAAATCTCCCTGATTTTAGTTTTAGTGATTGGGAAAAAATTAAAAAAGATGCTGACAAAAATATTCGTCCGTTACCAATTGGATTAATTCAAGGAAGTGATAAATCCCAAAGAGTGATTAAAGTGGCAGAAGAGAATTTATCTCGTCTACCTTTTGGTGATACAGTAAAACTATCTGGACAGCCTTTTCAGCATATAAATAATTTTGAAGACGGAACCCTAATTGTCAATCCACCGTATGGTATTCGTCTTGGCGAAAAAGAGGAAGTTCAATTGTTGTACAAAGAGTTCGGTGATTTTCTGAAAACAAAATGCAAAGGCACCACAGCTTTTATTTATACCGGTGATCCTTCATTAAGAAAATCTATTGGTCTCAGGACATCAAGAAGAATTCCCTTAATCAATGGTAAACTTGAAGGCGTACTGCTTCAAATCGATAGTTATGAAGGAAGTAAGAAACGCAAGTATAAATCAGAACAAAGTGATCAGAATTAATAAAAATTCAAAATCAAAAAAATACTTTATTAGTAAAATTTGAAAAAGGGTTTTGGCAATGGCTCCTTTTATAATGATAGTTCAGCAATAAAAAACTTTATAAATCCTGACCATCGCCTAAAGCAAATTTGATACGATGAATATTACATTAGACTAAAAGTAAAAATTTAATCCTAACCCAAATCGTGTATTGACATAAGATTCTTTACGTTCACGAGTAGTAGTACGAGTTTCAAATTCTGTTTTATAATACCTGTTGTACTTTGCACTTGTTGCTGAATAAAGGAATCTGACATTTGATACTAACGATAACGATTCATTAAAATAATACTCAGCCCCGAATCCGAGATTGAAATGCCAGGGAGAATTTAAATCCTCAGTATATTCTTCATCATTCTCTTGTACTATTGAAGTGATGGGGTATGGTGACGGATATAATGGTTCATATTTGTTTTCTGCGAATGCTAATTGTTTACCTATTCCTGCAATTGCATAGATTGTTACTCTTCGCGGAATGATATTTCTGAAATAGTATTTTAAACCGAGACTAAAATCCAATAACGATAATCCATATTTATCAATACTTCCTGAATGAGATTGATTATTATTATAATTTAAATGTTCTTCGTATCGTGTTTCATTTTTTGTGCTTGTGTATGAAAAATCAAGTGTTAGGCTAACCTCAGATAATAAGGAGTATGCAAGTTGTCCCTCCAAATTAATTTCATTTTCAGTGTAAAAGTAAACATCGGGATCTGACAAACTTGAATTACTAAACAAATACACTCTACTCGAATAATAAGGTATTAACAAAACTCCGAATGACCATTTATTAATTCCCTCTTTTCCGTTTATGATATACTCGGTTTCGTTTTCTCTGCAAATCCTTTTCTCTCCATTTTCACTTTTTTCTTCATTCACTGCTTTTTCTGTTGAGATTCTCTCTAACTCGGCAGCTATTTCTTTCTGCTTATTAAACTCTTCAATTCGTTTTTCAAAAAAATCATTTAGATAATTTGTTTCGTAACTAAATCCTTTTTCAGTTGAATAGACTTCTCCAAGTTTATCAACAGTTACAAGGTTAACAGCTTTGAGTATTGTTTTTTCAGGAGTGTTATTCATATAGATGATCTCAATTTTTTCATCTGTAATATTTGTCACAATACAGGGAAAAGATTTCCCGTTTACGAGTACGAGATTGTCAGGATAGTTTTGCTGAGCAAATAATAAAAATGGGAAAAGTAGGATTGCTATTGTTTTCATTGAAGCCCCGTCTGATTTTTGTGATGGAATGAATTTTTGTTTAAGTGACCTGCCTTATAAATAATCATATCTTTATTTTGATTATAGTTTAAGTACCCGAACTGCTGCCTATTTGAATTTTTATTAATTCCGAATGAAAGTTAGAACCAATTTTTCTCAAATGAAATTACTTAATAATATTATTTTGCAGTAAAAATTTTTCCTTATTTAATTGATAGTCCTAAATTATTGCGAGTTGTAATACATGAAGCTGTTTAATTATAGCGTAGCAAATTATATTGCAGTCAAAAAAAAACTGACAAAAAATAATACGGAGTTAATATGAATTACCAGCCTGACCCATCCCGCTATCAAAAAATAAAATATGTTCGCTGCGGTAGAAGCGGAATAAGACTCCCTAAAATTTCACTTGGGTTATGGCATAACTTCGGTGTTGTTGATACAATTGAAAACAGCAGAAAGATGCTTCGCCGCGCATTCGATCTTGGTATTACACATTTTGATTTAGCAAATAATTATGGTCCTCCTCCCGGATCAGCAGAAGAAACATTCGGACAAATACTGAAAAAAGATTTTAAATCTTACCGCGATGAACTGATCATCTCAACTAAAGCAGGATGGGATATGTGGCCCGGACCTTATGGTAATCTTGGTTCAAGAAAATATCTCATTGCAAGTCTCGATCAGAGTTTAAAACGAATGGGACTTGATTACGTTGACATCTTTTATCATCACCGTCCTGATTTAAAAACCCCTGTTGAAGAAACAATGGGTGCGCTTGATCAGATTGTAAGAAGCGGCAAAGCGATTTATGTTGGAATCTCCCAATACAATGCAGAACAAACATTAAAAGCTGTGGAGATTCTGGAAAAACTTGGAACACCTTGTTTAATTCATCAGCCAAGATATAGTATGATGGATAGATGGATTGAGAACGGATTAACCAATGTGCTTTCTGATAAAGGCATCGGCTGCATCGTTTTTTCACCGCTTGAACAAGGGTTGCTGACAGATAAATATCTTAATGGAATTCCTTCAGATTCAAGAGCCGGGAAGCAAGGTACATTTTTGAAAAAAGAATCGATAACAAATGAAGTGCTTTCAAAAATAAAAAAGCTAAATGACATTGCTAAAAAACGCGGGCAGTCACTTGCACAAATGGCTATTGCATGGGTGTTAAAAAATCCGGTTGTTACTTCTGCTTTAATTGGTGCAAGTAAAGTTGAGCAGATTGATGATGCGTATAATTCACTAAATAACATCGAATTTTCTGATGATGAACTTAAGTTAATTGATGAAATCATAAATAAAAGTTCGTGAAGAATAAAATGGTTTATACTCTGTTTACATGATTTGGTATATTTGAACAGACAATTTTTTGGATTAAGTAAATCCGATTTTATTATAAGGAGAAAAACCATGCACGAAAAAAGTATCGAACTATTAAACAAAGCTGTTGCAGATGAACTTCTTGCTGTTCATCAGTATATGTTATTTCATTTTTTATGTGATGACCAGGGACTCGACCTGCTTGCCGGACTTTTTAAGAAAACCGCAATTGAAGAAATGCTTCACGTTGAAAAATTAGCAGAAAGAATTTTATTCCTAAAAGGCGAAGTTGTTATGAAAGTCGGCGGAGAAGTAAAGAACGTTAAAGACGTAAAGAAAATGCTTGAAACTGCTGCTAATATGGAAAATGAAAGTGCACGCGATTACAATCTCTGGGCAAATGAATGTTCAAAAAATGCTGACTCAGCAACCAAACAAATTTTTGAAGCCCTGGTTATGGACGAAGAAAGACACTTCGATCAATATGATACCGAACAGGATAATCTTGCAAAATTCGGCGACGGTTATCTTGCCCTTCAATCAATTGAAAGAAGCAAAAATATATCTGCGGGAAGACCGACGGAATAAACCGGATATTACCGGCAATATTTAAGGCTGATCATTGTATCAGCCTTTTTTTTAAAGTTACTATGATCAATACTTTGTGCCGTGCAATCGATTTCCAAATTTTCATTTCACATGAATCGTGTTTAAATATTATTTTAATTTAACATTTGGCGACTTTTTTACGATAATAAGGTGGTTGAGTGTGTGGTGAATTTCCGGTTCCACAATCGTTTAATCATCACTTAACAATTAAATAAAATAAACTGTGTTGAGGTCATTTTTTGTCGCCCGGGGTATTTCGCTATGGATTCTAAGGACAGGACAAGTTCTGTATTAAAAAAGATTCTTCTGATAGAAAATTCTCCTGCTAATATTTCCGCTGTTAAAGAATCTCTGGATGGATCTGAGTATGATTTAAGTCTGCTGAATCTTCTCACAGATGATTCCATTCATATAGTCAAAAATGACTTGCCTCACCTGGTCATTATGAACTTATCAATTCTGAATACAATTCAGGGAATGCAGCTTTATAAATACCTGCGTAATGAAATTAATATTCCCTCAATAGTGATCAGTGATATTAACACCGGATTAACAACTTCAAAAAATTCAGATGACAATTACGACATTTTAAGTGTTCCTGTAAATCCTGTAAAACTACTGGCATCAATAGAAATCAATCTCTATAAACACAAAATCAAAAAAGATATTGATGAAAGTGAAAGCAGATCATTCGCGCTTTTTAACGGTAATAAAGCTGTAATGATTCTTATTGATCCTTCTACAGGAGAAATACGAGAAGCTAATAAATCTGCCGAACTGTTTTATGGTTATACCCTTAAACAATTTCGTTCAATGAACATCAATCAGATCAACATTAAACAGTCTGATGAAATTCTTGGTGATATACAAAAAATACTAAATGGTGAGAGGAATCATTTTTATTTCAAACATAAATTGGCATCAGGTGAAATAAGAGACGTAGAGGTTTACAGCAGCCCTGTTATATTCGGCGGCAGAACATTGTTGTATTCTATAATCTATGACATAACACAAAGAAAGAGGAACGAAGAGGCGTTATTAAAACGTGAAGAAAGGTATAAGACGCTTATCCGCACCATTGGTGATGCGTTCTTTGCACTAAACCTTGATGGAAAAATAACCGAAGTGAATGATTCAGCCTGTGAAATGCTTGGGTATTCTAAAGCAGAATTTTTGACAAAAAGTATTTCAGATCTGGAAGCATCTGAAACAATTGATCAGGTTAAAGTCCACGTTAAAAAAATTATTGAAAATGGCCGGGACAGGTTCGAATCAAAACTACATACTAAATCAGGCGATATAATAAATGTTATGGTTAATACAGTCCTGGTTTCAAATCAGGAAACGCTGCTTTGTTTTGTAACTGATATTACGGTTCAGAAAAAAAATGAAGATATAATCAGAAGAAGCGAAGAAAGATTCAGAACAATAATTGATAATGCAGATGCCATATTATTTTCAGTTGATTGTAATGGTACAATAACATTTGCTGAAGGCAGGCCACTAAAAGAAATGGGTTTTGAACAGAGTTCCTTCCTCGGCAAGTCTGTATTTAAGGATTTTGGTAACCTGACCGAAATTAATGAGTGTGTACGTCTCGGGCTGGAAGGTAAAGCGATATACAAAATTATTCATGCCGGTGATCATTACTATAAATGGTCATCCAAACCTCAGTACAATACACACGGTGAAATTATTGGAATAATCGGTACGGCTTTCGATCTGACTAAAAGTATTGAGCAGCAATTACGGATTAAAAAATTATCACAGGCTGTAGAACAGAGCCAGGTATCAATCGTAATAACAGATAGAACAGGAAATATTGAGTACGTTAATCCTAAGTTTTCAAGAGTTACAGGATATACTTTTGATGAAGCAGTAGGGCAGAACCCGCGCATTTTAAAAAGCGGGGGACAAACAAGTGACTTTTACAAGAATCTATGGGATACAATAAATAGCGGCAAAGAATGGTCAGGATTATTTCAAAACAAAAGAAAAGACGGAAAACTATTCTGGGAATACGCAAACATTTCTCCTGTAGTTGATGAAAACGGAGAGATCATAAACTTTATTGCAGTTAAAGAAGATATAACCGAACGGATAATTGCAGAAAATGAATTGAAGATTTATCAATCCAGGTTAGAAGAACTTGTTGAGGAAAGAACAGGACAGATAAAAAAACAAAATATATTCTTAAAAACATTAATTGATACAATCCCTAACCCGATTTTTGTTAAGGATATCGAAGGTAAATACACTGAAGTAAACAAAGCATTCGAAGAATTTTTTGAAGTCGACAGGGAGTCAGTACTTGGAAAAACAGTGAATGAATATCCCGGTGGTGAACCCGCATTACTCGCTAAAAAGTATGATGAACTACTTTATAAAAGTCACAGCAAGTTTGTTTATGAAACGTATGTAACTAAAAAGAATGGTATAAAAATACCACTACTGGTTTACAAAGCATCGTTCGGGGAACATTTCAACAAACCCGAAGGTGTTACGGGTCTGCTTATTGATATATCACAGCAGAAG
>JAEXTA010000226.1 GCA_023453665.1 Bacteroidota bacterium | reverse complement strand
GTTCACGGAACTCCCCGATACGTGAATAATCAGGACGAAAATCATGTCCCCACTCAGAAATACAATGTGCTTCATCAACAGCAAGCAGAGAGATTTTCTTTTTACTGATTCGTCCGGCAAAATCTTTTTTACGAAATCTTTCGGGAGTTACATAAAGCAGTTTCAGTTTATCATTCAGAAAATCTTTAAGCCGTGATTCTCTATCATCCGCAGATAAAGTTGAATTGATAAATGCAGCGGGAATATTTTTTTTGCGGAGTGCATCAACCTGGTCCTGCATAAGAGCAATTAACGGGCTTATAACAATTGTTCCGCCTTCAAACATTAATGCGGGAACCTGGTAACATAGAGATTTGCCGCTGCCGGTAGGCATTAGTACAAGCGAATGTTTTTTTTCATTAACAATCCGGTTAATTACTTTCTCCTGCACGCCTCTGAAAGAATCATAACCGAAATATTTTTTAAGAGTTGAAAGTTGATCTGACATAGAAAATGTTATTCAATAGTAATTGATTGTTTAACGCCACTAATCTTTAAATTAATTTTTCGAAGTATGTTCGCAATAATCATTGGTAAACCTGAAAAGAAAAGTTCCGCAGCAAGCAGGTAGTGATTATTATTTAACATTGTTAATGCCCAACCGAAAAAAGGTCCGCCGATGGAAGCCATTCTTTCAAACTTTCGTGAAGAGCCTCCCGGGTACTCACCATTTATTTCTGCTGACTTTAATCTTTGAACTCCGTTGATAATCAACTGGAGATTATGAATAGAGTTTGTTCCGTGCAAACGGTAAAGTACTGTAAAAGGATGTTCAACAAGAATCATTGGTCCATAATTACATGTACGCATCAAAAAATTGTGGTCATCAATGTGAAAAGTATTTGGGGTGCTGTTCCTTAAACCGCCGGCATCAAAAAAAACTTTTTTCTTGACAACGATTATACTGCTTGAACTCCAGTTCTTCCTGTCTTTTTTCAGATAGTCATCATACACAACAACTTCAATTGGAGTCTTGATTTTGCTTAATGATAACAATTCATTTTCATTCCTGTATGCAAATAATTTACCTAGCACAAGAGCAGGCTGATCGAACTTAGAAATTATTTTAGCATAAGTCTCAAGTGCCCACTCAAGTAAAAGATCATCGCTGTCTAAAAAAACAAAATATTCACCTTTAGCATTTGCAGCAGCAAGATTGCGGGCAACTTCGGGACCCGAATTTTTTTGCTGAAGCAGAACTATTTTATCGCCGTATCCTTTAAGCACTTCAAGGGAATCATCGGATGATCCGTCATCAACAACAATGATCTCAAAATCATTATAAGATTGATTCAACACCGAGTCGATAGTTTCGGTAATTAATTTTCCCCTGTTGTAAACAGGAATAAGTATGCTGAATAAAGGCATTATTGATGAATAAATGTTAGTGATTTGAAGTTCAAAATAAATTAGATGCGGGTAAAATCATAACGGGAAAAGTTAAGGGTTTGAAACATTAGTAAAAATTCCTTTTCGTTATATCAGTTATTGAAATATATGTTTTGAACACATTATTAACTAACGATTAGCAATCGTTCCTTGTGTTATTAATAAATTTATTGGGTAATTTTGTATAGTCTAAATGCGGGAGACAAAAATGAAGGCAGTTCAGTTCAACAATTCCATTCTAATATCAATCCTGATACTATCATCTTTTTTCATTAGCGGATCGTCCTGGCAACACGACCGGAATTACTTTTACCTGTTTAACAACTCAACCTTCGCTCCGGGTAGTGATGTAAATATTAATCTTTACGTCGGCGAAAAAAATAAATATAAGTTTTCCTTCAAACTCTTAAAGGTGAAAGATCCTGTTAAGTTCTGGGGAGAAAAAAAGAATGAGGATTATTATTCCCGGCATTTTGATGTTATAACAGAGGACAGCACTCTACTGTTAGACTATACTGAGTTGATACGGGAACATCACGACAAAAATGTGAGAGACCTCAATCGCGAAACAACCATTCTGAACATTGGAAGAGTTGATGATCCGGGAATATATATTGTTCAGGTGATGAGAGGAAGTTACGTTGCCTATTGTCCGGTAGTAGTTACAAACCATATCATGATTTATAAGAGAAGATCAAATGAAATATTAGCATTTCTTGCAAACGCAAAGACCGGTGAATTCATTAGAGATGCTGAGTTTGAATTGTATATCGATGACATTGTCTGGAGCAAAGGTAAATCTGACGAAGACGGATTATTTTATAAAGATCTGTCGGGTTTGAATGATACTCTTACATCCAGTTTGGAAATAAGAGCATTTTATAAAGATGAGGTTATACTTAGTGAACTTTATTACAGCCGCTATTTTGATTATTCACCCAAAGAAAATCTAACCTCTTACATTTATACCAGTCAGCCGGTTCATCGTCCTGGTCAAACGGTAAATTTTAAAGCAATTTTTCGAGAGAAAACTTATGATGGTTATTTCCCTGCATCGGGTATGGAGTTTGGTATTTCCGTCAGAGATGAAAATAATAAAGAAATCTATTCTAGCTCTGCTGTGACAAATGAATATGGTACCTTATCAGGTTTTTTCAAACTTGATGAAAAGGCAAAACCGGGTCACTATATAATCAAGCTTATCTGTAATGGCTCTGAATATTATGGATCATTTGAGGTTGACGAATTTAAAAAGCCGGAATATAAAGTGACTGTCACAACTGATTCAATAAATTACTCGGATGGCGATACAATTCATGCTGAAGTAAGTGCGGACTATTATTTCGGATCACCAGTTAAAAATGCAACTGTAAAAGTAAAAATTTATAAACAGCATTATTGGAGACCATGGTGGCATAAAAGTTCAATTGCCTGGTTTTATTATGGTTACTCAAAAAGTTTTTACAGCTATAGCAGGAAAGAAATGATATACGAAACTGAAGGCGAACTAGACAGTGATGGTAAATTGAATTTTTCATACAAGGTAGACTCTGACAGTACATCAGATTATCTATATACGATTTATGCGGAAGTCACTGATGCATCACGAAGATTTATTTTGGGTACCGGACACGCTATCATTACAAGAGGATCGTTTACAATATCGAGTTCTTCCACAAAATATTTTTATTATCATGACGAAGATGTAAAGATAAAAGTAAACACTTTGGATTTTTCCGATAAACCTGTCCAAACCTCATTCTCGATCATATTTCAGGCTGTCAGAAACTGGGGAGATACATCATATATGGCTGCTGATACAATAAATGCCTCGACAGATGAATCAGGATCAAAAGAAGTTGTGTTTAGTTATAAAGGAGGACAAAGCGGATTTTTTAAATATAAAGTTGTGTCATTCGATGATCAGAGAAGAAAAATAATCTCAACTGGTGAATTTTATGTGGGCAGTTTATATTACTATTCAAGAACCGAAACCAGCGATGGTATCCGGATTCTCACTGACAAAGAGACTTATGAAAAGGGAGATTCGTTAACAGCATTAGTTATACTGCCATTTGAAGATCAGGAAGTGTTATTAACATTTGAATCAGACAGGATCATTTCATATAAAAAAATTAAAACAGACGGGAATAGTTTTGAAGTAAGAGAAAAATTAACAAGCCGTTTTGCGCCCGGTTTTACGATAAATGTCAGTTTTGTTAAAGACAGATTGCTCCAAACGAATTCTGAACTGATAGGCGTACTTGAAAAGGATAAACTTCTGAACATATCACTAACTCCATCTCAAAAAATATTTAAACCCGGGGATACTGCTGAGTACAATGTTGATGTACGTGATCAAAAAGGAAACCCGGTTAAAGATACAGAATTGTCTTTGGGCATTATTGATGAAAGTATTTATTCAATAGAGGAAGACATAACTAAACCTATAGAAATTAATTTTTATTCTTCCCGTTACAGTTATATACCAATATTTAATTCGTTGAACATCAGAAACACAAATTCCATATGCAGAAAAATTGGGCACAATGAAAGGCATTACTTCAATACTTCATACAAGGAAGATGCCGGGGATTCAAAGTTTATAAGAAATGATGGAGAACTATTTGGTAAAGTTAAGTTTGAAAATCCAACGAAAAAGTTGACAGATATTTTCGTGTTGTTGCACGGACTTAAAAAAAATTATTCGGGAAAGGTTGATTCACTGGGTAATTACCACATAGGTGATATACGCGAGGGACGATATAAAGTATTAATCGGCAAACTTGGAGGAGGGCAGGTTGAGCTCAACAGTTTATTTATAAGAGATAAAATAAAACTGGATTTAAAACTGGAGAAAATCCATATCTCAACCCTGGAGACAATAACTGTATTTGGTAAAAAAGAACTGATTAATAAAAACATCACAAACTCAAACTCAATCTCGCTCATTTCTTCAGACGAAATTAGTGTTCTTCCGGTTCGTGGTATCAACAATGTGGAAAGTGTTCAAAGCGGAGTTGTTGACGAAGAATATAAAACCCCCGATGTCCGTTCAAATTTTGTTGATGCGCTGATCTGGAAAGCTCACATTGTAACCGACAACAATGGCAAAGCAAAAGTGAACTTTAAAATTCCCGATAACCTGACAACCTGGAGAACAACAGTCCGTGGTATTACAAAACTTACCGAAGTAGGACAAAAGACCGATAAGTTTATCAGCAGAAAAGACCTGCTTGTTCGAATGGAAACACCGCGGTTCTTCAGGCAGGATGATGTGCTGATCATTTCGACTAATGTTCACAATTATCTCTCTTCATCTAAAAAAACAAAGATAGAATTTGAATCGGATAAACTTACAATACTTGGTTCAAAAATTAACTCAGAGGGTTATGAAAATTCTGAATTCATCAGAACGAAATTTTATGAAGTCGAAATTCCGGCAAACAGCGAACTTAGAATTGATTGGAAAATTGTTGTTGACTATCCAATTGGTGATGCAAAATTAAAAGTCACTGCGTTGACCAATGAAGAATCTGATGCTATGGAGGTCAGCATTCCAATTCTTCCAAACGGGATAAAACAATTTGAATCATTAACAGCGGAGTATCATAAACTAGAGGTCTCAGACACCCTTTCATTTTACGTTCCGGAAAATACTGATCTGAGAAGTTCAGTTTTTTCGTTTACGGTTAACCCTTCGCTGGCTGGTACAATACTAAAATCACTTGACGAACTAGCCGGATATCCGTATGGATGTGTTGAACAGACAATGAGCAGATTCCTCCCGAGTCTTGTTGTAGCAAATACTTATAAAGAATTTAATGTTCAATTAAATTCATACACGATAAACAATCTGCCTGCTTATGTATCTGCAGGACTAAAAAGACTTTATTCAATGCAGCATAGTGATGGAGGCTGGGGCTGGTGGAGTAACGATATCTCCAATCCTCATATGACGTCGTATGTAGTTTATGGACTTAGTTTAGCGCGTCAAATTGGTTATGCTGTTGATGATAATGTATATAATCGTTCGGTAGATCTTCTAAAAAAACAAATTTCAGTTTCCGGCAAATCAATGGATATTGTAACAAGTTCTTATTCACTTTTTGTGTTAAGTACTGCACTAAAAGATCAGAACTATGACACTCTCATTTACATAAATAAAATTGATTCATTGCTTTTAAGAAACCCGGATTCGTATTCATATTCTTTGCTGGCTCTGGCTTTGGTGAATATGAACCAGCTCCCGAAAGCAAAAAGTGTGATTCAAAAACTTAAAGCGAAGGCTACTGGAGTAAATTCGCTCGTTAACTGGGAAAAGAATAACAGTCTTTACAGTTGGCAGTACGATGGGGTACAAACTACAGCGTTTGCAGTTAAAGCGATATTAAATACAGAAGGTAATTCGCAATTAACTTCACGGGCAATCAAATGGTTATTAAAAAGGAGACAAGGTTTTTCATGGAGATCAACACAGGAAACAGCAGTTGTATTGTTTGCTTTAACCGATTACCTGAAAATTACAAAAGAACTCGAAGTGGATTTTTCAGTAAAAGTATTTGTAAATGACAAAGAAATTGCAACAAAAAAATTCACGGCGGGTGATATTTATTCAGAAGCAATAACTTTTGATTTGAGTGACAAGGACCTGCAAACAGGCAAGAACATCATCAGGATAGAAAAATCCGGGAATGGCAGTTTGTATTTTTCCGGAAACCTCGAATATTATTCTTCTGCCCGGATTAATAAACATAATGAATCGGGAATTAGTATCTCACGGGAGTATTTCATACTCGAACCAAAACAACTAGAAGACAAAATAATTTATACCAAAAATAAATTTGAGGGATTTGCAGTAACCGGACAGGATATTTTTGTTAAAACCACAGTTCAATCGACACTGACCAATATGCAATATTTTATTGTTGAAGATATGCTTCCCTCCGGCTTTGAAGTTGTTAAGGATAACGGCAGATACGAAATTGAAAACGAATCGGAATATAGCGGAAATCAATATTACTACTCCTGGCGATGGTTTTATGCAGATCGTGACTACCACGATGAGAAAGTAGCTTTTTTTGTAACGAATGGTAAAAATATAATGGAGTTTACTTACATCATGAAAGCACAAATCCCCGGTGATTATAGTGTGATGCCGTCGCAGGGATATTTAATGTACTATCCTGAAATAGGCGGTAATTCTGATGTGAAAAAAATAACAGTTCTGGATGAGAAAAAGAATTAATTAAAAACAGATCTGATTCTGAAATAAAAATCAGAATGACAATAAGGTATTTTTCTTTCTGAAATATATTGAGCAAATAAACTACTATATCACTTAAGAATTTTAATAATGGGGTTATATGAAAAAGAATTGTGCTGGTATCGTAATTGTAATTTTACTTTGCTTTTCAGATTTAAGTCTTGCCCAAATATCATTCAAAGCCGGAACTTTCTTTGATACAAAATTAACTGAACAGACTATAGCAAAAGTTTATCCAATCAAATATGAATTTAATCTGGGTCTGATTTTAGGTTTGGAGGTTTTTTTCATTTCTCAAAAAGATTTTAGTGTGTATTCCGGAGTCGAGCTACGGATTCGAAGTACAACATTTGGCATGCCGCAAGGTCACGACATTAATGGTAAAATGGTGTATTCGGGTTACGATGTGTATGACTATATGCTAGGCATTCCATTTGTATTTGAATATGCTTTCCCGGTAACAGAAAAAATTAAAATTGTTCCGTTATTAGGATTTGATTTCAGATTTACCTGGAATCAGGATATGATACATTTTAGTCGAGGGGGAAGTATAGAGAACATTGAGTATTTACCATACTATATGGATGATGCGATATTATCCGCATCTGGTAGAGCCGGGGTAAAGTTTACATATAGCAGGTTCTTTCTTGAGTTTAATATAACTCCGGAAATTTCAGAGTATCCAATTGAGCATGTGGGTCAATATTCATTTATGTCATTTAATATAATGGTGGGAATAAGTGGAAAAGAGTTCTAAGAAAACAATATAGTAATAAGATTTATTTATTTCTGAAGAATATTGAGCAAACAAACTACTATATTTACTGAAGAATTTATAATAATGGGGTTATATGAAAAAGAATTGTGCTGTTATCGTAATCCTAATTTTACTTTGCTTTTCAGATTTAAGTCTTGCCCAAATATCATTCAAAGCCGGAACTTTCTTTGATACAAAATTAACTGAACAGACCTTAAATATTTATCCGATCGTCTATGAATCCAGATTAGGGTTAATACTCGGGCTTGAAATTTATCTGATGTCCAGGGACGAATTAAGTTCTTATTCGGGTATTGAACTACGAATAAAGAATGCTACAATCAATATTCCAGAAGGTCACGATATTAATGGTAAAATGGTTTATTCGGGTTACGATATTTTCGATTTAATTTTAGGAGTTCCTTTTGTATTCCAATATTCATTTCCATTAAATGAAAAATTAAAAATAATTCCATTGTTAGGATTTGATATTAGATATACGATAGGTGAGAATAATATTCATTTTATTGGAAAAGGAAGTGTAGAAAACATTCAACGCTCACCGTGGTATATGGAGGAATGGTTATTATCAGTGACAGGTAAAGCAGGTTTTAAGTTGATGTTAAACAAATTCTTCATTGAGTTTAATGTAACTCCTGAGTTAAACAAATACCCTATGGAGCACGTAGGCAAATTTTCTTTTATTTCTTATAATTTTTTAATCGGAATCAAAGGATCGGATTAAACTAAACATTAAACATTTATAGTTTTTGTCGTTCACCCTAAGCGCTGCTGATTGAGAACTCTATTACTCTCACACCGGGTTCAAAATGTGCGGATAAAACATAACTAAGAGTTTGCAAGAGTGGATGCTCGACATTATACGAACATAAAATTTTTTGTGTTTACAGAGCGGATTCCAACTCTGATTGTAAAATCATATCACCCCTGTGTGCCTGTTAATAAAACCTATTATTATATTGATAAAATTATCGTCCCAAAACTTGATGTATAATGTTCGCTATATTGAACAAAAGTAATTATATTTGTGCGGTATAACGAACATTATAACGAAAGAATACAATGGTTACGATTAAAACAAAAAAGATCATAAATGAACTTGGCGAAAATCTAAGACTTGCCAGATTAAGAAGAAAACTCAGTACCAGGCAAGTTGCAGAGAGAGCAGGCATTGGCAGAACAACGTTATATGAAATAGAAAAAGGTAACCCTAATGTAAGCCTGGGCAATTATGCACAGGTACTTTCGATACTTGGTTTAGCAGATGATTTGCTGAATGTGGCGAAAGACGATCTCTTAGGCAGAAAATTACAAGACGCAAAATTGACAATAAAAGAGAGAGCCCCCAAAAGGAAATCATAGGATTAAAGTGATGGCAAAAACAAGAAAAGAAATATTGGTTTATGCTGATTGGATTGGAATAAAAAATCCACCTGCTTTGCTTGGAATATTGTATGCTGACCTTGTTAAGGGGAAGGAGATATTTTCTTTCGAGTATTCTGAGGAGTGGTTAAAATCAAAGTTTGCACAAGTGCTTGATCCGGATTTATCGTTTTATTCCGGGCGACATTATTTAAACGATGATAAGAATAACTTCGGACTATTTCTTGATTCATCACCTGACCGTTGGGGAAGAGTATTGATGAGAAGAAGAGAGGCAATCCTGGCCAGAGGTGAAAATCGACAAGAACGGACATTAATGGAATCAGACTATTTGCTGGGTGTTTACGATGAGAACAGGACTGGTGGATTAAGGTTTAAGTTAGATGAAACGGGGTTGTTTCTAAATCAAGATAAGTCACTTGCTGCACCTCCAATAACATCATTAAATGAACTGCAGGCTGCAAGTTTAAGGTTAGAAGAAGATATAAACGATGAAGAGAATTTAAAATGGTTGAATATGCTAATGGCTCCAGGATCCTCACTCGGTGGTGCCCGCCCTAAAGCGAGTGTAAAGGACAGCAAAAATGATTTGTGGATTGCAAAATTCCCAAGTGCAAGCGATACTAAAGATGTCGGCGGCTGGGAAATGATAGTAAATGCTCTGGCAAAAAGTTGTGGGCTGAATATCGCTGAAGCAAGGATTGAAAAACTGGCAAATAAGTATCACACATTTCTCGTTAAAAGATTCGATAGAAAAAAAACACAAAGAATTCATTTTGCTTCAGCAATGACCCTGCTGGGATACACTGATAATAGGGATAGTCATGCTGGTGCGAGTTACATTGAAATTGCAGATTTTATCATTACAAATGGTGCAAATGTTAATGAAGACCTGAAAGAATTATGGAAACGAATAGTGTTTAGTATTAGTGTATCTAACACAGATGATCATCTGAGAAATCACGGATTTATACTTACAGAGAAAGGATGGATTCTTTCACCTGCATATGATATTAATCCAAATGAAACGGGCTCTGGATTAAGTTTAAATATTTCTGAAACTGATAACTCATTAAATTTTGAACTGGCTGTTGAAGTTGCAGAATATTTTAGACTGGACAAACATAAAGCTAAAAAGATAATAGATGTAATTAAAAGTAAAGTGAGTGATTGGAAAGTTTTGGCAGACAAGTACGGCATATCTAAAAGAGAGCAATCAATGATGGAGAGAGCTTTTAAAACTAAGTGAGAACGAAGCAATCCATGACAGCCTCAATTAAGTATCAGAACAATTAGTAACAGTCGTAGTGATATGCCCAGTATAAAAGTCATTTATAATTTCAACAAAGCTTATCAACTCCATCTCCCGGGTTTTGATTATTAACATGTGAATAAATTTCCGTCGTTGTTATCGATGAATGTCCAAGTAAGTTTTTAATATGAAATGATGGAACCCCTTGCTGAGCGAGATTACTTGCGAATGAATACCTGAACGTATGAAATGAATTCTGTCATCAATACCGCACCTTTTAATTAGATACATAATTCCTCCAATGATTTTTGTTAATCGATTTATCACTGAAGGATTTGAGATTGGTAAGTTTGAGAGCTAAAAAACGTTCAGTAAAACGTTCAGTGGAAATTTGCTCAAAAAACAAAAGCCGTCTAAAAAGTCAGACGGTTATGTTTGTTTTTACGCTAATTTCGTGCACCCTGCGGGACTCGAACCCGCGACCTGCTGATTAAGAGTCAGATGCTCTACCAACTGAGCTAAGGATGCGGGGCAAAATTACGGATTTTGATTTCATCGAGCAAATAAATCTATTCTTGTTAATCAGTTTCTTATTATTTTTACACAACTTTTTTTAGGATATATGAATGAGCTTTGAAACTTTTATTGGATTCGTTGCAGCCTTCTGCACAACTGTTGCCTATGTGCCTCAGGCTATTAAAGTATATAAAACAAAAAAAACGAAAGACATTTCTTTAGGTATGTTTATTCTTATGGTTGTTGGTGTTTCAAGCTGGCTCACTTACGGAATAATGCTTGACTCCGCGCCTATGATTTTTGCAAACTCGGTTACTCTTATTTTAACTTTCTACATTTTCACCATGAAGGTTCTTATTGACCATAAAAAACATATCGGTATTTCAGGCTCTGATCATACTCCGACTATTCAATAGTCATTCTATATGTGTTTATCATTTTAATAAGTTCAGATTATTAAAATTGAAAAACTGAAGCTATCCAAAATCCGTAATCCTGCGTTTAATCTATAAAAATCAATCTGTGTAAACGGATTGATTTTTGCAGCTTTGCTGTTGATAATTAATTATTAACAAAGAGTTACGAATGAAATTTGTTCACTTCACTACTAAGAATTTTTTAATTACAGCATTAATCATATCGGGCTTAATCTTTCTATTAGCTGATTCATCATACACACAGGGATTTCTCAAAACTTCAGGTAAAAAAATAATTAAAGGAAATGGTGATGAAATTCTTCTTCGTGGAATAGGATTGGGCGGGTGGCTTGTACCTGAAGGATATATGCTTCAAACAAGCGGATTTGCAAATTCACCTACACAGATAAGAAATAAAATAAAAGCATTAATTGGTGAAGCTAATGCAGAAACTTTCTGGGATCTTTACTACGCAAATTATGTTAACCGTCTTGATATTGACCGCATAAAACAATGGGGATTCAATTCAATAAGACTTCCAATGCATTATGATCTGCTTACCGAACGCAATCAGCCGTATGTTTACATTGAAGAAGGTTTCGCGCAAATAGATTCCCTGTTAAGCTGGTGTGAAGCAAATCAACTTTATCTTATACTTGATTTACACTGTGCCCCCGGTGGACAAAACGCTGAAAACATAAGTGACTATGATCCGGCTTATCCGTCTTTATGGGAAAGTGATTTAAATAAACAGCGTACAATTGCTCTCTGGAAAAAACTTGCAGAACGTTATGTGAATAAAGAATGGATAGGCGGTTATGATCTGATAAATGAAACAGCATGGGATCTCGGTACTAACAATGTTCCTCTAAGACAATTATTCATTGATATCACAACTGCAATCCGTGAAGTAGATACAAATCACATTGTATTTATTGAAGGTAACTGGTTTGCTACTGATTTCAGCGGACTTACTCCACCCTGGGATGATAACATGGTTTACAGTTTTCATAAATATTGGAATGAAAATTCTCCAAGCGCAATTGGATATTTATTGAATATCAGAAACACACATAACGTTCCTTTGTGGCTTGGTGAATCAGGTGAAAATTCAAATCAGTGGTTCAGTGACTGCATAAGTCTGATGGAAGCAAACAACATCGGCTGGGCCTGGTGGCCGCATAAAAAAATCGGTTCAATTGCCGGACCTCTTTCTGCAATCAAAACAAATGAATACAATCAGTTATTACGTTACTGGAACGGACAGATTCCTCAGCCTACACTCGAATATTCAATTAATGCATTAAATACTCAGGCACAAAAGCTTCATATCAATCAGTGTGTTTATCAAAAGGATGTTATTGATGCAGTGTTCAGATTGCCCCATACAGGCGCCACTATAAAGTATGCTGACAATATAGTTCCGGGAATTATTAATGCGGTTGACTATGATATGGGAAGGAACAACTCAGCTTATAAAGATAATTCATATCATAACATTCAGGGTAACGGCGGACCTTCATGGAATACGGGCTGGGTTTACAGAAATGACGGCGTTGATATCGAAGTTTCAAGTCATGCATTTTCAAACGGATATAATATTGCATGGATAGAATCAGGAGAATATGTCAACTATACTATTGATGTTCAGCAATCGGGATTGTATGATATATATATAGCATACGCATCTAACCAGGCTGGTGGAAATATTTTGCTTCGAATGGACGGTAATAATATTGGAAATCCTCTTTCAGTTCCGGTTACAGGCGGATGGCAAAACTGGAATACATTGACAGTAAGTGATGTATGGTTATCGCAGGGAACACATTCATTCAGTGCCAATTTTTATTTCGGAGGATTTAATATTGCCTTCTATGATTTTGTTCTTACAGTAAGCGATGTTGAAGATGAATCAAATACAATAAATGAATTTAATCTTGAACAGAATTACCCGAATCCATTTAACCCAAACACTAAAATCCGCTACACCGTAGCGGACGCATATTATGCGTCTCCGGCGCACGTTACATTAAAAGTTTATGACATACTTGGTAATGAAATTGCAACATTAGTTGATGGTTATAAAGAGACAGGAAAGCATGAAGTTAACTTTGATGCATCAGGATTAGCCTCAGGGATTTATTATTATCAGCTTAAAGCGGGGTCATTCACCGAAACAAAAAAAATGATATTGATCAAATAGATAACCTACTCTCACTCTAAAAATAATATGCCGGATTTTAATCCGGCATTTTTATTTATACTTTTTCGCCAGCTCCTTCGTTTGAGCAAGCCCGCGTTTGATAAGTTCTTTCAATACTTTCATATCAACATCTTCTAGCTTCTTAATGTATAAACACGATTTGCCGGTTTTGTACTTGCCCAGTTTTTCCATCAGGTCTTTGTTCTTTTCAAATCCAGGCAGTATGTATAAAGTAAGGCTTTGTTTACGGGGTGAGAATCCCGTCAGACACATATCACCTTCGTGTCCGCTTTCGTACTTATAATGATAAGAACCAAAACCGATAATACTTGGTCCCCACATTTTCGGAGGCAGTTTAGTAATCTTAGTCATAATATCCAGAATGATAAAACTATCTTCGCGCTGTTTTTCGTCTTTAACTGATTTCAAAAATTTTTCAACACTTGCATCAGTAAGTTTTGTTTTTAGTTCATACATAAATCATTCTCCAAAATTATTTAGTTGATTTTTCTGCGAACTCTTTAAACTGTTTCATCAGTTTGAATGACTCTTTCCTGAAAGCCCCTGGCATCAGAAATCCGAATATTTTCATCATACCTGAAAATTGAAATTCATAATCAGTAATGTATTTTGTTTTTCCGTCAGGTAACGAAATGAATTTGTTCTTCACAATATTGAATACACCTTTTGCTTCGTAAGTTCCAGAAAATTCTTCTGGTAAATTTCTCACAGTTATTGTTTCAATCATTTCAATTTCACGTTTGCCCATTTTGTATTTCAGTTTTGATTTGGCCCCGGGCTGTCCGGCAGTTCCGCTGATGTGTTCAAAGCTTTGTAAACCCGGCTGCCAGTGTTTCATGTTGTCCGGATTATCAAACAGTTCTATCACTTTGTTTACCGGAAGATTTATTTCAATTTCAGTTGAGTATTTCATTTAACCCTCATTAGATTTTTAATTATTGATTTTTCTATAGTGCAGTTGCACGAGTCCGGTTTCAAATTCCCTTGACTCTACAAGTTTAAGATTTGTTTCGGGTCTGCCGTCTCTGAAAAGTTTTATTCCATCACCAAGAAAAACAGGAACTATTGAGATAACAAATTCATCAACCAGGTTTTGTTTCATTAAAGCGTTTATTATTTCTGAGCCGCCGTCAACAAAAATATTTTTGCCGTTGTCCTGTTTTAATTTTATTACGAGATCTTTAAGACTGTGCGTATAAAAAATAAGATTGTCAACTGAATCGCGCGGAGTTCTTGTAATTACATAACACTTTTTATCTTTATGCGGGAACTCAATACCGAATGTTAAAACTTTATCATAGGTTTTTCTTCCGATGATAACTGTATCAACATCCTTTATAAATTCCGAATAACCATAATCTTCTCCCGGCTTGTCAACGAGAGAAAGAAAACTTATGTCATCATTTTCTTTTGCAATGTAGCCGTCAAGACTAATTGCAATATAAACGAGCACTTTTCTTCCGGATTGCATTTAAATGTTTGGTCAATGTTGGTAATAAAAGGTTGGTCGAAAATAGAATTAATTCAAGGTAAGTATCAAGCCGGTTATCAAAAATGAGCGTTCACATAATCTTCAAAAGAAATTGGATCACTTTATTTATTTGAACGCTCAAAATCCAGAAGCCATTTCTTTCTCCACAATCCTCCGCCGTAGCCTGTAAGGTTACCATCCGAACCAATAACTCTGTGGCAGGGAATTATAATTGCAATCCTGTTCATACCATTTGCGTTAGCTACTGCGCGAATGGATTCAGGTTTGTTTAATGCTGCAGCTTGTTCTTTGTATGATCGTGTTGTTGCATAAGGAATTGTCTGAAGTTCTTTCCACACATTATTCTGAAATTCCGTTCCGGGTGTTACCAAGGGAACAGTAAACTTTTTTCTTTTACCGTCAAAATATTCTTTTAACTGGTGATTGAGTATTTCGAAGTGTTTGTTATTCCCCTGTGCAATTGTTGCGCTATATTTTTTAGCAAGGTATTTCAGTTCAGTTTCAAGCATTCTTCTGTCGGAAAATTCAAGAAGACAGATTCCTTCATCAGTAGCAGCCGCAAACATTGTTCCGAGAGGTGTTTCAATTCTTGTAATATCGATAATATTTTTGTTTCTACTTTTTGAGGGAGACACACCGAAAATATTTTTGAATGAATCACCAAATCCGCTTAATGAATCATACCCCGAATCAAATGCTGCCGTTGTCACTGAATCTCCGTTCTGAATTTTTTTAAATGCTGAATTAATCCTGAATACTCTTTGATACGAATGGAAAGTAATACCATGATTTTTTATAAACCATCGCCTGATCTTACTTGGTTCAATGTTGCGTTTGCGTAAGTCATAATCTTTAAATTTTATGGATGGATTTTCACTTAGCTCTTTTAAAATGCTTTTTATGTATGAAGGGGTTTCACCCGATTTTTCAAGAGGGCTGCAAACTTTGCAAGGTCTGTACCCGCTGAGCATTGCGTCTTTTGTTGTTTTGAAGAACTCGACATTTTCTTTTTTTGGTTTTCGTGCTGTGCAGGTTGGTCTGCAAAAAATCCCGGTAGTTTTAACTGCGGCAAAAAATATTCCCTCGAAAGAAGAATCTTTCCTTACAAGTGCGTTATACATTGATGTGTTTGAAAGCATAATTTTTTTATTTGAAAATTAATCGGAAGGAATCGTACTGACAACCGGAAAATTAACAACTATTTTTTAAACCCAGTTTCCGAATTTTCCTGCCTGGTAATCTTCATAAGCCTGCTGAATTTCCTGTCGGGTGTTCATAACAAAAGGTCCGTATGCGAAAATAGTTTCGTTGAATGGCTTTGCATGACCGAACAGAATTATTGAATCGGATTTACATTCAATAAAAATATTTTCAGAATCGTGATTAAACTCTACAAGTTCACCTTCAGAGGATTGATGTTCATTAACGACCACCTTACCGTTCACAACATAAAAAAATATGTTATGGTCGACAGGTACACTTGTTTCAAGTTTTCCTCCCGACTTCATTTCAAGAATAAATATTGATACTCCTGATATTGATTCAATAACACTTCTAATATTTTTCCATTCGCCCGAAACTATTTTAACAATTACTCTTCCTTCATCTTCACTTTGAAAAGGGATTTCATCTTTTTGCAAACCTTTATAAAACGGTTTTGCCATTCTTAGTTTTGCGGGAAGGTTAAGCCACAATTGAAGAATTTCAAGATTGCCGCCGTTCCTTTTAAATTCTTCGGATGAAACTTCAGCGTGAATAACTCCGCTTCCTGCGGTCATCCATTGGACACCGCCTGATTTTATAATGCTGTCATGTCCTGCCGAATCTTTATGTGAAAGATCACCATCAATAATAAATGTAACTGTTTCCATTCCTCTGTGAGGATGCGGACCAAACGGAAGCCCTTTGTTATTGGGTTCATAAAACTGCGGACCATGATGATTTAAAAGTATGAACGGATCAATCGGCGATGTGTTAGGTGATTGAAGGGGAGAATTTGTCCTCAATCCTTCAAACGGAACAGACTCGGCATAATGAATTTTTTTTATTGTCCTCAAATTTTATCTCATCGTAATTAATTTCTGGATGAATATGTACACGTTATCAAAATCTTTTTTTGTTTTGATGACAAATCTCAAAGCATAACCTTCGGGATATTTTTTACTGTTTTTCATGTCTTCGTGAAAACAAGATAATTCTTCATCTTTCATAAAAACAGTCCGCTCATTTTCTCTAATTGTCATACTTACCATAAATTCATTTTTAAGCGGAACGATGTAAAACAAAGCTTTCTTTGAATCAAAAATTTTAAGCAGCCAACCGCTTTTGTTATAAAATGACCATTCAGACTTATATGATGAAACCAGTTTAATTAATCTTTCATACATTAAAAAAGTTTTTCCGAGTGCTTTCTTTAAACCGGTTTCATCAGGTTTAACGTTTTTATCAATAAAAGATTTTTCTTCCATTCCTCGTTCCCCATAAATTTATTTTAGATTGATTTTTATTTTCTGAACATTGTCTTATAGACTATACCTGCAAGTACAGCACCGACAATCGGGGCAACAATAAACAGCCACAACTGCTCAACAGCCCAGCCTCCGACGAATAATGCCTGGCTTATACTTCTGGCAGGATTAACAGATGTATTTGTAACAGGAATACTTATTAAATGAATTAATGTTAAGGCAAGACCGATCGCTATTCCGGCAAATCCTTTTGGTGCTCGTTCATCAGTTGCGCCGAGAATCACAATCAGAAAAATAAATGTCATTACAATTTCGGTGACAAGTGCTGCTACAAGACTGTAATTACCCGGAGAATGTTCTGCATAACCATTTGCAGCAAAACCTCCGATGTCACTTCCGTTACCCGTAGCAATAATGTATAGAACACCCGCGGCAGCTATACCTCCGAGTATTTGAGATACCACATACGGTAATAATTCTTTTGCGCTGAATCTTCCTCCCATCCATAATCCGACAGAGACTGCTGGATTTAAATGAGCACCGGAAATATGTCCCAGTGAATAAGCTATTGTAAGAACAGTGAGACCAAATGCTAACGAGACACCAACTAAACCAATACCAACACCGGGAAATGCCGCAGCAAGCACAGCACTTCCGCATCCGCCCAAAACAAGCCAGAATGTTCCGATGAATTCAGCAGCGAACTTTTTCATAATATCTCCTGATGAATGTTAATAAATATTAGTTCGGGTTATGTATTAGTGAACAGAACAAAGTATAGTTGATACTTTAAACCAGATCATTTTAGAATGACACAGGGATTAACTTAGAAAAGTTTTAAATGATTAACAAAAATATAAATGATTATTAACTGCCGTTAACTTAATCATCAATCCCCGGTTGGAATTATCTCTTTATTTTCAACCATCAGTATTACTGTTTTTTGCGGTGCGCGTGTTCGATGAACAATTCCTTTTGAAACCGTAACGCCTTCGCCGGGATTTAATTCAATAGTCCTTTCTTCAAGATCGACGAATAATTTTCCTTCAAGTACAAAAAAGAATTCATCATCATTGTCATGTTTGTGCCAGTGATATTCTCCTTCAACAATACCGACACGCACTACGCTTTCATTAACCTGTGTAAGTGTCTGATTAAACCATTTATGCGTATTCTCTTTTACCATATCGGGAATACTAATCTTTTCGAGATGAGCAAATTTTATATCGAGTTTTGTGTTGTAATTGTAATTCATTTTTTCCATTCTTTGCTCTGTGGTTCTCCGTGAACTCTCTGTGTTTCTCTGTGTAACTTTTTTAACATACTGCTTGTTGCAGATTTATTTAAGTATCAACATTTTTTTTGTGATGCTAAACTCTTTTCCACTTTGCTGATTTTTTCCTGCTAGCGTATAAAAATAAATACCACTGCTAAGAGATTCCGATTCAAACCGGGCAGTATGTTTCCCGGGTTGTTTCAATCCTTTATCAATAACCGCTACTTCTCTTCCTACAATGTCATAAACTTTCAGAATAATCTGAGATGGAGAAATCAATTTGTAACTTATGTTCGTCGATGGATTAAAAGGGTTAGGATAATTCTGTTCAAGTACAAAATCATTAAGTGTGATTGCATCAACTGCAACTATGTTCGAGTATGATGAAGCTCCGCTGAAATCAACCTGCTTAAGCCTGTAGAATACTCTTCCATTAATATTTTTGTCTTCATAAATATAATTGTTTGTCTGTGTTGAAGTTCCTTTACCCTGAACAAACGAAATTGTAAAAAAGTTTTTTCCGTCATTTGATCTTTGGACCTCAAAACCATTGTTATTCAGTTCAGAAGATGTTGACCATCGCAATATTACTTTTTCATTCTGAACTTCTGCACTGAATGATGTCAGTTCAACCGGAACAAGATTTTCAATATCTGCTTCATATACACCATTGCCATGAGTAACTGCGCGTATCCTGTTATCAGATCTGACAATGCTTAGATCAAGAATCATTGCTGACTGCGGCAGACCGATCATATACTCATACCATGTATTTCCGGCATCCGGTGAAAAATATACCCCGATGTCATTGCCGAAAAATAACTGCTGCGTGTTAAACGGATTAATGACAATAGCACTAGAAGGAACATCCGGAAGTGATGAACCAATATCTATCCAGTTATTTCCGGCATTAGTTGATTTGAAAAGATGTGATGTTCCGAACCCTGAAATTACAACATATACAATGCTTGAATTGTAGGGATCAACAGCGATGTCATCAACATAACGATCGGGAAGTATTCCTGTGATATTTGTAAAAGTTGTTCCGCCGTTTGTACTTCTGAAAACATTTGCGGTGTTTGTTGTTGGTGCGGTACCGACATAAAGAGTGTCGGTAGATGTGCCTGATACTCCGATTGATAAAATCTGGTTACCATCTAATTGAACTCCTCCGTTGCCAAGCGACCAGTTGCTGCCTCCGTTTGTTGAACGGTGAAAGACTTTGCTTCCAGCATAAATAACATTCGGGTTAGATCTGCAGATAACAAACGGCGCAACAAATGCGGGACTCACCCTTCCGCCTGGTGTTATTCCAAACCAGTTGAGACCACCGTTAGTCGATTTAAGCAAATTTAAATTTTGTGAAGTACCATACAGAATGTTGTCGTTCACGGGATCAATACCAGTCTGACACCCGTCACCACCGATGACTCTTCTCCATGCAACGGTACCTTCAAAAATAGCGGTTGCATTATCCTGCATTCCTCCCAGAGCTAGGTTGGGAACATTAAACGAGGAAGAAAATCCGTTATAAAATTGTGTGGACTGATAACCACCGTTGCATCCTTCGTAAGTTTCTCCACCGTCGGTTGTGCGGAAAACTCCACCATCAGTTCCAAAGTAAATTATGTTTGGATTTGTCGGATGAAAAGTAACTGAGTGTTGATCCGCATGAACATAATCCGGAGGACCTTCCGGTTCACCGGGTATAGTTACACCAAAATACCAGGCAGCCCAGTCCGTCTTTATATTAAGATTGGTTCCGCCGTTTGTTGATTTGAAAATATCTATCCCACCTGTTAAGAGAAAATCTGGATTAGTCGGATGAACACCTACCCAGTGCGAGTACCAACCCTGGTAGGTAGCATAATCGGTTGTATTGACTGTTGTCCAGTTGTCTCCGGCGTTTGTAGTTTTACATAACCAGGTTCCCGCACCAGTTGCATCGCCATTTCCTATTGATGCATAAATAATCTGCGGATCAGATTTGTACATGAATAATATTGCTTTGCCTCCAAACGTTAACGGCAAACCATTAGTTAGTTTTACCCAGTTAGCGCCGCTGTTTGTGGTTCTGTAAATTCCATTTCCAACCGAACCAAGATTACCATGCGTTGCGTAAACTATATTACTATTTAAATGATTTATAACTATATCAAATGCCATTAAAACACTATTTGATATTACCCAGGTAGAACCAGCATTTGTCGATTTATAAATTCCTTCACTTGTAGCTGCCCAGATTATTGAAGGATTGTTCGGATCAATCTCAACTTCATTCACACCTCGTTCCTGGTTGTATGACCAGTCAAGACTTTTAGCCCATGTAGTTCCGTAGTCTGTTGATTTAAGAATCCCTATTCCATAACTGCCGCGTGTAGTCCGAATGACTTCACCACCGAGTGACATCTGATAATTATATACTTCGCCTGTACCTATATAAATAACATTTGAATCACTATGCTGAACAGCAACTGAACTGACACCAAGAAGAGGGAAACCGGTTTCAATTCTTTCCCAGGCCATTGCTCCTTTTCCGCCGGTGTAACTTCTCCATAAACCTCCGCTTGCAGCCCCGGCAAAAATTGTATTTGGATTTAGCGGGTTGAATTCAACATCGAGAGTTCTTCCGCCAATGTTATGAGGACCGATCTGTTCCCAGTTGTAAGCGCTAAGTTTATTACTCTTGTATAAATTTTGTTTTGAAAATTCATAAGCCTTCTGATAACCATCTGCGGGAATGTCGTTATTCGGATACGCCCTTTTCAATGTCATAAACTGCATCGCTTTTAATGCGCCTGAAGTTTTTAAAACTTTTTCAGGATTTTTGTTATTAAGATTTATATTAAGCAGGAAAGCGCTGCTGGCAAGGGTTAAAATTAAAAATGATAAACGTAGTATAGATGATTTCATTCATTCCTCTTCAAAAAAAATTCATTAGCAATTCGGAATGAAGTTAATAAATAAGAATATAGTAGTAAATGAAAAGAATAATTCTGTGATTAGTAAGAAATCAAAAATAAAATTCAGCGTTCAATCATTAAATCCATATTACATCTTAATACACCATCTGCATCCTTTTCAGTTTTTTGTATCTGTGAAAAATTTCCTTTTTTCATTTCTTTTTCAACCACTGATTTACTAAGAAGTTTATCATCTGCGAATTGTAATTCAAACCATTGTTCAGGAATATCTTTACCTGTTACTTTGTAATGAACATGAGCAGGATTTGTTCCGCCCGGATAAGGTGCTGGTTTTATTGTGTGATACTCATAACCTCCGTCAGTATTAGTAAACATTATTCCGCCTATGCGTTTATCCCCTTCCCGGTAAAATCCATTTGCATCTGTTTGATAAACGAGAATTTCAGCATCTGCGACAGGGGTTTTCCCATCACGTTCAAATACTCTGCCGGTAACAATCAGTTTTTCACCGGGTTCATTTTCTGATGTGATTTTAATTTTCCACTTTTTTTCAGAAGGATCAGATGGTTTCAAAATCAAACCAACAGCAATCAATGTGAAAGCAATAATTCCCATGTATTTAAGCATTTGCAAATTTGAATTTTTTATAAACATTACAATACCTCTAATTCTTTCTCTTAATCTTATTCTTTTTTCAATCAAATCTTCCACAATGATTTACTCCCGAATCCAAGCACTTCCCAGAGTTCATCAAGAGTATTTTTATCTGCCGAAATAATTTTTTCTTTTGTAATTGAATCCGGAATATCGATCTGCTTTTTCATTAAAGAAAAAATATCCGAACGTGATTTTTCATCGACTTTCGGAATGATATGCCATAAACTAAGCATATCATCTTTTGAAGATGTTTCAATCAAAGCGTTAATAATTTCAACATCACGATTTCCCGCATCGAAAAGTTTTAAAGTGTTGATGAATTTTTTATCCGCATCCTTAAAATAGGGTGTGCCTGTTCCTGATGATTTATGAGTCTCGCACATTGCCCCGGTTGGAATTATTGCTTCCTGTCCGTTGTTTTCAAGTGCAACCCATCCGGATGTTACATACAGAAATGTTGAACCATTTTCATCGACTTCAAGAGTGTACAAACATCCAAGATCGACAGCAGTTGCTGATGGGGTTTCCACAAAAAATAATCTCGGCGGCGCCCAGATAGTTGCATGGATCTTTCCTTTATCAAGAGCAAGGCGATGTTCGTCAGGTTTTGTTTCAACTAATTTTATACGTGACTGCGGATCAACTTCTACTTCACCAATAGTTCCCACCCGTATCTTTGCTTTCGAATCAGAACCAGTTTCAAGATAATCACCGACTTTGATTAGTCCTGCGTCTGAATATCTTTCATCACCAATGCTGAATGAACCCTGAATATTTTCTACCTGCATATATGAAACGGGAGTTGGATTAGAAAGTGTAAGCAAAGTGATTGAAACGGTTATCATTAATAAAAAAGCAAAAGCTGCCGCATAAATAGTTTTACGGTGTGTCCGGCTTTTGAAACGAAGTGTCAGTAAATCGTTTCTTTTTTGGTTCTGTTCACTTTCCTGAAGTTTGAAAATCCGGGTTTCTTTTTTTACAAAACTTTTTTCGGATTTTATTCTTCTGCTGATACCTTCCCACAGTTCCCTTGTTGGACTTATTTCATTTTGAAGTTTAGCAGCTTCAGATTTTATCGATTGAATATCCTCATATTCGTTTCTGCACGATTCACAAACTAAAATGTGTGCGTGTATGTCATCACGCATCTCATCCGGCAGAAGACCGTCTGCAAAATCATTTATATAATATTTTACTTCACTGCATTTCATTTTATTAAAACCTCCCTTAATAACTTTCTTGCACGGTGAAGCTGAGCTTTGGTTGTTCCTTCAGCTATACCGAGCATCCCGCTTATTTCTTCATGTTTATAACCTTCAACATCATGCAGAACAAAAATCATTCTGGCTTTTTCAGGTAATCCGGAAATTGCTTTTTCAAGATCAATGCTGTTGTGAGGATTGTGTTCATGTTTTTTATTGAACTTCAGCAAATCACCAAGCTTTAAGAATCTGAAAGATCTTCGTTTTGCAGAACGTATATCAACAAGCACTACATTTACAGCAAGCCTGTATAACCAGGTGGAGAACATGCTTTCACCCCTGAATGAATTCAGATTTTCCCATGCTCTTACAAACACATCCTGTGTTAGTTCTTCAGCTCGGTTTCTGTCTGCAATCAATCTTAAACAAATCGCGTAAACCCTGTTTACATTTCTTTTATATAATTCTTCAAAGGCATTATGATTTCCGGACCTTGCTTCATTTACAACAAGTAATTCATCCGGATCAGTCATTGATCCGTTCCTGTAAGCCTGTGTATTTCTTTGTTCATTCAACATTAAAGATTGTCTGTGTTATTGTTTGTCGTTAAGATTCCGGAAAGAACACAATGGTTTAAACACTCTGTAAATATTTTTTAAGCAAAAACTTTTATCACCGAACCGATAACGGTATCAATAATACTTGCTTTAAGTTTTTCAAGTTTTACTTTTGAAAGTCCGGCAATTTTTAATGCTTCCATTTCCGCGAGATCTTTTTTTGCTTTGATCAGAAACTCTACATCATCAGGTGTGAGATGTCCGCCGGCTAAACCTTCACCCCAGCGGATAACATCATCCTGAAGTTTTTTAGCAAACGCACTGCCGTCTTTAAGTATTTCGTCTTTCAGTTCGTTGAAATTATCTTTTGCAAGCGTGATTAAGTCAGCTTTGATTGTGTTCAGCAAATCTTTAAAATCGGGCATATAATATTCCTTTATTTAATTTCTGATGGTTTTATTTTTCCACTCTCAAGTCCGATTATTGTATCAAATGCATCCGAAACGATTTTATTCATTTCATCGACAAACATTTCAGATAACGTACCGGCTTCTTTCCACCGCTTTAAAAATCCGCCGAGAAGATTCTTTTCAGGATCAAGGAGTATCTGCCACTGTTGTGTTGAAATTTCATTGTCAGGTCTTCCTTTGGAAAACTCATAAGCTATATTCAGATTACGGACCAGGTCGCTGATAGTGTTTTCGTGTTGTGAGTATTCTTCAGAAGCAAGACTCATTATCTCAAGCGATTCAACTTTAAGTGTAACTGCCTGTTCATAAGCGACAGGACTGTAATTTGCAATTGAACTGCAGTTGATGTTTAGCAATGAAAAAAGAAGCAATAATATCATTGGTGCTAAATAATTTCTAATCGTCTGTTTCATCATATTAGTTCCATTCCTTTCTTAAAGTGAATAATTAATTCCCGGTGATCTGCTAAATCACCCGGACTTTACTTTATCAACAACAAAACTATTCTGAAAATTCTATAAGAGAATAAGGCGAGATAAAACCATCATCATATCGACCGCCGGCAACATATTTTTAATTCACTTAAAAGGCAAGAGTTTATTTATTAATAAGAAGTTTGTTTTTAGGTTTAGATAAAACCTATACCTAATTTTGCAAAGAATTTTTAAAAACACATTTACAACAAAATATCCTATGAACAAGTTAGCCCCGTTTTATATAATTGCAGCCGCCAGTCTGTGGGCGCTTGACGGAATCGTACTTCGTCCTTCACTGTTTTCTCTTCCTGTTGCAGTTGTGGTATTAATTGAAAGTTCAATAGTTGCAATTCTACTCACACCATTTTTTATTAATCAATTCGGCTCACTTAAAAAATTAGAAAGCAAAGACTGGCTTTCATTTGCGGGAGTAGCAATACTTGGCGGCGCAATAGGCACAATGGCAATTACAAAAGCACTGTTCTATGTTAACTTTGTTAATCTTTCAATTGTGATACTCATTCAGAAACTGCAGCCTGTGTTCGCAATTTCGTTAGCTGCTATTCTGCTGAAAGAAAAACTGCACAAAGATTTTTTTCTGTGGGCGTTTATTGCAATTGCCGGTGCATACTTTATGAC
>JAEXTA010000165.1 GCA_023453665.1 Bacteroidota bacterium | reverse complement strand
ATGTTAACTTTTAAACCTTCAGTACAGTTTGTACACATTGACAATCCTTTTCTGTCAGTTAATACCCCCTGCCTGAATTTCTGATACTCATCTGATTTCCAGATTTCCTTAAAGTTTTTTCCGTTCAGTTTTCCTAATTGAAATTCAGCATCCTTATCAAAACAGCACGGAACAACTTTTCCGTCCCAGGTAATAACGCTTGTACGCCACAGTGCAAAACAGTGATTTTTTAATCCGCCCTTGATCCGATAACCTTTATCATCAACAATGTATCTTCTGTATTTAGGATTTTGCGGAAGGAAATAGTTTGCGTTCTCAAGTGAGCTGATCTGCATGGTTTTAAAAACTACTTTATCAACTCCACGTTCGTTACCATATTTTATAACGTCGTCAAGCTGGTGTTCATTTTGTTTCATCACAATGAACTGAAATTCGACAAAAGGTCTTTTCATCCCAAGTTCATCTCTTCTTTTGATCAAAGCTTTCAATCCATCATCCGCCTGTTTGAATGTTCCACCTACTCTGTAATTCTGATAACTTTCTTCATCAAGTCCATCCATTGAAAAAATTAATTTATCCGGCGCATTATTAAGAACAGAGTCAACATTTTTTTCGTTAATGAAATGTCCGTTTGTACTGATTGAAATATATACCTTGTTATGCTGAGCGTATTCAATCATTTGCGGAAGGTTTTTATTTATGTACGGTTCGCCCTGAAAAAATAACTGGACATAAAAACCCGTTCCTTTAATCTCATCAATTAATTTTTTGAAGTCATCGGTTTTTAATAAACCAAGCGGTCGTGTCAAAGCTCCCAATCCTGACGGACACTCAGGGCATTTAAGATTACAATGATTTGTCGGCTCAATAGAATATGAAATCGGCATTCCCCAGACAACCGGCTTGCGAATAATCCTGGAAATGAAAAATGAAGAGACAATTTTTACAATATTAATTGTTCTTCGAACTGTAAGAAATTTGAAAAGATTAATTTCCAATTGATAACATTAATTTTGATTTCAAAATAACTAAATATTTTAACTCATAAAACTTATTGAAAAGCAATCAGGAATAAAACCGCTGGCTGTATAGATAAGCAAAATATGTAGTTGATCATAAACTAAGAATGTTTGTTAAGCAATTCACTTTTTATTACTTTTCTCACGTCATTTCCAAATACTCGGAGAATTAATGTTTATAAATTTTAGTGATATTCCAGGGCATCACAACTTATTTTTAGATTATCTATATGAATTTGACAATGTAAAACATTTCTATAAAAATGACTTCAGAAATAAAGAATCATATCTGAGCGTTTTCAGAAAAGTCGCTGAAAAATTTGATGATTTCAGGAATGAACTTTCTGATATAGTTAAAGATCAATACTCCATTCATAAACCATCTCATAAAACCGAAAAAAATATTTCGCTTCTTAAATCAAAGAAAACCCTGGCAGTTGTAACTGGTCAGCAGCTTGGTTTGTTCGGCGGACCACTTTATACTTTGTACAAAATAATAACCGCTATTAAACTCAGTCAGTATCTTTCTGAAAGATATGATGAGTACCAGTTTGTGCCTGTGTTCTGGCTTGAAGGCGATGATCACGACTTTAACGAAGTCCGTTATATGAATTTGATTTCAGATAATAATGAGTTGCTCAAATTCAGTTACGAAGATGAAATTGAAGAGGACGAAAATAAAGGAAGTATTGGAAGACTTAAATTCAATGAGAAGATAAACCTTGTTCACTATGAGCTGTCTGCGAAAATCCGTAAAACAGATTTTTCACAATCATTAATAGAAAAACTGAAATCATACTACACTGATAATGAAACCTTCAAATCATCATTTTCAAAATTAATTTTTTCACTCTTTGATGAATACGGATTAATAATTTTCGATCCGCAGGATAAAAAAGTGAAAGAGAGATTAAAACCGGTTTTCAAAAAAGAAATATCCGATTTTCGTATTCATACCGAAAAACTTGTAAATGTTTCTGCACTGCTTGAAGAAACTTATCACGCTCAGGTAAAAGTACGGCCGGTTAATTTGTTTTACAGTAATGAAGAAGGACGTTATTTAATAGAACCTGTTGAAAATGAATTTCGTCTAAAAAGAAAAAGAAAAAGATTTACTTACGATGAATTGATGAGCTTAATTGATACCGAACCTGAAGCTTTCAGCCCGAATGTTTTGCTGCGTCCTATCTGCCAGGACTTTGTACTGCCGACAGCATTTTACATAGGCGGACCGAGTGAAGTGGCTTACTTCGCTCAGGTTATGCCGCTTTATGATTTTTACCAGATCGAGGCTCCCATTATTTATCCCCGTTCTTCTGCGACATTGGTTGAAAAGAATATCAGTTCAATACTTGAAAAATTCGGACTTACCGTACTGGATGTTTTTATGGACTCTGATAAGCTCAAAAGCCGTGTTGTTGGATCATTGTCAGATTCAACAATTGAATCAATGTTTGAATCCACTTACAACCAGATAGAATTATCATTTGATCAACTGAAAGAAAAATTATTTGAGCTTGACAAAACACTGAGTGATGCAAGTACAAAGTATAAACAGAAGATTATAAACTACATTGATGAGTTAAAGAGCAAAACTATTGAAGCTCAAAAGAAAAAATTTGAAGTAACCTTAAGGCAGATTGATAAACTTGCTGTGAATGTCTTTCCGAACGGCAATCTGCAGGAAAGAGAAATTAATTTTATTCATTATGCTAATAAGTACGGCGATAATTTTCTAAAACTGGTTTTTGATGAACTGGCAATAAATAAGTTTGAACACCAGCTCATCAACATGTAATATTTCAGGTTATAGATGCTTCTGAATCAAAATCAAAAAAGTGCAGCCTGGAATTATCGATATACAATTCTTTTTTATTTCCGGCCTGAAACATCTCACGTGCGGGTACTCTCACAACAAACTGAGTTTCGTCCACCTGGAAATAAAGAAAGATTTCATTTCCCATTGGTTCTACAACTTCAAGATTGACGTTCATCATAGATTTTTCATTCACACTATTAGTTGATGAACTATCATAAATATCTTCCGGTCTTATTCCTATCCAGACCTTTTTATTTATTTGATTTTTTAATCTGTCGCTGTAGGAACTATTTAGGGATATTTTTATTCCACCCTTACTGCTTTCAAAATTCTGTGAACCGTTCTGTGAAATTTTTCCTTCAAGAAAATTCATTGAAGGACTTCCGATAAATCCTGCCACAAATTTATTTGCAGGTTTGTTGTAGAGATTTAATGGTGTATCAATCTGATGTATAACCCCATCCTTCATGATTACAATCTTATCCCCCATCGTCATCGCCTCGGTCTGATCATGAGTAACATAAATCATTGTAGCGCCGAGTTTCTGATGCAGTTTAGAAATTTCCGTCCTCATCTGAACTCTTAATTTAGCATCGAGGTTGCTTAGCGGTTCGTCAAATAAAAAAACTTTGGGCTTTCTTACGATTGCTCTTCCAACAGCAACACGCTGCCGCTGACCACCTGAAAGTGCTTTGGGCTTGCGGTCAAGATATTCTTCGAGCCCTAATATTTTTGCTGCGTCATGAACACGGCTTTTTATTTCGTCCTTATCAAACTTTCTCAGCTTTAATCCAAACGCCATATTTTCGTAAACAGACATATGTGGATAAAGAGCATAATTCTGAAATACCATAGCAATATCCCGGTCCTTGGGCGAAACATCATTTACTCTTTTACCATCGATGTATAAATCCCCCGACGAGATTTCTTCAAGTCCGGCTACCATTCTTAAAGTCGTAGACTTACCACAGCCGGAAGGTCCAACAAGAACAACAAACTCTTTATCTTTAATTTCTATGTTTACATCACTGACAGCCTTGTTTCCGCCTTCATAGACTTTGGAAACATTTTTTAGAATTACTTCAGCCATACATCACCTTTGTATTTGAGAAAGTTGAGCAATGAAATCAGGATTCGAAATATTTACACACTCAAAGTTATTAACTTTTGGTTCACTATTCAATAAGAGTGACAGAACAGAAAATGCCATTGCTATCCTGTGATCGTTAAAACTATTAAATGTTACATTAGTTTTTTTTATTGAACCAAAAACTGAAAAGCCGTCTTCATATTCTTCAGTATCCAATCCCAATAATTTATAATTATGAATCAGGGATTTTATCCGGTCTGATTCCTTGTGACGTAATTCCTTAGCCCCCCGGATAATAAACTCTCTACTGAAAAATATTGATGCTGCAGACAGAACAGGGATCTCATCTATCAGATTCGGTACAATACTTTCAGGTATAGTTACATTCTTTAGTTCACTGCTTTTTATAATAATATCACCGGATGGTTCGTTGGAACTATTTTTTTTGTTTTCGATTTTTATATCAGCCTTCATCAATGAAAGGATATTTATTAACGCAGTCCTTGTTGGATTTAAGCTTACATTTTGAATTTTTAATCCAGATTTTTTATTTAAAAGAGTCAGTACAATAAAAAATGCAGCAGTCGAAAAATCTGACGGACAATAATATTCTTTTGCTACAGGATAATCATTTTTACTAAAAAATATTTCTTTTCCTGAATCAGTTTTTAGCTGCTTTAATCCCAGCATTCTTTCAGTGTGGTCACGGGTTTCAACCGGTTCAATAATTTTACTTTCATCTTCTGAATGAAGTCCTGACAATATAATTGCGCTTTTAACCTGTGCACTTGCGACCGGCATTTTATAATTTATTGCATTGATCTTCTCTGAAGGGAAAATTTTTATTGGTAATGAATTTCCATTTAAAGATAATTTTGCATTCATTTCCATTAGAGCAATGACAACCCGATCCATCGGTCTTTTTGATAGCGATTCGTCACCGGATATTTCGGAGTCAAATTTCTGTGCAGATAATAAACCGGTGAGTAACCTTGCAGTAGTTCCTGAATTTCCTGCATATAAAGATTCAGTATTTTTTCTAAATCCCTGAAATCCACATCCATCAACTGTTACTTCATTTTCATTTACAAAGAATTTGGTCCCAATTTTTTTCAGGCTTTCAAGAGTTGATTTGACATCATCTCCACTTGAAATATTTTTTATAACTGACCTTCCATCGGCCATTGCAGAAAATATTGCAGCACGGTGTGAGATTGACTTATCGCCGGGCAATTCAAGTTTACAATTAAATGGTTTTATGTGTTTGAATTCCTGGATCATAAAACTATTTATTTAACCATTCTTCAATTTTATTCTTCAGTATTTCATCCGTAAGACTTGACTCATCATACAGATTTTTTTTTGTTCTCTGTCTTAAAGCTTCATATAGAATGACCGCAGCAGCTACGGATACATTTAAGCTCTGAACCATTCCCATCATCGGAATTAAGAAAAGTTCATCTGCTTTAGATGCTGATTCGTCAGAAACTCCTCTATGTTCATTACCTAAAACGATTGCGACTTTATCCGTCAGATCAAGATCATATAATTTTTTTGCGTCTGGAGAAATTGCAGAAGCATAAATTTTGAATCCTTCTTTATGAAGATTAGAATAACATTCATCAACTGTTGTGAATTTTTCCTTCTCAACCCACTTAAATGCAGAAGCTGAAGATTTTTTACCTATTCTCGGGAAGGGTTCGTTGTTATAAATAAGTGATACTTTTTCAACGCCAACGGCATCGCAAGTTCTGAATATTGCGCTAACGTTATGTGGATCGTGAATGTTTTCCAAAACGACTTTGAGTGTTTGCTGGCGGGACTTAACAACAGAAATAATTTTATTAGTACGCTTTTCTGATCTGTATGATTTCACAGTATGTTCTTATCGAATACTAATTTGTAAACTGATTTGTTCTTATTGGTTCTGGCTTTATCAATTTTTAATTCAGAAACCGAATTTAATTTAAGATAGAATACTGCAAGTTCCAGGATCTTTTCAATTACTTCATCTTCCTTGTGTGCCCAGCTTTCGCAGCCATAGAGAGACGGTATTTCAGCAGTATATCCATCGTTGGTTTTTGTAATAATCAAGTCAAGAATAATTTGGTCTCAGTATGTTGAATCACTTTTTTCGCCAAGTACAATTTTAACACTGGCACTTGCACCAATTCTGTCCGCACCGCTTGCAATCATCGCTTCAGCGTCTTCACGTGATCTTATACCGCCTGATGCTTTTACTCCGACATTTACACCAACAACGTATTTCATCAAAGCAATATCGCCAACGGTTGCACCGCCTTTACTGAATCCTGTTGATGTTTTTACAAAATCGGCTCCTGCCTTTTTGCAGATTACACATGCTTTGATTTTTTCTTCATCATTCAATAAAGCAGTTTCTAAAATTACTTTACAAATCGCATTCCCTGATTTGGCTGCAGTTACAACTGTATGAACATCATTATAAACATATTCATAGTTACCATGTTTTAACTGCCCGACATTTATTACCATATCAAGTTCCTGGGCACCGTTCTTCAAGGCTTGTTCGGCTTCGAACTTTTTTGTTTCGGTTGTTGTCGAACCGAGAGGAAATCCGATAACGGTGCAAACTTTAACTGAAGAACCTTCTAACAATGAATGACATAACGCAACATAGCACGGGTTCACACACACTGATGCAAAATTAAATTTTTTCGCTTCATGGCAAAGTGATTTGATCTCTGCTTCTGTTGCCTCAGGTTTAAGTAAAGTGTGATCGATTTTTGAGGCTACTTCAGTATCTGTAACCTTATGGCCAACTCCGGGTCCTGCACTGATTCTTGATGCGCCTATATCAACAATATTTCGTACAGCTTTGGGTTGAGTAATAACATTTGTTTCCCATCCTTTGCAGGATTCTTCTTTACAATAAAAATCTCTTAATGTTTTTTCAAGAAACTCCCGGGATACATCTGTATCTTTTATAAAATTTTCCATTTTATTCCTCGATTGTAAATCCAATTTTTCGTTTTTCTGGTTCAGGTTGTTGAAGCATTTGATTGATTGCTTCAAAGATGGAAGCGATCTGTTGATCATGTGATTCATACTTAAGTTCTAATTCTTTTAACCTTTTTGCCAATTCCAGATGTGTTGATAAAATCGCTCTCAGCTTTACAAATGCTCGTATAATTTCAATATTAACTTTTATAGCCTTTTTACTTTTAAGAACACTAGATAACATTGCAACACCTTGTTCTGTGAAAGCATAAGGTCGTGCCCTTCTGGCTCCTCCCCAACTTGAAATCACAATTTGTGATTTCAAGATTTTCATTTCTGATTCGTTCAACTGGAACATAAAATCTTTTGGAAATCGTTCGATATTTCTTTTCACAGCCTGAACAAGTACTCTTGTTTCAACGTTATACATTTCGGCTAAATAATTACTTAAGATTACTTTCTGACCCCGAATCAGAAAAATATTCTTTTCAATTTTTTCTGTTAATACTATTTGAACTTTGTTATTCACCATACATTAAATATGCTTTATAAGTATTACTTAACAACATTGCTATTGTCATTGGTCCAACTCCGCCCGGTACCGGCGTAATCAATGATGCTTTCTCAGATACGTTTTGATAATCAACATCGCCAACTACTCTATAACCTTTTTTAGATGAAGGGTCATCAACACGATTAATACCGACATCGATTACAACAACATCATCCTTTACCATATCTGCTTTTACAAATTCAGGGCTGCCGATTGCAGCAATCAAAATATCAGCTTGTTTTGTAAATGAAGCAAGGTCTTTTGCAGCAGAATGACAGATTGTAACAATAGAGTTAGCTCCATCTTTTTTCTGAAGCATCATATTTGCAATCGGTTTGCCGACAATATTACTTCGACCGAGAACGACAACGTGTTTACCTTTCGTTTCAACATTATAACGTTTCAATAACTCCTGAATTCCCGCCGGAGTACAGGGAGCAAATGCGTCCTTACCTATTACAAGATTACCGACGCTTATTGGATGAAATCCATCAACATCTTTTTTAGAAGAAATTGCTTCGATGATACTTTCTTCTTTAATATGTTTCGGAAGCGGAAGTTGAACGAGAATTCCATGATAATCTCTGTCATCATTATATTTTTTGATTATTGAAAGAAGTTCTACCTCAGAAATATCTTTACTTAACTTTTCTGTTTTATGTCTCATCCCTATTTCTTCGCAGGCTTTTGCTTTGCTTGAAACGTAAATGTGAGATGCCGGATCATCACCGACAAGTATGGCAACAAGTCCTGGAATATTTTTACTTGAGGTTTTAAGCTCAGTAATTTTTTGTTTTAACTCTTCTCTTATTGAAGCTGCTGTTTTTTTTCCGTCTATGATTGTCATGATAGATATTTTATATCGTCCCGATGGGACTTTGTTATTTTATTAATTATTTAGTTAACAATATTTTGTCCCTACGGGACAATAATTTTGCATTAAACAAATTTCTGAGATTTACGTGGGTTCTTTTAGCACATACTTTTCATCATATTCGACATTAAAAGATTTCAAGAAAGCCAGGTATTCTTCTGTGAAAGATTGCTTTAAATGATGTTGTTCCTGATTTTTAATATAGTCAATAAATTTAGATAAATGTGAATAGCTGTAGGAGAAAGCTCCATATCCTTGCTGCCACGCAAATTTTACATTCGTAAGTTTATTCTCATTAATCCACTTAGATGAACTGCCTTTTATATCCTGCAATAAATCAGATAAAGACTGATGTGGTTTTAAACCGACAAGTAAATGAATATGATCAGCAACCCCGTTTATAATAATCATTTTATGCTTCTGTGCCTGCACTATGCCTGAAATATATTTGTATAAATCTTCTTTCCAGGATTTGCTTATCAATGCACTGCGATACTGCACCGCAAATATCAAATGAATGTGAATTTGTGTGTATGTGTGTGTTAGCCACAGAAAAATATTTTGTTTTTGTGATTCACTAAATTTTATTAAACGAATTTTTATCCCGTAGGGATAATATATTGTTAACAAAGCAAACAATCTTTTGTCGAGTCCCGTAGGGACGAAACAATACCCAAAATATTTCTAAACATTTTATAATTCTACTTACCAACGGAATCTAAAAACTTGGTTAATTTTTTATCTCTGTTTATTTCCGGTTCAAATGGATTACCATTCTGCCAGCCGGTTTTTCCTGTTTTTCTGAAATGCTCTAATCTTCTTATTCCAATCTCACAAAAAACCGGATCAGCATCAATCGTATAACACTTCCTTCCGGTTTGTTCACAAGCTAATAATGTAGTTCCGGAATGTGCAAAGAAATCTACAACAATATCATTTTCTTTACTGCTCGCTTCAATTATTCTGGCAATTGACTTGAGTGGTTTTTGTGCATAACACCCGTTTACATTTTCTTCCATCCTGTAAAACACCTGTTGAACATCAACCCAAACATTCCCGGCGCGAATGTTCTCTGACTTACTTCTCTCAAAGTTTTCTGTATTCTTTCCATTGATTGTTTTATAATAACCCCGTAAAACTTTTGGTATATCAGTGTACTCTGCATTAACATTAAAAGCAGGATTTCCTCTTGTGTAATAAAGTAATTCCTGTCTTATCGCCATCCAGTTTTTTTGCGTACCGTATCCGCGCTGGTTCCTCATTGTAATAAAACTTTTTGATTTGAAGGATGATTTACTCATCATCATCATGAATTCAGGCAATGGTTGAAAATGATTATTCTGATCAGCACCAAGCCAGATATATAACGAAGAATTTTCATCCAGGATGTTTTCCGTATTTGCAATCCACAACTTACTCCACTCAATGAACTCATCAACATTTCTTTCCTGGAACGCAACAAAATTATATGGCGGATCCTGTATAGCTAACGTTGCTTTTTTAGATTTCAAAAATGATGTGACTGCCTGAGTATCTTCCGCATTAAAACATCCAACTTTGTGTCTCATTAAAGGGTCTGACCAGATTTCCCCTTTCGATAAACGGCAATAAGGTAATAATAGTTTGTGCAGTTCTGAATTTAAATCAATCCTTGGAAGAGGAAAGTTCTGCATGTTTGCTAATCAATTTTTTTATTGAATTCAGGAAATAAAATTCTTTCTATCTCAATTGTTTTTCCTGAGTCAGAATCTATCTTCAAAAAAAGTCCGCATAAGTGAACATCATTTTCAGCGGTTTCATATTTCTGAGGTGTTTGGTATATGAATCGGTTTATTGCAGCCTGAGTTTTCATTCCAATTACTGACTCATATGGACCAGACATTCCAACATCAGTTATGTATCCAGTCCCATTCGGCAAAATTCTTTCATCAGCAGTTTGAACATGTGTGTGTGTACCGATTACGGCACTTACTTTTCCATCAAGATAACTTGCCATTGCAATTTTTTCGGCAGTTGCTTCTGCGTGAAAATCCAGAA
>JAEXTA010000206.1 GCA_023453665.1 Bacteroidota bacterium | reverse complement strand
GCCAGATCTAACTCACAGTTAGAAGAAATGGGAACCCGGTTAGGATTCGCCAGATCTAACTCACAGTTGGAAGAAATGGGAACCCGATTAGGATTTGCCCGTTAATTTGACAACTTGCTCTATGTCCTTTACAGGATCTATCTTTCGAACTTGATACACTCGAAAGGTATTTGGTTAGCTGAGATTATTCTCTACTGATCTTTTCCTAGGAAAGTATCAGCTGTAAATAATACAGTAAGCCCTCAATTTATTTGAGGGCTTTTTTTATATTCACATGGAATAAAAAATAAATTTTTATTTACTTCTGAGAATACACATACTGCTGCTAATGAATTATAAGATATTATTACTCTTCCTTTTTTTACTCCCCCAATTTCTTTTCAGTCAGGATAAAATTAAAATAATAACAGATAACGAAAACAAATCATCTGACCTTTCCATAATTTTTAGAAATGAAGTTGTCTATATCTCGCTAACTGAACTTGCTGATGTATTAAACCTGAAGCATGATTACAATAATTTGTCACAAAAAATTGTAATATATTCATTGGACAAAAAACTGATTTACAGCATTAAAAATCCTTTCATTGTAGTGCAGCAAAGTGGGGCTAATGAAAAAATTTTTCAGATGCCTGGTTCAACATTTATTATGGAAGGATCTGTTTATGCTCCACTTTCATTCTCTATCAGATTTTTCAACTATGTTTCGGGAAAGTATTTTGTATATAATGATAAATTGAATCTGATCTATCCTGAACAAACAAAAACCCCATCAATCGACATTGAAAAGCTGGAAGATTTTAAACCACAAAGTAAATTTAATTTATACGGAATAAGTCTAACAGAAGATCAGAATAGCCTTTTAATAAAATTGAAATCAGACAATAGAGTCGCAGCGAATATTCAAAGATTTGATGGCTCTAAGCTGTCAGTTAAAATTTTAAGAGCCACAATAGACACAACTTTTATAGAAGGTAAATCAAAAGCCAAATCAATAAAACAAATTCAGGTAAAAAAGTACGACGATTATTCAGAGTTCTTGATTGACTTTAATGTTGCATATAAAACATGCGAAATAATAAAATCTCCCGGCAATAATGATATTCATATTAAGCTTGAATTTAATTTACAGGAAGACTGGTTCATTAAAGAAAGTGAACATTTCAGGATCATTTTCAGATCGAACAATGATTACCTGACAGATCATATTTTGGAATCAGCAGAAACTTCTTTAAAAGTGCTTTCTGATTTATTTAAGTATATACCAAGTGAAAAAATTGTTATTGCTGCGTTTGATATTCATGATTATGGATTCGGTGCAGCTACAACAGTACCGGTTAATTTTATAAGATTGGAAATCGAACCATTTGAACCGGGATATGAAAATGTTCCTTTGAATGAACGATATCAGTGGATACTAAATCATGAACTGGTTCATATAATTGTTAATGATCATTCTTCGGGTGTTGAAAATTTTTTCAGAACTTTGTTTTCGAAAGTTGCCCCCGAACAGCCTCAGCCAATTACAATACCCGCAAGTTTATTAACAAATTCAAATCGGTTTACACCAAGGTGGCACCAGGAATCTATAGCTGTGTTTCTTGAAACATGGTTAAGCGGAGGTTTTGGCAGAACACTCGGAAATTTTGATGAAATGTTTTTTAGAAGTCTTGTGGAAGAAAAAAAACAATTTGCCGGTTACGTTGAAATTGATGCAGAACTTGCCCAAAAAAATTATTTACTTGAAACTCTGAACTATCTTTATGGCGGACGTTTCGCGACATATCTGTTCATAAAATTTGGTTATGAAAAACTCTTCAATTGGTTTATTACCAAAAACACAGAATTTTTTCCGGGATACAAATCAAAGTTTGAAAATGTGTTTGGGAAAAATTTTTCAGAAACCTGGGATGATTTTATAGAGTATGAAAAAAAATTCCAGCAGAAAAATATTGAAAAGCTAAAGGCAACAGGTACTACTGAAGTCCGGTATATATCGCAAAATCCATTAGGATGGGTTACACAGCCATTCTTTAACCACAGCCGCAATAGTTTGATAGTTGGTTATCACAGACCAAATGAACTGGCGTCGATTGCTTCTATTAATATTAATACCGGGTTAACATATGAATTAACTTCTTTACCAACTCCAAGTCTCATCGGAGTTGCTTCAACCGCTTATGATGAAACAAACGGTTTATTATTTTACACCACCAACAATAATGAATTGTACAGAGATATATGGGTCTATGATATAAAATCTGAAGATAAAAAACTTTTGTTTGAAGATTATAGAATTGGTCATCTGAGTGTTTCTCCGGGAACAAGGGAATTGTGGGGCATTCAGCATTCGGGAGGGAAGGCTACTCTGTGTTACTCTGAATATCCTTATAACAAGATAGAACAATTAATAGGATTTGATATCGGCGATGAGGTTCATCAATTATCAATCAACAAAAGCGGAACTATACTGTGTGCAGTGATAAAGAAATCCAACGGGCATCAGTTTATCGCCGCATTTGAATGTGAAAAACTTAAGCAAGGAAATTCATCAGACTATTTAATTTTTGCTGAATCAGGTTCGCCGGAAAACCCTTCCTGGAGTAATGATGGCTTGTCTATTTTCTGGAACGCGTACACTAACGGAGTATCAAATATATATCGATATAATCTGATTGAAAAAAATACAGAAGCATTGACAAACACGGTTCGCGGATTTTTTAAACCAATTGAAATAACTAAAGATTCTTTATTTGCATTTGAGTTTTCTACGGATGGATTTTATCCTGTAATGCTGGAAAATAAACCAGCATCACATTTACCTGCAATTCAATATTTAGGTCAACAGGTAATTGATAAGGATACAAAAGTACTTGACCTGATAATTAAACCGGGACAAAAAGAACCTGTGGAAATCTCTGCAGGAGAAATCTATAATGGTTTTAGTTATCTGGATGTGAATACTTTTATACCGGTGATCACCGGTTTTCTATCACAAAAAGTGCTCGGGTTTTATTTGCATGTTGCAGATCCAATAATCAATCACGACTTCACAATGGAACTTGGTGTGTCTCCATTCAGGGAAAACGGGAATGATGTCAGGTTTCATCTTAAAACTAAGTATGATTATAAAAAGAAATACGAGTTCGCTATTAATTATAATGCACCGGATTTTTATGACCTTGTAAATAAAAGAAAAAAGGGAATGCTCGGCTCAAGATTTTTAGTCGCGCATAATCATTTTTGGGTATATGATAATCCTTTAAAAATAAAACAGCGGTCTGAAATATCTGTTTTTACCGGGGTTGAATATTTTATTGATAATAATATCCGGGTTTCAGAACCAGATTTCATTGTTGCACAAACTAATCTTAATTCAAAAAATATACGAAGAAGCGTTGGCAGCGTTGACCTGGAAGATGGTAATGAATTTAATTTTACGCTACTTTTCTTTGCTTCTAACCCCGATGATCCCCATTACACAGGGCAAGTATTTGCAGAGTGGGATCACTACACTACTTGGTTAATACCACACAATGTTTTCCACTTTAAACTCGCTTCAGGTTATCATAAACCGGATGAAAAACTCTTCCAGGCAAAATATTTCTTAGGAGGATTCGGAAACAGAGAATTGGAAAATGTTTCTGTCAGACAATACCGTAACATATATCGTTTCCCGGGTGTCCCTATATACAGCATTTTTGCGGATAACTTTGGCCAGATTCTTATCGAAAACTCTTTTCCTCCGGTCAGTTTTGGCGGAATTGAATTAGCGTCACATTTTTTGGACAACATAAATATTTCATTGTTCTCCAAATCATTAATAATAAATCTTGATAAACCCGAACGTTTCATAAATGCAGGGGGGCAGATCAATTTTGTTTTTAAACATTGGTTCAATCTTGAATCAACATTCTCTGCCGGCATTGCAAAAGCCTGGTTCAAGAATGGGGATTCAGATGAATGGTTTCTTTCGTTCAAACTTCTTAAGAACTAGAAATTACTTTGTTCAGCATTAATCATTGCAATCATCGGTTAGGGGGTAACGTACATCACTAATCAGTTTTTAATTTCTGTTCAAAGAGTTATATTATTCGCAAATGAAATTTCCATGTTTAGCGGGAACAAATGAAATTTTCGGAATTCAAAAATAAATTAGATGCTGAACGTAAAAATCAGCTCCCTTCCGATGAATCTTTTGAAAGAGTAAAGAACCTCGAATCAATTCTGGATATAGTGAATTCCGTCAACAGGTCTTTGATACTTGATGATGTACTTGAATTAGTATTAAAAAATTCCATCCGAATTACTAATTCAGAAAGAGGTTTTATAGTTCTTAAAGATTCAAACGGTAAACTTGAATATAAAATAGGCCTGGATTCCAAAGGCAATAACCTTCCCGAAAATCTGTTCCAGGTAAGTAATACCGTCGTTGAAGATGTATTCGTTTCAGGGCAATCAATATTTATTGAAGGTGCCCAAAGCGATACAAATTTTGATCCGAGTAAAAGTATTATCAAGCTTGATCTGCAGACCATTCTATGTTCACCTCTAATTACAGGCGATAAAAAAATCGGTGTGGTTTATGTTGACAGTAAACATCTGCATAAAATTAAGGCAAAGGAAATAACAGATACTTTTGAAATATTAGCAGGACAAGCAGCTACCGCAATCAGAAATGCACAATTGTATGATGGTCAGATAAGTGCAAACAATGCCTTGCAGGAAGCTAACACACAACTGATACAGGCCGAAAGAAAAGCGCTGAAATCAAGTATTGATTCGGAAATTGGACAATCATTGCAGGGCCTGGTACATCTGGCGCTACTTGAAACCGAATCACTAATGCGGACGATTGAGAAAGCTCAAAAAGAATCAATGGAAATTAAAAATTCAGATTCAATTTTATTTGACAGGTTGAAGCTTAAATCAAAAGTGGCGATAGACAGTATCAGAAGTATTCAGAAGTATGCGCAGGTTCTGCTGGAAACTTCTGTCATGAATCTGAACAAAGACAGCGGTGATTTAAACAGGACGATACAATCAGTTATTAAGTATATTTCCCCGATAAAAAAATTCTACTCAATCACTTTTACTACTGAATTCAGTCCGCTTCCAATGAGTAAATATGATAGTGAACAAATTCAGCATCTGCTGGTTCATTTATTCACGAATTCTGCAGAGGCTAAAATTGATGCAACAATAAATGTTAAAACCTATGTGGAAAATCATAACATCATTGTAAGAGTCTCAGATAATGGCCCGGGATTTCCACCTGATAAAATAAATTCTGTTTTTGAGCTGGTAAATTCACAAAAGAATAATTACGGTTTATTTCTCTGCAAGAGTATAATCGATCAACACAAAGGTGAAATTAAAGTAATGCCTGTAGAAAATGGAGCTACAATTCAATTTAGTTTGCCGGTTGTATAATCATGCAGGAATCAACAATTAAATATTTTCAGGAGCTGTATAGTCAGCTCCATTTCCCGGTTACCGTACTTAATCATTCAGGTGAAATTGTTTATGTTAATGATGAATTTGTTTCGTTCTGGGGATACTCACTTGATGATTTAAAAAATTATTCAGTTTATGATGACAGTGAGCTAAGAAAAAACGGTGTGCTTTCAATTATTCAAAAAGTTATTGAACAGAAAAATAAATTCCGGGTGGATAATTATTCCGATTCTCTTTTAAGAAGCAAAGAAATAACAATTCCTGTATTCCGTACAGAAATATTCCCTGTAGAAGTGAGCGATAGTCAGTTTATTGTTATAACTCATGATGACCAGACTGAAATGTATCTTACTGAACAGGAAGTATTGAAAGCCCGCGACGGTAACAGGGAAGCTGAGAGATTAAAAAATACTTTTCTAAATGTTCTCTCTCATGAACTTCGTACTCCTTTGAATATAATTCTTGGCTATTCTTCAATCATTAAAGAAAATCTTAAAGACAAAATCAGTTCCGAAGATAAAGTCTATCTTGATAATCTTTACAGTGGTAGCGAAAGACTCTTTAAAAGTATAACGCAGATGCTTGAGTTTGCCCAGATTGAAGCCGGAAACTATAATCTGAAACTCGAATCGAGAGATATAATTACAATACTCAACAACAGTCTAAAACAGATTGAAAAATCAGCATCGTCAAAAAAGATAGAACTAAAAAAGAATTTCAAAAATTTTCAAATCTTTGTAGATGTTGATGTGCATTGTGTTGAAAATGCAATAGATAATTTGCTAAACAATGCGGTTAAATTTACTCAGCAGGGTTATATTGAAATAGAAACCGAAGTGATTGAAGACAGAGGTATAGCTGTATGTAAAATTAAAGATACCGGAATTGGTATCTCATCAAAATATCTTGACCATCTGTTTCAGCCATTCAGCCAGGAAGACCTTGACATAGGAAGAACCTTTGAAGGCAATGGGCTTGGATTGGCTTTGGCTAAAAGATATTTCGAAAAAATGGGTGGTTCACTTTTGGTTGACAGCATAAAAGGGGTCGGTTCAACTTTTACTTTCACTTTGCCTTTAACCGCAAATTATCCTAAAGAGGAAAGTAAAATCAGGGTTCAAGCGGAAACAGGAATGAAAAAAATAATGATGCTTGATGATTCAAGTGAATCTTATGAACTGCTTAATGCTTACCTGAAAAGAACACATATTATTGAAGCACATAATTTCAGGGAATTCAAGCTTGAATATATAAGCAAAGAAGATTTTAATGTTATAATATTCGATGTCAACCAGAATCATTGGGAACAAAGCCTGATAATATGCCGGGATCTGAAAAAACATGATCCTCACAAACGGCCCATTATAATAATATCAAGCGAGTTTATGGACGATAAGATCAAGCAGTTTTATGAAGCTGGTGCCGATAAATTTATTGTTAAACCATTCGCAAAAAATGTACTTACAAGTACACTCGATTCAGTCACCAATTAATTATTTGCCTTCTTTAATTTAAACATCTGCCACCAGGGTGTGTGGGGGGATTCATGATGTTCGTGATGATATCCAAAAAAATAACAGCTTATCATTGCAAAGAAATGATTCTTCTTTAATGTTCTTGCATTATGAGGTTTCATATCGTTTGTGTGAGGCTGCATATGTGGTTTGTAAGTTCCAAAATAAAACAACTGAAACGTTGAAAGTACTGCCGGTACAACCCAGAAACTAAGAATGGATTCATCAGAAAAAAATATTTTCAGAAAATTAAAGAGTAATGCCATAATCAATAATTGTATAATAGAAACATAACGGAAAAGAAAAACAGTCCACCACACAAAAATGTTTTGTCTGCCTTTATAATAATCAGGGTCCTGCTCTGTTCCGGGGAATTTATGATGAAGTATGTGATTGCTTAACAATTTTTTATAGGATAAACCGGCGAATAAAAATGCTGCAGTCCAACCAAATAATTTATTTGCAGTTTTATTAAATGAAATACTCCCATGCATCGCGTCATGAGCGGTAATGAATAATCCTGTAAACAGGTATGTTTGCAATAAAATATGAGCATAATAGTTGAAGAAAGTTAAACTGGTTTCAACAAAAGATAAACTAAAGTAAAGATTTACTGACCATAACATAATTATAAGTATTGCAAAAAAGATTCCCATATCAACCTATAAATAAAGATAAAACAACAAAAAATATTAACTGCAAAACAAAATAAAATCTGAATATATCTGTGTCAGTTTTTACACTCATCTTTTTATATAAATATGAACTAATAAATGCAATTCCAAACCATGCATAGTAATTGCGAAGTGGGATACCTCCTTTTGTCCAGTTCCAGTAATCAAGTTTAATTGCAATGGGCTCAAGCATCAGATCAAACAGAACCGCCAGTACTGCAGCAAGCATGGCAGTTGTAAAAGCGTTTTTTTCAATTGACTCGGCTATATTAATCGCGCCCAATATTATCAAAACCCAGTTGAAGCCTATAATAAGAGGTACACCCAAAAGTTTTAATCCGAGAATATTACCGTAAATATAAGAGCCAAAAATTAGACCAGTATGTACTCCAATCACTTCCGACAAAAAAGTAAAAGAGTATGTGATAATCATCCATTTTAAAAGCTGAACATTTTTTTTATCGGATGACGAAACTATCACAAGTACGCCTGCCATCAGTAAAGTATAAGGTGTTAATGTCAGCATAATGTTCTTTGTGAGCGGGATCAAGTGTCCTGCAATGCCTACAAGATAAAGTATTGCCAGAATAACTTTTGAATGTTTTATGTCTAAACCTTTCTGCCTTTCCAAATTATTTTCTTACTATGATAGGCAAACATTGAATTTATACCTGTATATAACATTAACAACATCTGGAAGGGATGTAGTAGCAGATTTACTAATAGGTTCTGTCTGCTTAACAGCGAAATTAAAACTCTTGTTAACAATATGGCGGCAATTGGCAGGATATAAAAATCAAACACTGTTATTAAATAAAATGGTAAAATGTTTACAGAGAACAGAAATAAAATCAATAACAAAAAAGCTAAAGCTGAAATTTTAAAACCGGGATAAAAGTTTTTTGAATAACCATCAACAGCCTGCTGAAGTGTTTTATACATTCTGCAAAAAACCAGTTCACCTCCAAGAAGAGTCATCACCTTAAACCCATTTTGTTTAGCCTTGGATGCAAGGAACATATCCTCAACAAGTTCATTTGCTGCAAGCGTGTGTCCGCCAACAGTTGTGTAAACTTCTTTCTTCCACATAAAAAATTGTCCGTTAGCTGCCATCAAAGACTGATTTTTAGAAGAATAGATTAATTTAAGAGGAAGGAAAGCCAGTAAAATCCAATTCATTAACGGTACAACCAGCCATTCACCAATACTGGAAAGACGCTGTGTAGGAAAAATACTAAGAACGTCAACGTTGTCGTTTTCGTGATACTTAACTGCTAAGCCGATTGTTTCAGGTGCTATTGTTACATCCGAATCAATAAACAACAACAGATCACCGCCTGCTATTTTTGAAAGCTGGGCACAAGCCCAGTTCTTTCCGTTATATCCTTCTTTAACTGGCTTTCCTTCAATAAGATTTATTTGCGAATATTTCTTTTTTAATTCTTGTACTATAAAGGCTGTGTTATCGGTTGAAGAATCGTTAAGCACATATATTTCAATATTTGTGTAAGTCTGTTTCAACACACTTAAGAGACATTTCTCAATATTCTCTTCTTCATTTCGCGCAGGAATCAGAACTGATACAAGCGGACTTGATTTTAACGTATAACGATTTGACCGGAAAGTTGGATCAGTAATTAAATTATATAAAGAAACGCACAGCATTACTAAAACCGGAAAACTTAATATTATGAAAAGAATCATTTTTTAAATATGTCTTTCTCATCACCGGTTAGCGAATATTCATCAAGTTCATTTAAGGTTTTTAGAAATGCTGAACTGAACATTTCAAATTCGATTATGCCGTTATCGATTATTAGCTTTTCACCTGCCCGCACAATTACATCAGGTTTTTTGTTGTTTGAATAAATAATTTTAAATGCCAGGGGTACTATCTCTGTTTTTGATTTTATGCTTTCAATTAATTTCACTAAACCCGGTTTTAAATCCGGTGGTCTTTTGTCATAAGGTTCTATTCTTCCCTGTGGATAGAAGACAACAAAATTCCGAGTGTTGCTAAGTATATTTGAACTATATGTAAGAGTTTCCCAAATAGATTTGGGATTATCCGGATTTATTGAATAAGCTCCAACCTTGCTGAAAAACCAGAAACGTTTTAGTTGTTCTTCGAGCATCAGCAAAAAAATTTTTCTATCAAGAAATTTTCCGGTATAGTAATCAACGAAAAAACCATCCCACCAGGAAAAATGATTAGGTGTGATAATTAAAGTTGAGCGAGAATCAACCTGAGGAAAATTGTTGGTTAAAAGAAAACGGTTAAAATTCTTTTTAAGAAGCCGGGTTATATAAAAGTCATATAGAATTCTTGCCCATTTTTTATGCTCAGCTTTTATCATGATTGTTTTTCATTCCTGAGTTCTTTCAAAACTAAATCCGAAGCAATTTTTCCTGATAAAATAACTAGTGGAATACCGCCACCGGGATGAACACTGCCTCCGGCAAAGAACAAACCGTTTATCTTTGAGGACTTATTGGCATGTCTTAAAAAAGCAGAAGTGCGGCTGTTTGATGATACACCATAAATACTTCCTCTGTCGCTTCCCGTCATTTTTTCAATGTCTGAAGGATTCATAAATTTTTCAAAAACTATTCTGCTGCTTATATCTATGCCGGTACGTTTTTTTATAATTCTCAGAATAATCTCTCTTGCATCCGCGGTTTCCTTTTCCCAATCCTGTCCTGAGTTATAAGGTACATTAATCATTACAAACCAGTTTTCACAACCCGGTGGGGCATCATCCTTGTTAAACTTAGAGGATATATAAATATAAACTGTCGGCTCTTCAGGAATCGAACGTCTTTTGAAAATATCATCAAATTCTTTTAAATAGTTTGAAGAAAACAAAATGTTATGAGTTTCAAGTACATCGGAATTTCCCTGTACACCCCAATAAAAAACAATTCCCGAAAGTGAAGGATCAATCTTATTTGTTTTGTAAACAGGAAGTTTATGTCCGTTCATTAATAAGTTGTTGTAAGTGTTTGATACATCGGCATTAGAGATCACTCTGTCATATGGTATTTCAAGACCGTCAACCCTGATACCAAGTATATTGTTTTCATGAAGCAGAATTTTTTCTACGGTTGAATTGAAGAAAAATCTCACGCCTTTTCTTTCGGCAATTTCTTTCAATTTTTCGGGGAGTTTGCGCATACCTTCTTTGACAACATAACTGCCAAGATTAAATTCAACATGCGGGATTATGTTCAGGGTAGCAGGGGCTTCATATGGGTTGGAGCCGTTATAAGTCGCGTAACGGTCAAACAATTGAACCAGTTTGGTGTCTTTAAAAAAAGAAGCATTTGCATTGTGCATAGTCCTGAATGAATCAAGACTTTTTAAACTGAACAAAGCTTTAATTGCATTTTTACTCAAATAAGATTTGACAGAATGAAGATCATTAAATAAAAAGAGTTCTCCCGCGAGTGAATAAATTTTTTCACAGTAATCCAGGTATTTGTAAAGATCTGATGGCTTATCAAGTTTTTTCTTTAAAACTTCATCACTAAACTTTTGTCGGTCTGAATAAGCATCAAGCACAGTATTGTCAGGATAAAAATATCTGCAGATAATTTTCATATGATGAAGCCTGATATGGTCCTTCATCTTTTCACCGGCAGAGGAAAATAACTCTTCAATAACATGATTCATTGTAAGCAGAGTAGGTCCCGAATCAAAAACAAAACCATCACCGGATACTATATTTGCCTTACCTCCGGCAATACTGTTCTGTTCATAAACATCGACCGGAAAACCGGCTGATGCAATTCTAATGGCTGCAGATAACCCGCCTAAACCTGCGCCAATTACAGCTGTTCTGACACCTTTTGACATTTTAGACAAAGACCTAACGTTTAGAAAATAGTAAACGTAGTTTAATTTTATTTTCTCGCAGTAAATAAATCAAAATCCAGAATGAAATCATCGAATAAGAATAAAAAAAGTCTTCTACCGGGATAGTAATTAATTTTATACCCCATATCGCTTCATCTGAATAAATAACAACCGGAATATATGTTAATACAAAGTTAAATATAAGAAACGGAATAAAAGTAATAGCAATTGTGATCCAGTATAATTTTAATTTAATAATTTGCGAAAAAAAGAAAACGCTAATAACCAGGAATGCTGCTGTGAATAGTAAAACAGTTGCGGTGTAATACCGATCGATGAATATAAGTGCTGATAAAACCAGAACTAAAGCAACTACTTTGAGAATAACTGGATTTATAGAAAGTTCTTTTTGCAAAATATAGAAAGAGACAGTTTCATAAATGAAAAGACAACTATATGGAACTGTGAAGAAGAATAGTATTTCATCGATCGGCAGATTGTAAATAATCAATGAAGATATATGTTCAGGATTAAAAGCCCAGTCTCCGCGTGATGTTGCTATCATATCCCAAATAATAAAAACCGGGCTGACAATCGCGACTGAAAAAAGATAAGAAGTTATTTTTGTGTGGAACCGGATTTTTTTTTCAAATGAAAAAAGTAATGGTACGATTACTATCAACAAATTGATAACAAGGTAGGTGCTCATTTACCGGCAAGTGATACTGCAATTATTTTTAGCTCGTTAGTTTGTTTTTCGGTCAGTCTTTCACTGTCTAACATAAACTGAATTATTCCTTGTTGAAGTTCAGTATCGACCTCAGAATAATTCTTTTCTTTTAGAAGATTGCAGATCATTTCAAGATCTTCATCGCGTTCACTTCCATAACCAAGTATTCCTGGAAGATGATGTAGAATGGAAAATCTTACAAAACGGATTTCCAGGCTGCGAGGTTCTTTTTTGACAGCAACTTCAATAATATCTAAAGCTCTAATAACGTGGTTTAATTTGGAGAATGGATTGAAGGCATGTTTTCCTTTTAAGGCTTCAACTGCGCCAAAATATGCAAGAATAACAGGGTCGTATTTGGTCTGGTCATTTGAAAATTTCTTAATGATGAATTTTTCGAGAGCATAAGTTTTATCTTCGTCTTCTATAGCTTCATAAAACGAAGTACGGATATAATTGATTAGTGCTGTGTCTCTGCCTGATATACCTTCAGCCGGAATTATCTTAAACGCGCTTCCTGTCAGCAGGAATAAAAGAACAAATAATTTTATAAAACTCATTCAGGTAGTCTTCAATATTTTAACTTCGACGAGTGATTTTAGAAACAATCCAAACTTTGTAATGTTTGAAACCCTGACTCTTCCTTTTAGCAGATCTTTAGCTTTTAACTTTTTAATTTTCCGGAATAATACCCAATAGTATAGATAAGCAGAGTAAACACCAAGTCTTACTCCACCGGGTAGTTTCTTAATTCCTGTTAAAGCTTCATGAAATTCTTTTTCGATATCATCCTCGAGTTTCATTTTATTTGCATCATCAATATGATGAAGTTTTTCCACACCCGGCAAATATATTCTTCCACGTTCTTCGATATCACTTTTAATATCGCGCAGAAAATTTACTTTTTGAAATGCTGAGCCAAGACATCTTGCCGGATATATCAATTCTTCAAATAATTTTTCATTCTTATCACAAAAAACTTTTAAACACATCAAACCAACAACTTCTGCAGAACCATAAACGTAGGTATTGTAATGATCCTTTTCGTAATAATTATTACTCAGATCCATTTCCATACTGTCAAGAAATTTTGTTATGTATTCCAAATCAATTTTATAATCATTCACAGTTTTCTGAAAAGCATTTATCACCGGATTTGTTGAAAGACCGGTTTCTATAGCTTTTATAGTTTCAATTCTGAAATCAGTAAGTAACTGCTGTTTATCAAATCCATGAAAGCTGTCAACAATTTCATCCGCTAGACGTACATAACCATAAACAGCATAAATAGCGTCACGGAATTCAGGTGCAAATGCCTGTATACCAAGGCTAAATGATGTGCTGTAATTCCTTGTTATTACTTTGCTGATTTTAAAAGTTGTTTTATGATAAATGTCCATGATCAGTTTTGATTCTTTCTGTTACTAATTTAGAACTAATAATTACCATCGGCAAACCTGTACCTGGCGTTGTTGATGCACCTACATAGTAAAGGTTAGGGAAATGCTCATCTTTATTCTTTGGTCTGAATGCGCCGACCTGCATCATACCGTGAGCGAGCCCAAGCCCTGAACCTTTGTACAAATTGAATTTATTCTCCCAATCAACAGGAGTAAGAATTTTTTTGACCATCAGGTTTGAGCTGATATCAAACCCGGTCCTCATAGAAAGATCATTGATAATATTGTCTGCAAGTTCCTCTTTATCATCCCAGTTATTCTTAAATCTACGGTCCGGCACGGGACAAAGAATAAAAATATTTTCACATCCTTCTGGTGCTGATGCAGGTTCAGATTTCGAAAGTGCATTAACATAATAATATGGTTTCTGCGGGCTTATCGACGAAGTAAATATTTTATCTGCATAGGCTCTGAAATTACTTCCAAGGAAATAATTATGATGATGAAGTTTATCAATCCTGCCTTTAACTCCGAGATAAATTGTAAACGGTGCAAGTGTCCATTCAATTTTATCTAATTTGTCTTCGGTAAATTTTTTCCTGTTAAGAACTTTACCTCTGAATGATGCCGCATCAGAATTTGAAATAAAAATATCCGCTGACCATTTGTTACCATGATTGTCAACAAGTGTATTTAATCTGCCGTTTGATGAATCAACACCGACAATTTCTGTGTTAAATACAAACTCTACATTTTTTTCGGTTAAAATTTTTACAAGTTCTTCCACAAGCCTGTACATACCGCCTTCAACAGCCCAGTAACCATTGTGTTTCATTTCTGTATAATTAAGTAACGAATAAATTGCCGGGGTTTGAAACGGTGTTGCTCCAAGAAAAAATGCGACTAAAGAAAAAATTATTCTGACTTCATTGGAAGAAAAATTCTTTTCAACCTCACTCCACATATTTCTGAATAAGTAAGGAAGATGCTTCATGGGTACTTTGGTTAATGCATAAAGATATTCAGCAAGGCTATCATAATTTGATTTTACAACTTTATCTTCAGTGTCATGAAAAAACTCCCCTGCTTTTGACAGGTAACGTTCAACCTTTAAAGCAAGATGAGGTTCAATATCTTTGAACTCATTTTCAAGTTTATTTAAGTCTTTCCAGATGAGATATGGTTTTTCTTTACCTTCAAAGAAAACCTGGTAAAGCGGATCAAGCTCACGTAACTTAACAGGATTTTTAATACCACAACTTTTGAATAATTCATCAAGTTCATAACTCATACTCATAAATGACGGACCAACATCAAATGTAAATCCCTCAAGCTTAAGTTGATTGAGTCTGCCCCCGGCCTGATGGTGTTTTTCAATTATGGTTACCTTGTAGCCATCTTTAATGAGCCTTAAAGCTGTCGATAATCCGCCAAGACCGGCACCTATTATAATTGCTGTTTTCATATAAACATATTAGTCATTTTATAGCTAAACGAAAATTTTAGGGATTTAGTTCCCTCAAAAAGTGCTTTTATTGGGTAATATTCTTCTAAAATAAAACTGACAAAATTAAGACTGGGTTCAATTCAAAATTTGAAAATCAATGTGATGATTTACTGTCAAGCCATGTCACTGCTTCAGTTTCCTTTGTAAAGATTTTTACGTTATAACCGGCGTTGGTCATTACAGTGACAAGAAAATCGTGTGTTTCATCACCGGGAGATGTAAGTAATGCAACTTTCGTTTGGCGTTCATCGCCTAACTTTGGCATACCTTTGTAGGCAAAATTATAATTTGAAGCAGCCGATTCAACATTCGGAGCATTTCGTACATCATAAAGATATTTTTTCAGGTTGTGCTGGTCGGCAAGTTTTTTGGATTCAATAGCTGTAACCTGTCCTTTTTCAGTAGTCATATTATTGAATACTTTGACAATTACATAACTGCGGGATTCGGAAAGTTTTATTTCATACTCCATACATCCTCCGGGTTAGTTAGAAATAATGTTTTTCTATAAAGGATCAGGCTCCTGAAATATCGGGGTCAAAAAGAAATTAATCAGACACTCAAACCAACGAAAAAAAATAATCAGTCTCAAGAATATTTAATAACTTTTTGACAGGCGGTAAGTAATGAATTGATGTTAAAAGATTTTTATTTCAATCTCTTTTAATAAAAATGATTTTAGTTGACTGATGTAGTTTTGAATTTTAGCCTGCAATCCTTTGTCTGGAGGAGAAAAGAACTCAACCTCTATCATAGTTTTATTTTTATTAGTTGTTCGTCTCCAGATTCCAACTACCTGTCCGTTAACAACTATTACCGGTCTGAATATTCCGTTTGTGGAAATTGTTTTAGGATTATTTACCTGGTGAAGTGAAGCATTTCTATCCTTATAACTAATTAAAAATTCATCATACGCAGGCAATAAATAAACTAAGGATTTATTTTTAAAACCTTCTTTCTCTTTATCATAATCTTTCTCTTTAAACCAGTATTCATTCTGATCAACTTTCACACAAAGAAATTCGTTTTTAACTAATTCAAGAGAATGTTTTGCATCACCTGTTCTCAATCCTGACCACCAGATAAAATCCTGCAGCGTTGCGGGACCGTGACTCTGAAAATATTTTACCGCCAGCAGCTTTAAAGATTCTTCTTTGGAAAAATTCTTTTGTGACTGGATGCGTTCATCAAGAAGTGCAAATGTTTGTTTGTTCCCGGCAATCTTTCCGCTGCAAATTATTCCATCGAGTTCAGCTAACATAAAAATGTGAGCAGCGCGGTTATCATTTGTCGGTATTCCAGACTTCTCAAGTAAATCAACTAAAACTTCACGTTTAAGATGTTCGCCTTTATTAAGCGCTTTCTCAATTATGCGTATTGATTTTTTAATTGTTGCATCATCCAGTTCAATCTGATGATGTCTACCTTTCATTGATGATTTAATATTGGGCGCAGTGAGTTTTAGCATCCAGCGAATATCTTCCGGCGAAACAAAATGCCAGGTAGGTCTTAGAACATGAGTTCGAAGTATTTCACCATTGCTTACGGCATTGTCTATTGATTTATCCGTTGAGCCGGGAAGTCTTACGCCAATTGCCCATTTCGCCATTGAATAATCCTGAGCCTGCATCGCTCCCATCCAGCTTACCAATTCATTTGGTGTTTTAAAATCAGTTTTAGTGATTTTCTGATTGATGAGACGGGATATGGAAATAAATTTATTGTTCAATCGTTTGATGATTTTAATTCCTTTTTAGAAAGTACACTACTAATAAATGTGACTATAGATTTTCATAACCCAACATTAAAAATAAACCCCAGTTTTATCATTGGTCCGATTTCATTTGTTGTGACTTTCCTTGTAGTAGGTATATATTCCAGCGAGTACTCAAGCTCACGATCACCAACCGGGATGTAGTAATTCAGGTCCATGCCAAACACGCTTGTGAATTTTACTTCTGCACCTATTCCCACAAAACTAAAGTCAGTGCTATAAACACCTCCGGTATTACCGGAACTTCCCGCATTGTTGTGTTTAAGGTAAGTTACCTGCGGATAAATATTGAAAAGTAAATTATACCTGAATGTGAAAGCGTATTCAAATCCGGAAAATGTTTCTCCTAACTGACCACCCGCTCTGGCTTCCAATTCATATTCATCAAGGAGATTAATATAACCTCGTATATATCCGCTAGATGGTATTACAATCGTTGAAAACTCTGAACTGTTGTTTGTAAGATTTTTATTCACGTATCCGAGTGATTCGACCTTCAGCCCTAAGCTCAACGATTGTGGAAAGCTTATAACTGAAAATATGATTACGATAAATAAAATTTTTAATACTGACATATAAGTAGCCCTTTTAAAAATTAATTCTGATAATATTCTAAGCCATATTACTTTTAAAATTTCCGTAATAACAAAATACTACATACAATACACAAAATTCGGGTTGGTTTAACGAAGAACCAAGTAAGCTCAAAAATCCATGGAACATAATAAGCTAGAATCATGGGTTTCTATTTATTCACCTAAATTATTTTCTTAAACCAGTTACAAATATTTATTGAAAACCCAAAATTTTTTTCTTATGAACAAGAAGAACATCAACTACAAGCTGAATTCTTCTTATGTCGGGTGTCAACCCCATCCGGTTAAACTCTACATCTGATAAATACTTTATTAGAAATTCTTTGGGTTCATTAGCAATAAGCAAATTAAACACCTTCGGCACGTATTCGTTGTATTCATCATTTACATCAACTTCATGCGAAATTCCAATTGGGTCCCACATGTTAAATAACACTTCTGCTATTTTTTTATAAAGTTCTATTTCTTCCGGATTTAATTTTTTAGTCATTTAATATTTTAAGCATGAATAACACCAGCTAAAAAATGTAGTAACAAGCACCAACACTGAAATAAAATTTTGAATAGTTGTATTCCTGTATGCTTAAATTCTTTTTTAAAACTGAATTAGCATAATTCCAGAAATGATATCCAAGTTCAATATGAGCGCCGACATAAGAAAAAATCGGATGATCGGCTTGGATAAGTCTTGTTCCGATGAAAACCGAGTATCCTGTGTTATAACCAGAGCCGGAATATTCGAGCACTTTATCTTTTTCATCTATGTATGTATAACCCGTTCCGATATAAATAGGCCAGAAACTAATATCATTGGCCATGTAAGCGAATGTGAGAGATGCACGAATATTTAAGGTTTTATCATAAATTTTTATCGTGTTGTGAGATGTAGATGAGTTATGAACGCCGTATGTAAAACTGAAAATTAATCCATTTGTAAAATAAACCAGTTGTGGCCCTGCTGTTATTCCAGCCCCATCGATGCCAATGCCTAGTTTTTTTGTTTCCAATTTTATTTGCATAGAATCCTGGGCCTGAAGAAAAGCAGGGAATAAGTTTGTTGCAACAAGTAACAATAAAAATTTCATTTGAACTCTTTAATTTTTAAATATCAGTAATAAAAAATTCCCCAAATCACATGGTTACAATATTCTTTTTGAATTTTGTTCTTAACAACCCCAGAATAAATCCGATTCCAAAACCCTGTAAACTCCAGTTAAACTGTAATGTGAAATCACAAATATCAATTATCCTGGCTAACTTAATCCAGCCGGCAAGAAAAGTAACCAGAATTATTATCATCAGGACAGTATTGTTTACCGGCTTCACAATTCTTTTTGAATAGCAGTAACCGACAACCGCGAATATTAAATAGTTTGTTAGTAAGGAAATGATAGTAAGTGTTTCCATAAATCTCCCATGAAAAATAGTTTTTAATTCCTTCCGAAACCCTTAGATCAGCTTTAGTGAACATAAAAAATTCAAATGTTCAGTTAAAAATTCAGTATTCCTGGTTCGGTATTCGATATTCAATTTCGCCATCAACTTGCGTTATGGTGATTTTTACATAAACCACAATCAATCCTGCTGCAACAAGTGTTGATAGTATTACCCAGATGATGGGAATATTTCCTTCCTCAAGACTGCTGCCGAACATTGATTGCGATGATAAATACAAAAGCATTATAGCAATAAAGTTATTTGTAAAATGTGCCGCGCTTGACGGAAAAATACTTTTGCTTCTGTAGTAAAAGAATGAAAACAAAACACCAAGTATCGATAAGGAAATTAAACTAAGCGGTTGAAAGTGAAAAAGTCCGAATACAATTCCGGTTATGATAAAACTTTTCATTCCGTTTGTGCGTTCCATAGTCCGCTGTACATATCCCCGGAAAAAAACTTCTTCACATATTGCAGGTGTTACTGCAATCACCAGTATTAACATAATTAATTCAAAAACTGAATTTGCCGTAAACAACTCTGAGCCCATATTGCGTACAACTTCCGGAATATCGAGCGAATCAAGAAGCAGGTATGATACGTAGTAACAGAACGGAAGCATTGCAATTGTTATCAGCACAGCAAGTATAATTTCTTTAAATGAACACCACCTAATGCGCAGATATTTTTTTACTTCGTGTGTGTGCCAGCGTTTAACGATCCAAATAGTCGGATAGAACATAAATAAGAATTGTGAGATCACTAACGCAACGAGTATCGGTACTTTAAGATTTTCAGTTATTGATTTCATCCTTTCCATAAAATCACCAGGGATATCTGCAGGCGACATTGCCTGGTACATGAAAAAGATTACCATCATAACAATTGACTGGACATTAAAATAGAGAACACCTATGCCGAGTAGTGCCGCGTAAGCTGCGGCTGTAATACTTCTTCCTTTTTTTTCCCATGAACCGTTAAGTTCTATTGATTCATTCCCATCGATAACTTCAACAGGTTGATTATTTTCTGTGTCAGGATTATTCAATTACAATTCCTTCATTAGGTAAATTTGTTTCTGGATTCTCGGCAGGAAAATCATTCTTCCTGATCTTCAGATCAAAATACATTACAACATTAATAAGTGGAGTAACGAGTGAATCAAGTATTGTACTGATGATTATGAGAATTCCAAAAGAAAAGCCGAATGATTCAAACATCTTTAACATACTTGAAGGATCATTGTTAATCATACCACCTTCGGCAATCATCTTAAAATACTGAGAAAAGAAATCCCACATGAGAATAAAGCTAAGAGGCGTCGTGATGATTGAGATTCCAAAATCAACAATGATTGAAGTAAGTAATAATATTCCGAATACACGCCACCAGTTACCCTTAACTAAGTATGAACTTTTAGAGAAGGAATCAAACACATAATTGTCTTCGCCTACAATTGATACAAATGCAAAGTACCATTTATAGATTAAATAAATCATAAGGAATATTCCTGCGATGATTGTCAACACGCCAAGTATCGTTATTCCGACCATACTTGCTGCAGCACCCAGACCTATTATAAACATGCCGACAAAAATACATCCAGATATTACAAGAGATAAAAGTATTGACTGACCAATGCACCTGAACAGAGTAACCGAAAACACTTTTGCAAATGCTTCACCGACAGAAATTCTTTCTCCCTGCATTTCACTGAAACTTATTTTTGTGGTTCCGATCATTACCCCGAGATACCCGAACATAAATGCAAAAATTGCCAGAGCATATATTCCCAGATTAGCAAAAAAGCCGGCTGGTAAATCAGGTTTACTGTTGCCGTACTCATACGAGTATTGAATAGACTCTTTTGCAGTATCCATCAGAGATGAGAAGAATACCTCGAAACCATATGCCATTAACAATCCCGCTGGTGCAAGAAAGGCAAGAGCAATGACAATATTCCGTGAAAAAGTTTTTTTGAAAAGATTAAAGGTGATGCTGAAAATATCACCGAGCTCGAACGGTCTGGATTTATCAAACATATTATTCTCCCTTAGCCCATTAATTATTTGAGTTGGGGTTTAAAATAGTTTAATTAATGATTAGTTGGAACGGGAATTTATTAAATAAAAAGGCAGCTATATTGCTGCCTTTAACATTTCACGATTGACGTCTGACGTTTCCCGTCTGCCTTCTATTTAATCACCTTGCCATCTGCATCAAGATATTTAACTTCACCAAAGCCAAGTTCTTTAATACCTGCTTCTATTTTGGATTTATCACCAACAACAACCCATATGAGATTATCAGGATGTAAAAGTTTTTGTGAAGAACTGTTAACCTGATCTTTTGTTAACGACAAAACCATCTGCGGATATTTTTTAAAGTAATCATCGGCAAGATTATATGTAATCATTTCCGTTAATGAACCGGAGACCGCACCTGCAGTTTCCCACGAACCCGGCATACTGAGTGTTCTTGAATCTTTGTCTTTAAGAAACTCTTCTTCAGTTACAGGTTTTGTCGTTTTAATATTGTTCATCTCAGTAATGATTTCATTCATTGCCTCTTTTGTTTTGTCAGTCTGTACCGGGGCATAAACAAAGAAAGGTCTTTGTCCTTTTGCACCCCACAGAACAGAGAATGAACCATATGACCAGTGTTTGTCTTCGCGGAGATTCATATTTACTCTTGATGTAAAAGTACCGCCGAAAATATTCTGGAAACTTTCGAGTGCGACCTCATCATCTGCATTTCTCCGTTGAACTACATGACCTGCAAATATGATTGATTGCTGTGAACCAGGTCTGTCCATAATATATATCACGGGTTTTTCACTTCGTTTAATATCTGCTACATTCTTTTGAGGAACATCACCGCTTTTCCAGTCTTTAAATAATTTTTCGAGTTTGGATTGAACTTCATTCATTGTGATATCACCAACAACTACGAGTGTAGCATTGTTCGGTTTGAACCAGTCATTTCTGAATTTTACAAGATCATCTTTTGTTATACTGTTTACTGACGTTTCTGTACCTGATCCGGTGAACGGATTTCCATAAGCGTGATTTTCACCGTAATAGAGTTGAGGTAAAACACGCAACCCCATTTGCACAGGAGTTACTTTTTCCCTTTGAATCGCTACGAGCAGATTTTTCTTCAATCTGTCAAATTCATTTTGCGGAAATGATGCGTTTAGAATTACATCAGCATAAAGTTCAAGCGATTGATCCAGATTAACTTTTAATGCATTTAAATAAACTGTTGAATAGTCAAGATTTGACCCGGTTGATAAATTTGCACCAAGTAAATTTAACTGTTCACTTATCTCAAGTGAGTTCAGTTTTTTTGTACCTTCATCCATAACATCCATTGTAAGCTTTGCAGTGCCGGGTTTAATGTTTTGATCGGCAGCATATCCTGCATCAACCATAAGATTAAAACTGACTACAGGAATTGAATGTCTTTCCGCAAGAACTATTTTTAATCCGTTAGATAATGTTGCGCGCTGTACCTCCGGAAATTTTATTTCGGGATTGGTTCCAAGTTCCGGAAGCTTTGTTCTGTCTGCACTATCGGTAGAAACAGAAAGATTAGGGAATGGATGAACTTCAAGAATAAACACTCCGTCTGACAGCCAGGCAGCAGCAGTTTCTTTAACATCTTTTACAGTTGCCGATTCAATATTACTGATAGTTGTTTTGTAATGATCGGGGGTTCCGCCGTAAGTTGTGTTGCTTGCCAGAATATCAGACTTACCTCCAAATCCGCCTATGCGTTCAATGCCTCGTATGAAGCCTGCAAAGTATTGTGTTTTGACTCTTTGTAATTCTTTTTCCGTCGGACCATTTTTAATTAATGATGCAAGTTCTTCATCAATCGCTTTTTCAATTTTTGAAAGATCCTGTCCAGGTTTTGCTGTTACATCAATATAAAACTGTCCGGCAATTTCCATATCATCAACATAAGCTGAAACATTTGTTGCAACCTGTTCATCATAAACAAGACGTTTATATAAGCGTGAAGTTTTACCGTATGCGAGTACACTCGCTGCAAGATTAAGATATTCATTTTCTTTTGTGCCCCATTGCGGAACATTCCAGACTTTAAATATTCTTGCCTGCGGAACTCTGTCCTGCATTACTTGTCTGTGTGAACCCGTCATTTTGGGAACCCATGCCTGATGTTTTGCAATTGGAGGTCCGGGAGGAATATCACCAAAATATTTTTTTACTTTTTCTAAAGCTGTTTTGGGAGTGATATCGCCTGCAAGTACTATCACTGCATTATTAGGTCCATAATAAGTTTTAAACCATTCATGAACATCTTCAAGTGATGCTGCATTTAAATCTTCCATTGAACCGATAACAGTCCAGGAATAGGGATGACCTTTCGGGAATGTGCTTTCGGTTATATAGTTCCAAACTTTTCCATAAGGCTGATCTTCACCCTGTCTTTTTTCATTTTGAACTACTCCGCGTTGTTCATCCAGCACTTCCTGTTTAATTGCGCCGAGTAAATGTCCCATCCTGTCTGATTCCATCCACAGTGCAACATCAAGTGCAGAAGTTGGAACGTTCTGAAAATAATTTGTGCGATCATTATTTGTAGTTCCGTTTAAATCGGTTGCGCCGATTTTTTCCATCACTTCAAAGTATTCACCCTGTAAATTTTCGCTTCCGTTAAACATAAGATGTTCAAACAAATGAGCGAACCCGGTTTTTCCTTCCTTTTCATTTTTTGAACCAACGTGGTACCAGATATTTACCGCAACAATCGGTGCTTTGTGATCCTCATGCACAATGAGAGTTAGTCCGTTGTCAAGTACAAATTTTTCGTACGGAATATCAATAGACTTGCCCAGGCTCTGATTTACTTTCTGCGCAAAACCCGCTGAAACTGAAAGCAGCAGAATTATAAACGGGAGACTTTTTATTCGTAACATATTATTTCCCTTAAAAATTGAAAGATAAAAATTGATTGAATTAGTTGGTTAAAACTTAAATCATTGGATTGTTTTAATAAAGCCGTTCATCAAAATTTGTAAAAGAAATTGTTTTTTGGATATAGGATATTTTCTTAGTTTACAAGGGTAAATAACCTATCACCAAGCATTAACGAGGAGAATCAATGCATCGAGAAATCCATAAATGGTGGAGTCCCAATCTTAATAAGGATATGGAAATTGTAGTGTACGGGCACTACGGATACGCATTATTAATGTTTCCTACAGCAGCGGCAGATTATCTTGAATATGAAAGATTTCACCTCATTGACAGTATTTCTCAATACATTGATGATGGAACCTTAAAGGCTTTTTCAATTAACAGTATTAATAATGAAAGCTGGTTAAACCGGAATATGCATCCCGCACATAAAGCAATAAGGCATCAGCAGTATAACCGTTATATTACTGAAGAAGTCGTTCCTTTTATTCATAATCATTGTAAACAGCATGTGCCGATTGTTACAACAGGCGCTTCACTCGGTGCTTTCCATTCAGCAAATACTTTTTTCAGAAGACCGGATTTGTTTGCGGGTGTCATAGCAATGAGCGGCACTTATGATATTAAAAGTTACACTGATGGTTTTTACGATGATAATTGTTATTTCAATTCACCGGTTGATTACCTGCCAAATTTAGATGATGAATGGCATCTCTCAAGAATGCGTCAAAGCAGTATAATAATTGCAAGCGGACAGGGTGCGTATGAAGATCCTTCGTCATCACGAAAACTTTCTGATATTCTTAATGCGAAAAGTGTTCAACACTGGCTGGACCTTTGGGGATTTGATATCACTCACGATTGGCCGACCTGGAGACAGATGCTTCCATATTTTTTGAGTCATTTAAGAATGTAAGCCGCGAAAGATGATTACTGATTGGGGAAGTTGGCTAAAAAATAAAAACAACCTGATTGAACTTTTTATAACACTTTTTGCCGGAATGATTGTGCTGGCATTCATTCCGGTGTTTTTTGAATATGTGGAAAACAGAAATGGTGTTATACTTGAAGATGTGATTCTTATTCTATTTAATCC
>JAEXTA010000189.1 GCA_023453665.1 Bacteroidota bacterium | reverse complement strand
CGTCGTTTCAGCTTTAATGCAATTGTTGTTGTTGGTGACAGCAATGGAACAGTTGGCGTAGGTTTAGGAAAAGCAAATGAAGTAACGGATGCTATTTCCAAGGGTATTGATGATGCAAAAAAGAATCTTGTACACGTATCAGTAATAAAAGGTACTGTGGCACATGAAATCATCGGTAAGTTTGGAGCTGGAAGAGTATTGTTGAAACCTGCAACGCCGGGAACAGGACTTATAGCTGGTGGTGGTGTACGTGCTGTGCTTGAAGCAGCAGGCGTGCAGGATATTCTTACAAAGTCACTTGGTTCAAGTAATCCTCATAACCAGGTTAAAGCAACACTTAACGGTTTATTAAGCCAGATCGATGCCCGTAAAATGGCAATGAAAAGAAAAATTACCGTTAATGAATTATTTAATTCGTAATTAAGGATGTTATGAGCAAGCTAAAAGTTACACAGATCAAAAGCATTATTGACAGACCAAATGACCAGAAGCTTACTATTAAAGCTTTGGGTTTGGGCCGACCTAATTGGTTTAAAATTCATAATGACTCTCCTCAGATAAGAGGTATGATAAAAAAAGTTACTCACCTTGTTCAGGTTGAGGAAGTTAAATAGAAAATCAGGATTTAAAATGGATATTTTAAGTAATCTTAAATACGCACAGGGATCAAGAAAAAAAGTTAAACGCGTCGGACGCGGCGAAGGATCAGGACATGGCGGAACCTCTACAAGAGGTATGAACGGACAGCTTTCGCGTTCAGGCGCTAAACATAAAGCCTGGTTTGAAGGCGGTCAGATGCCTTTACAAAGAAGAATTCCAAAATTTGGTTTTACAAATATTTTTAAAGTTTACTCACAAGTAGTTAATGTTGGTTTACTTCAAAAATTAGTGGATGATAAAAAAATTACCGAATCACTTGTTAATGCAGAATTCCTGAAAAAATATGGACTTATTTCAAGCTCAAAAAAACCCGTAAAGTTGTTGGGTAATGGTGAGCTTAAAGCAAAATTTCAGGTTGAAGTAAATGCATTTAGCCAGTCAGCTAAAGAAAAAATTGAAGCTGCCGGCGGTTCAATCAAAACGATTTAATCTGGAATCCAATGGCAAAACTTACAGATACCTTCAGAAATATTTTTAAGATTCACGAGCTTCGCCAGAGAATTTTATATACTTTGGCTTTGCTGTTTATAGTAAGGCTTGGTTCGCATCTTACAATACCCGGTGTTGATTCGGCTCTTCTTACAGAGAGCATGAAAAATCAAACAGATAACAGTCTTTTTGGATTGTACGATCTGTTTGTGGGGGGTGCTTTTTCTAATGCAGCAATTTTTGCATTAGGTATAATGCCCTACATTTCAGCATCAATCATCATTCAGCTTATGGGTGCTGTAGTTCCTTATTTTCAAAAGCTTCAGCAGGAAGGTGAAGAAGGAAGAAAAAAAATTACACAGCTTACCCGCTACGGAACTGTGCTTATATCAGCACTTCAATCCTGGGGTGTAACTGTTAGATTGTTGAATCTTAATGTTCAGGGTTTACCGATTATTCCTGAACCCGTTCAGGGATTTTTCTGGACGTTCTCAACAATTGTGATTCTGACTGCCGGAACAATTTTTATGATGTGGCTCGGTGAACAGATCACCGATAAAGGGATTGGAAACGGTATATCTCTAATAATTTTTATAGGAATTATTGCAAGATTTCCATTTGCAATTCAGGATGAAATTAATCTTATAATAAGTGGGTTAAGAAGTCTGGTAATTGAAGTGGTCATTGTTGCATTCATGGTTTTAATAATTGCAGGTGTTGTTCTCGTCACACAAGGCACTAGAAGAATTCCTGTTCAATATGCTAAACGAGTTGTAGGAAGAAAAGTATACGGAGGTGTAACTCAATACATCCCATTGAGAGTTAACACAGCTGGTGTAATGCCAATCATTTTTGCTCAGTCAATTATGTTCATTCCGAATACGATATTAGGATTCTTTCCTGAGAATGAATTCCTGCAAACACTTGCAACATATTTTGTTTATACATCGCCTGTATATTCATTTGTCTATGCATTGATGATAATCTTCTTTACATATTTTTATACTGCTATTGCGTTTAATCCCAAAGACGTTGCAGACAATATGAAAAAACAAGGTGGTTTTATTCCTGGAATAAGACCGGGTAAACAAACTTCAGAGTTTATTGATAATATTTTAACAAAGATAACTTTACCCGGCTCAATATTTCTTGCAATCATTGCTATACTTCCTGCATTTGTTTCTGCCTGGGGAGTATCAGGTCAGTTTGCACAATTTTTTGGTGGTACAAGTTTATTGATCATGGTTGGAGTTGCACTTGATACACTTCAACAAATTGAATCTCATTTGTTGATGAGACACTACGATGGATTTATGAAAAGCGGCAAACTCAGAGGCCGCAGGTAAAAGTGATTTATATAAAGACACAGAAAGAAATTGATTTTATAAAAACCAGTTGCCGTATTGTTGCCGAAACTCTTCAACTGGTAAAAAGTAATGTAAGACCCGGAATAACTACCGGGGAATTGAACCAGATAGCTGAGGATTATATACTCAGCAATAATGCAAGAGCAGCATTTAAAGGTTATTCGCAGGGTGGTCCGTCAATAAATTTTCCTGCGGCTTTATGTACATCAGTTGATGATGAAGTTGTTCATGGAATACCCGGCAGCAGAGTTCTTAAAAATGGTGAAATTATTTCAATCGATGTAGGAGTTGAAAAAAACGGTTACTACGGTGATGCAGCATTGACAGTACCCGTTGGAACAATATCAGAAGAAAAGCAAAAACTTCTTGATGTAACTGAAAAATCACTCTACGTTGGGATTGAAAATGCAAAAGATGGGAACAAAGTTCACGACATATCTTCTGCTGTTCAGGAATATGTTGAAACAAACGGATTCTCTGTTGTGCGGGAATTATGCGGTCACGGTGTAGGTAAGTTTCTGCACGAAGCACCATCAGTACCAAACTTTGGCAAAAGAGGTACTGGTCCAAAATTGAAAAAAGGAATGACCATAGCAATTGAACCTATGGTTAATCTTGGTAAAGAAAGAGTTAAAACAGAACCAGATGGCTGGACGGTAAAGACGCTTGATGAATTACCATCAGCACATTTTGAACATACAATTTTGATTACCGGGGGCAACCCTGAAATACTAACGGTCTGTTAATGGCAAAACAAGGTCCAATTAAAATAGACGGAATTGTAACTGAAACTTTGCCGAATGCACATTTTAAAGTTAAACTTGATAATGGGCATGAAATATTGGCGCATATCTCAGGAAAAATGAGAATGCACTTTATAAAAATTCTTGTTGGAGATAAAGTATCTATTGAATTATCTCCGTATGATTTAACAAAAGGTAGGATTACCTACAGATACAAATAGCGGAGCTTGTATGAAAGTAAGAGCATCAGTAAAAAAAATATGTGATAATTGCAAAGTGATTAAACGTAAGGGTGTTGTTAAAGTTATTTGCAAAAACCCCAAACACAAGCAACGTCAAGGTTAATTAATAATTAAGGAGTAGCGAATTGGCTCGTATAGCTGGCGTAGATTTACCGAAAAACAAAAAAGTTCTATATGGACTACAATATATATTTGGTGTTGGAGCTCATGTCTCTGCAACAATTCTTGAAAAAGCCAAAGTAAATCCTGAAAAACGAGTTGCTGAACTTACCGATGAAGAAGTAGCCCAGATAAGAGCGGTAATGACATCTGATTTTAAAGTTGAAGGTGCTCTTCGCTCTGAAGTTCAGCAGAATATTAAAAGATTGATGGATATTGGTTCATACCGTGGTATTAGACATAGAAGAGGATTGCCGGCAAGAGGACAACGCACCAGGACTAATTCCCGTACCCGAAAAGGTAAGAGAAAAACAGTTGCCGGAAAGAAAAAAACACCAACTAAGAAATAAAGTTTGAAAACTTGGAGGTTTAACCCTTGGCTAAAGTAGTTAAGAAAACAAAAAAGAAAACACATGTAGATGCTAACGGTGTTGCACATGTTAAAGCAACTTTTAACAATGTAATCGTAACACTGACAGATATTTATGGAAACACAATTGCCTGGTCATCTGCCGGAAAAAATGGATTTAAGGGATCAAGAAAAAATACGCCCTTTGCAGCGCAGGTATCAGCCGAAGCTGCAGCTAAAGAAGCATATGATCTTGGATTAAGAAAAGTAGAAGTTTATGTAAAAGGCCCAGGCTCTGGACGCGAAGCAGCAATAAGAGCATTACACACTGCCGGTCTTGAGGTTAGTTCTATTAGAGATGTAACCCCAATACCACACAATGGCTGCAGGCCCCCAAAGAAAAGAAGAGTTTAATTTTAACGGAGAGTCAATTAAATGGCAAGATATACAGATTCAGTTTGCAAATTATGCAGAAGAGAAAAACAAAAACTTTTCTTAAAAGGGCAGAAATGCTTTACTGAAAAGTGTCCTATCGAATCAAAGAACTATCCTCCGGGTCAGCATGGATTGTCCAGAAGAGCCAAAGTGTCTGAATACGGAGTTCAGCTTAGAGAAAAACAAAAAATAAAAAGATCTTATGGATTACTTGAAACTCAGTTCAGAAACTACTTTGAAAAAGCAAATAAACAAAAAGGACGTACAGGCGAAAACCTTATCCAGATATTAGAGAGCAGGTTAGATAACGTTGTATTCAGATTAGGATTTGCATCATCACGAAAACAGGCAAGACAGCTTATTAAACACCGACATGTAGTTGTTAATGACAGACTTGTTGATATACCATCTTTCATACTTCATGCTGGTGATATTGTTAAGATTAAAGAGAAAAGCAAAAAGCTAGATGCGATTCATAGTTCACTCAAAAGAGTAAAAGATAGTACCTATTCGTGGCTCTCTATAGATAAAGCTTCACTAGCCGGAACGTTTTTGCAGGTGCCTGACAGAGTTGATGTTCCTCTAAACGCCAATGAACAGTTGGTAGTTGAGCTTTATTCAAAATAATTTTTTTTAAGAATAATATTAGAGGATTAATAAATGAGTGTTTCATATTTAAAGATGCCCGAAGCAGTTGTACTTGATGAAGCAAGTTATTCGAATACATTTGGGAGATTTTTTCTGCAACCGCTTGAAAGAGGTTATGGTGTTACGTTAGGAAACTCTCTTCGCAGAGTACTGCTCTCCTCGTTACCCGGTGCTGCAATAGTATCTGTTAAATTCAGCGGTGTACTGCATGAGTTTACTACTATTGACGGTGTTGTTGAAGATGTTTCAGAAATCATTCTTAACCTTAAACAGGTTAGAATGAAGTTGTTAAGTAAAAAACCTAACAAAATAGATATATCTTTTAACGGGGCCGGTGTATTCACTGCAGCAGATATTCAAAAAAATAGCAATGAAGTTGAGATACTTAATCCTGATCTGCACATTGCTACTATAAATAAAAATATCAAACTTGATATTGAAGTTCGTGTAGGAAAAGGAACCGGTTACATTCCGGCTGCTGAAAATATTCAACCGGACCAGACAATTGGTGTTATACCAATCGATTCTATCTTTACCCCTATAAAAAATGTAAAGTATGAAGTTGAAAATGTTCGTATCGGTGATAAAAATGATTATGAAAAACTCACACTGGAAATTAGCACCGATGGCTCTATTACACCTGATGATGCCTTAACCCAGGCAGCAAAAATTCTCCGAGATCATATTCAACTATTCATTAATTTTGATATAGACCAGGAAGAAGAACAAGCAGTTAGCCAGAAGGACAGTGAAACTGAAAGGATAAGAAAGATACTTTTAACAAGTGTTGATGACTTGGAATTAAGTGTAAGATCACACAACTGTCTTAAAGCTGCTAACATTAAAAACTTATCTGAACTTGTTAAACGAGATGAAGCAGAAATGCTAAAGTTCAGAAATTTCGGCAGAAAATCTCTTGCTGAACTAATGGAGATTGTTGAAAGTCTTGGTTTAGAATTTGGAATGGATATAGAAAAGTACCTTAAAGAAGAAACTGAAACTCACTAATTTTTATTGACGAAGGTTTAAATGAGACACAGAGTAAAAGGAAGAAAATTAAAAAGAACAGCAAGCCATAAAGCTGCATTGTTAAACTCGCTTGCTACTTCTTTGTTAAAACACAAAAGAATTAAAACTACGCTTGCAAAAGCAAAAGAAGCCAGAGGTTTTGTTGATTCTTTAATAACCAAAGCAAGAAAAAACGATCTTCATGCAAAACGTCAGATCATGTCTGTAATTAATGATAAAGAAGTTGTAAAAGAATTATTTTCTGAAATCATTTCAAAAGTTGGTGAAAGACCCGGAGGATTTACAAGAGTAATTAAACTGGGTAACCGACTCGGTGACGCTGCTGAAATGGCTTTAATTGAACTCGTAGATTATAACGACGTTATTAACGAAAAGGCTGAAGAGAAAAAAGAGAAGAAAAAAGTTAAAGCTGAAGCTAAAAAAGCTAAAGATGAAAAAGTTGAAGATGCGGTAGTTGTTGAAGAAACAACTGAAGCAAAACCAAAGAAAAAGAAAAAAGAAAAATAAACAGTTTTAACGGTGAACTTAAAACCCCGAGGTCTTCGGGGTTTTTTATTTTGTGTTATCCCTGATACTGTATAAAATATTATTCATATCAATAGTAAAATGTTTGATAAACAGGAATTTATAACTTCAGTTTTTGATCATACCAAAATACCGGTTCATGGTCTGCCGGTTTTAGTTTTATGCGGAAGATCAAATGTTGGGAAATCTTCTTTTATAAATTCCTTATTCAACCGAAAAGATCTTGCAAAAGTAAGTTCAACCCCTGGCAAAACTCGTTCTATAAACTATTACAGGATCGATGATAATTTTTTTATGGTTGATCTGCCCGGTTATGGTTATGCAAAAACCAGTAAAAAGGAACGTGAATACTGGGGAACTCTTATTAAAGGTTTTATTAAGCTTGAAAAAAATATTGTACATGCTTTTCATTTAATAGACAGCAGACACAATCCTACCGAACTTGATTTACAATTGAATGATTTTCTTTTAAATGAAAAAATTAACAGAACTGTAATTCTGACTAAAGCTGATAAACTTAAACAATCAGAATACTCTGCGGCAAAAAAAAATGTAACTTTTGTAATTCCCGATTTGGTACTGAACGAAAGTTTATTCTTTTATTCTTCAATTAAAAAATCAGGACGTAAAGAAGTGTTAAGTCGGCTGAAAAAAATAATTGATTGAAAGAGTTATATTATTATCAATAATTTGCTATTAAAAAACGGTAAACCTATATTTCTCAACAAATTTATTAAACTGTGAGCATGCTGCTGGATATGGATCGCAGGCAAAAAAAACGAGTCCTCATTTTCTTAGTTGTTCCCATCTTAGCTATATTCCTTTTTATTACTGATGATACAGTGATAAGGGTTATAACACTTGCTCTTTTACTAATCTATATTGCATTTATAATTTTCTTAAGAGACTCACTGAGGTTTGAGGAAAGTTTTGATAAAAAAGATTTTGATAGTGATGTTTCGGATGATGGGTTTGAATCCAAACCTTCACCTATTGATGAATCTTTTAAAATCATATCAAGAACAACAAATCCAGATGTAATTACGGCAGATAATTACAGACCTGAATTCAGGCCTTCAAAAGTAACTCTTAAACCGCCAGACCTTAAAGAGAGATTTGATGAAATAGCGAATGAAACATATCCCTCGGGAATGGGTCATAACGGTCAGTTTAGTTTTGTTCTCGAAAAAATGCTAACAGTAATTAAAGAAGCCTACTCCGCACATACTGCGATTTTTTTCTGGTATCATAAAAACAAAGAAAAACTTTCAATTGAAAGATTTATTTCAGTATCAACTGAAGTAGCAAACAGAAAATTTGATCTTGAAGATGATATCCTTAGTAAAATTGTTCAGCGCGGTGAACCTGAATTACTTAGTGATATTTCTCCTGCCGCTGAAGCCGATGTTATAAGATATTACAATACTGCTCAGGGAATAAGAAGTTTTGTAGGTGTTCCACTATTTTATGATAAATCTCTTATTGCAATTATAGCAGTTGACTCAAAAGTTGGCGACGCTTTTGGTATTGAAACAATTTACGCACTGGGCAGATTTGTCCGTGTGTTAACTATGTTAATAACAATCTTCGATGAAAAGCATAATGAAACTGTTTCGCAGCAGCGCCTTAAAGCTTTATTAAATCTTATCGGTCCTGATAATAAACTTGAGAATGAAGAAGAGTTAATAAAAACACTTCATGAATCCGTAAGTCTTCTGATACCCTGGGATGCTTTTGCATTTGTATTTTACGATCCTATAGAAAAACAGTTCAAAACAATAAAAATTGTTAACAACACCTCTTTAAAATATATCGGAGAAAATCTGGTTGTCGATATCTCAGGCACACTTGTAGGCAAAAGTATAATTACAGGAATTCCTGTTAAAATTGATGATACATCAAACGGTGAGTATAAAAGATTTTCGAAAGTTGAAGACGTAAGTTTTGATGGTTCATTCCTAGCTGTACCGCTGGTTTATAAGGAACAGAATTTTGGAGTGTTGTGTTTTGAAAGTCTAAAGAAAAACGTATTTACTAATTCTGATATTCAATTTCTGAAAAGTGCACTTAACATCATTTCATTTGTAATATATTCATATTCCTCTCAGAAATTATTACAGAGTTACCTTGCTTTTGATATTGAAACGAGAGCACTGAACGCTGATACTTTTAAAGAACGTCTTAGCTCAGATCTGATAAAATCAGAACAACTTAAAATTCCCGGTGCGTTGGCATTAATAAAAATTGATGATTTTCTTGAACAGGAATCTCTTTTTGATGGCAACCCTTTTCCAAAAGTATTATCAACCATTTCTGAAAGCATAGCAAAAGAAATGACACCGTTGAACATCCTTGGACGGCTTGATGAAAAAGTATTTGCAGTTTACTTTTTTAATTCTACCACAAAAGATGTTTTTATTTGGGCCGAAAAACTAAGAGTGAAAATTGCACGAAAACCAATCGCAGTTGTGACTAAACAAACTACTTATACAATATCAGTCGGCGTAGCTTCAACAACAAACAAACTTGATGTTGATGAAGTGATACACAATGCAGACCTTGCACTTCAAAAAGCTGTTGAACGCGGCGGCAATACAGTAAAAAATATTAATTAATAATTCTGTTAACTCTGGGTAAACTTTGAATAACATTTTTATCATTGTACTTGATGGTGTTGGTATTGGTGAATTACCCGATGCTTATAAGTATAATGATGAAGGAAGTAATACACTCGCAAATCTTGCTGAAGCTGTCGGAGGGCTGGCCATTCCGAATCTTGAGAACCTCGGTTTGGGCAATATTTATGAAATTAAAGGAGTAAAAAGAAAAAATAATCCTCTTGCGTCATATGGTAAAATGAGTGAAAGTTCCAAAGGAAAAGATTCAACTACAGGTCATTGGGAACTTGGTGGAATTATCCTGAACTCAGACTTTTCTTATTTCCCATCAGGTTTTCCATCCGAAATGATGCAGAAATTTCTTGAGATAAATAATCTCAACGGGTATTTGGGTAATTATGCTGCATCAGGTACAGAAATTATTCAAACTTTAGGTGATGAGCATATCAGAACAGGTTATCCGATTGTTTATACTTCTGCTGATTCCGTATTTCAGATTGCTGCCCACGAAGAAGTAATTCTGTTAAATGAATTATTTGAAATCTGCAAAAGAACACGTGAACAAATTTTAGTTGATCCATTCAATGTAGCAAGAGTTATTGCCAGACCATTTGTTGGTTCTGTTGGAAATTATACAAGAACCACTAACAGAAAAGATTTTTCCTTATCACCGCCCAGTGACACTATTTTAGATATTCTGAAAAAATCAGGGATCAACACTGTCGCGATAGGAAAGATAAATGATTTATTTAATCATCGTGGTATTTGCACTGCTGAATTTACCAAATCAAATTTGCAGGGCTGTAACAAAATGATTGAGTATTCGTCTAAAGTTAAGAACAGTCTGATATTCACAAACCTTGTAGATTTTGATGTTTATTATGGACACAGAAATGATCCAGCAGGATTTGCTAAGGCTTTAATCGAATTTGATAATTTTTTACCCTCTCTTTTGGAAACTTTAAATTCAACAGACATGTTAATAATTACAGCTGATCACGGTAATGATCCTACTACACCAAGTACCGATCACAGTCGTGAATATGTCCCATTGTTGTTTTATAGGAAAGGGAATAAATCAAAAGATCTAGGTATCAGGAAAAGTTTTTCTGATGTCGCAAAAACTACCTGTGATTTTTTTAATATAAGTAATGATCTTGACGGAATTAGTTTCTTAAATGAATAAAGATAAGTCACAAAAATTGATTAGCTGGCTTGAAGATAAAGAGCAAATACTTAATTGGAATTTATCTTCAAAAATATTGAAAGAATTGCGTGATGTGGACGTAAAACAGTACAGGATTACAATCACACCGCTAAAAGAATCAATAAATCCCTTGGGACAAATTGATTCAAAAAAACTGAATAAAATAAAAAAACTACAATCCATTGATGAAAACCAGCTTGGTGGTTTCTTCGAGTGTAAAGGCAGCATTAGTAAATTCAAACTATAATCAAATTTTTAGAATATTTGAAACAGCCTGAATATTTAATTGAAACTGATATACTCATTGAACATCTTACTCACAGCCAAAAAGGCAGTGAATCGATTTTAGAAAAATTAATGCAAAAAGGTATTTGTTTTACATCAGTTATAAATGCAAGCGAATTATTATTCAGTGTAAAAAATGACGAAGAAAAAGAAAATGTTGTAAAGCTGCTTTCATCATTGAAAGTTTTAGGATTAAATTCACGTTATAGTTTATATGTCAGTGGACTGGATAAAAAACTAAAAAATAGCCGTGATTCATTAATCTTTGTGCTTGCCAAACTGAATAAACTAAAAATTGTAACCTGTGAAAAAAATAAATATGTTAAAATTACAAAACATGTTACTGTTATAAATCCTTAGAGGTAAAAGTGTTTATAGGAAAAGTCATTGGTACAGTCTGGAGTACCCAGAAAGATGAAAACCTTGTTGGATCTAAATTTCTTATAGTCCGGAGATTAGATATAAATCTGACAGAAAAACCGGATTTTGTTGTTGCCGTTGACAGTGTGGGAGCTGGTGTTGGAGAAACGGTACTGGTCGCAACTGGTAGTTCATCCAGACAGACAGACATTACTAAAAACAAACCGGTTGATGCGGTTATTATGGCGATTGTTGATAAAATAGATGTACAGTGAAGACTGAAGACTCGAAATTCTTAGGATTTTTACCTTTTTTTTCAGTCCGTTTAATGTTAAATTTCCGGCTGTTTTATAAAGATTGTAGAAATCAGATCAATCTTAAAATGGATAAAATTTGTTCCTGGGAAAAATAATTGGAACTGTTTGGGCTACAAAAAAGTATGAAACTTTGGAAAATTTCAAGTTTCTGATTGTGCAGCCCATAAACTCTGAAATGAAAAATAATGGTGAACCGCTTATAGCTGTTGATACAGTAGGCGCGGGACCGGGTGAAATAATATTTTATATAACAGCCTCTGAAGCTGTAATACCACTGCCGGTCGATTTTGCCCCTGTAGATGCCTCAATAGTCGGTATAGTAGATACTATCAATTAATGAACGAAATGACGAGGTGATTTAGTGAGAATAACCAAGCAATATACTAATCGGGAGAGTCAGTCTCTTGATAAATACTTGCAGGAAATTGGTAAAGTTGATCTTCTTGTTCCTGATCAGGAAATAGAACTTGCGATACGAATTAAAAAGGGTGATCAGCTTGCGTTAGAAATGTTAACAAAAGCAAATTTAAGATTTGTTGTGAGTGTGGCTAAACAATATCAGAACCAGGGATTATCACTTGGTGATCTGATCAACGAAGGAAATCTTGGTTTGATTAAAGCTGCAAAACGATTTGACGAAACACGCGGTTTTAAATTTATTTCCTATGCTGTGTGGTGGATAAGACAGTCAATTCTTCAGGCTCTTGCTGAACAATCAAGGATTGTTCGTCTTCCGTTAAACCGTGTTGGCGCATTAAATAAAATTGGTAAAGCTTACAGCAATCTTGAACAGGAATTTGAGAGAGAACCAAGCGCAACTGAACTTGCGCAGGAACTTGACATGGATGTAAGTGAAGTTGCCGATACACTTAAAATTTCCGGCAGACACGTTTCAATGGATGCACCTTTTGCCCAAGGTGAAGATAACAGGCTTCTTGATGTAATTCAAAATGATCAGCAGCCATCTCCTGACTCTACTCTTATGACAGAATCCTTAAAGACCGAAATTGACCGGGCTCTCTCAACTCTGACAGAAAGGGAAGCAGAAGTAATAAAATTATATTTTGGTTTGAATAAGGAACATTCACTTACACTTGAAGAAATCGGTGAACGATTTAATCTGACCCGTGAACGTGTTCGACAGATAAAAGAAAAAGCGATCCGCAGACTCAGACACGCCTCAAGAAGTAAAAACCTGAGAACTTATCTGGGTTGAGGTTTAATGATTAAACTTCATAGATATTTTATTTCACTATTCATCATAGCCGGAATTACATTTAATTCCGGCTGTGCCCCTTCTTCAGGCAATCTACGCTATAATCACGATAATGATAAATCTTCTGAAGAATTTATTCACACTGAAAGATTTACTTCTGTGGATACTATAAATACGAATCCAATGTTTGATGATATCGAAGATGCAGATTCTCTTGAATGGAATTATCTGATGGATGATGATTCTGACTCAGATGAGTTTCCTGATGAAGAAGTTGCGTTAACATTTTCAGATGTAGTGAAAAAATACAGTACAACAGAAAGCAATTCGACCGTCTCGGCTGATTATCATAATACACAGGAAAAAGTCCTGATGGAGATAATCGAATATTTAAATACACCTTACAAATACGGCGGAAATTCGAAAAAAGGAATTGACTGTTCCGCTTTTACACAAACCGTTTACAATAATACATTATCAATTCAATTACTTCGTTCGGCAAGAGATCAATACACACAGGGACAAATAATTGAAAACCGGGAAGATCTTAAGTTTGGTGATCTGGTATTCTTTAATACCCGTAGACGCGTAAAACCTGGTCACGTTGGAATTTATATTGGCGATAATTTATTCGCACATGCAAGTTCAAAAAAAGGAGTAATCGTTTCATCCCTTGACCATGAATACTATTCTAAAAGATTTATGGGCGGCCGCAGGATTGAGACGAACGGGGAACTATAAACTTTAATACCACTTCTCTGATTTTAATGCCGGTTCATGCCTGAAATTCACTTTGCACTTAAATTATTTTTTTTGTTGATTGCTATCAGTTATTGATAACATATTCTATACTCCATTATGTTAGAACTAAAACTAAAAAATCTTGATTGCGCAGCTTGTGCAGACCGAATCGAAACCAGACTTAAAAAACTTGGCCCTGTAAATATTAATCTTTTAACATCCACACTTAAGATTGACTTCGATAATTTAAATGAAATTAAGTCTGCGATCTCTGAGGTTGATGATCAGGTTATAATAGAAGAAATAAAAAAATCAAAACCGAGTGATACTGAGGCGGATGAAACGGTAAGAAAAGAAATACTGAAAATCGTTTCGGTTCTGTTACTTTTCTTCAGCGCAATATTACTTGAATCATTGCACATTGTTCGGCAGGGAGATATTCTTTTAATATTATTATTCATTTCTGCGTATTTACTAAGCGGCTGGCAGGTTCTTAAAAAAGCCTTCAAAAATCTTTTTCGCGGAAAAGTATTTGATGAAAATTTCTTAATGAGTTTAGCAACAATCGGAGCAATACTGATTAATGAGCTGAATGAGGCTGTTGCTGTAATGTTGTTTTATAATGTCGGTGAATTCCTTCAGGGCATTTCGGTAAGAAGATCACGAAAATCTATCCGCGATCTGCTCGAGTTCAGACCTGCTTATGTTAACATGATTAAAAATAGTGATATTACACAGGTTTCTCCTGAGGAAGTATCTGTAGGAGAAATATTCTTAGTAAAACCAGGCGAAAAAATTCCGCTGGATGGAGAAGTAATTGATGGAGAATCGTTCATCGATACTATGCCTCTAACAGGCGAATCGCTGCCGAAACCTGTTAGTATAGGTGATTCAGTACTTGCCGGTACGATTAACAAATCAGCACTATTAAAAGTAAAATCAACTAAACTATTTTCGGATACTTCAGTTTCCAAAATTTTGCATCTTGCCGAGAATTCAGTTTCAAAAAAAGCAGAAACAGAAAAATTTATAACCAGGTTTGCCAGGTATTACACACCATTAGTTGTTGTTGTTGCACTCCTGATTGCAACTATTCCTCCTCTGCTGTTTCCATTCAGCCAAAATTTTTCAGATTGGATTTACAGGGCGCTGGTAATTCTTGTAATCTCTTGTCCCTGTGCCCTTGTGATAAGCATT
>JAEXTA010000159.1 GCA_023453665.1 Bacteroidota bacterium | reverse complement strand
CCCCGGTTTCTCGAGAGATAGTGACAAATGGGTGTTGATTTTTAGATTGTAGTTTTTCTGAATCAGGTGAAAGTGTGGAATGTGATTCGATATAAAGTTTGCACTTTTCGTACGCGCCTATCGTTTTCATTTAAGCCTCCTATTTATATCCTGAATAGTTAGCTGAATTCCGGAAAACTATTATAAGCTAAACACTATTTTTGTTTGATCTCACTTTTCAATCATAGTGTATTGTACAAGATTGTTCAGCGTAAACCATTCGTTTATTTTTTCTTCTTCTTTACCGTTTGAAAGAAGATTTATAAATTCATTTTTAGAAGAGTCATACCTGTAATCTCTATCCCAGAGTGAAATATTTTTAACTGTATCTTTAATCGCGTCAACAATAAATAATAATTCATCATCAGTCATTGTCGGATGAATAGACATCCTTACCCAGCCAAGCTTACTTGATATGTCACCCTGGTTAATTTTATCTGTCATTTGTTTGGATTGGCTCGGACTAACATGCAAAAGGTAATGACCATATGTACCCGCGCAGGAACATCCGCCTCTTACCTGAATTCCGAACCTGTCATTTAATATTTTTACAAGAAGGTTGTAATGAATTTTATCGATATAAAAAGAAATTGCGCCGAGTCTTTCTTCAATATGTCCGGCAAGAATATGAATTCCTTTGACCTGACTTAATCCCCTGAATGCCATCTTAACTAAATGTTCTTCGCGTTCTTTTATTTTTTTTACTTCCATCTGATCTTTTAGCTTAATACACAAAGATGCTTTTATTGTCTGAAGAAAAGCAGGTGTTCCTCCATCTTCTCTTGCTTCAATGTTTGACACAAACTTATGCTGACCCCACGGGTTTGTCCAGTCAACTGTTCCTCCGCCGGGAAGATCGGGCACTTTGTTCTTATAAAGTTTTGAATCGAATATTACCACACCTGCTGTTCCCGGACCTCCAAGAAATTTATGCGGAGAAAAGAAAATAGCATCAAGTTTTTCAAGTGGATCAGCAGGATGCATATCAATATTTACATAAGGAGCCGAACATGCGAAGTCAACAAAACAATACCCGCTGTTTTCGTGCATAATTTTTGCGAGCTTATGATAGGGTGTTTCAATTCCGGTTACATTTGAACAAGCTGTAAAAGCTCCGATTTTCAATTTTCGTTTATTGTGTTTGCTGAGTTCCTTTTCCAGTTCGTGAGTATCTACTAAACCTCTATCATCTGGATTAAGGACAACCACATCAGCAATAGTCTCAAGCCAGGTAGTTTGGTTTGAATGATGTTCCATATGCGTAACAAAAACGATCGGGCGTAATTCTTCGGGAAGGTTAAGATAATCCTTTAATTGTTCCGGTACTTTTAAACCAAGTATTCTCTGGAACTTGCATATCATCGCAGTCATTCCCGAACCTGCTGTTATGATTACGTCATCGGGACCGGCATTAACATGCTGCTTGATTATTTTGTGAGCATTATGATATGAGAGAGTCATTGAAGTTCCGGTAATACTTGATTCGGAATGTGTGTTCCCAACCATTGGACCAAATGTTTCAATCAGTTTTTTTTCAATAGGGGCATACATTCTTCCGCTGGCAATCCAATCAGCATAAATAACTTTCATTTCACCATAAGGGGTTGCAAATGATTTGTCAATTCCAATTGTATTTTCACGAAACTGCTGAAAATGTTGTTCTAAATTACTCATCACTCTCTCTCTTATTTGCTGTTAAAATAATTAAAAATTTATGCAAAGAGAACAGCTAAATATTCACCCGATACTGTTTTAAGCGTTTATCTTTTTTTCTATTTTATAAACATAATAAAAGCAAATTATGATATGAAAATTTTTATCGGAATTGACGGCGGCGGGACCAAAACTGAGTGTCTTGTTACAGAAGAAAATTTTAAAACGCTTTACACCTCTGTTCATAAACCAACGAATTTAACTTCACTCGGGACCGCAGCGGTTTCACAGATTATCACTGAAATAGTTGAAGAGAGTTTCAGCAAAATCAGTAGGGATGAAATTTCAGAAGTTTCAATCGTTGCGGGGCTTGCGGGAGCCGGCAGAATAGATGAATGCGAAAAGTTAAAAAATCATTTGCTTCAATCTCTTTCTAATAGATATAGAAAAAAATTCTTCATTTCAATTGTAACAGATGCTGTCATTGCTTTGGAAGGAGCATTATCCGGAAGAGCTGGGGCAATACTTATCGCCGGAACCGGCTCGATTTTATTTGGCAAAGATGTTAATGATAATTTTTTTAGAGTTGGGGGATTTGGAAAAATTCTGGGAGATGAAGGCGGCGGTTATTCAATCGGAAGAAAAGCATTGCAGTTCTTTTCTCATACACTTGACGGGAGAAAAACAAAATCACAACTGGACAAATTAATTTCAGACACTTTTCATATCTCTGATTCTAACACTCTCATTAAAAAAGTTTATTCAGGTAATATCGAAATCCAGGAACTGGCTCCATTAGTTATTAAAGCAGCAGAAGAGAATAATATTGATGCAATAAAAATTCTTGAAGTCGAAAGTGACGAACTGATAAAACACATTCAGGCTTTTCTTGATTTATTAAAATCAAAAACAATGGAGATATCTTTCATTGGAAGTCTGATCTCGACTGAAAACTTTTATTCAACATTACTTAAAGAAAAAATTAAAAATCATTTCCCGCATATAAAAATATTAAATGCAGAACATCCCCCGGAGTATGGTGCGATTCTACTTTCCAAAAAAAATTATGAATCCGGTAAATTGTGATGAATAAATCCGAAAACCGGAATGCCTGGAAATGGATACCGTCATTATATTTTACTGAAGGACTGCCTTATGTAGCAGTTATGACTATCTCAGTTATAATGTATAAGCGGCTTGGTATTTCAAACACCGATATTGCATTATATACAAGCTGGTTATACCTGCCATGGATTATTAAACCATTGTGGAGCCCAATTGTTGATAATCTTTCTACGAAAAGATTCTGGACGATTATTATGCAGTTAGTAATCGGAGTTTCTTTCGGCGCTATTGGTTTAAGTATTCCTGCCCCGGATTTCTTTAAATACACATTAATATTTTTCTGGTTAGTTGCATTTAGTTCTGCAACTCATGACATCGCGGCTGATGGATTTTATATGCTTGGTCTATCAAAACATCAGCAGGCATTTTTTGTTGGAATAAGAAGTTTGTTTTACAGGTTCGCAATGATATTCGGTCAGGGCATTCTTATAATCTTTGCAGGTTATCTTGAAAGTAATTCGGGATTCAAAACAACAATAACAGTTAATGCCGACTCAATAAGTGTTGTTCAATTTACTGACGCAGAATCATTCATTGCAAAGAGAGATTCCACGTTAAAAGATTTTCGGATACTCAGCTCAGTATCAGAATTAAAATTAAGTTATAAAAATGTTCCATCGTCTTATGCAGATTCATTGATTGCGTTTGCTAAAAATTGGAATGAAGAAAATAATTTCATTGACAAACCGGTTGCAACTACAGATGCAGGAACAAATTTAGAAGCAGAACCCTCCTGGTTCAGAAAACATTTCATCATTCCTCTCGAAATATTTCTAAAGACTAATTTCGGCGAAAATAAATTTACTGACGAACAATCCGATTCGACGGGTAATATTGCTTTAGTTTGGGTTGGGATTTCGGACTACGATAATACACCAGGTGAGATAATTGTGCACGTCGATCAAACATCCGGTGATAAAAGTATTGCGTTAATAAGCGGCGGAAGATTTTCTTTTAACAATAACAATTTTGATAAACCTCTTGCTCTTTTGATACAATTAGACAACAAACTTAGCGAGGCTTCAGAGGCTGAGTTTACTGTTCAAACAGGAAATATAACTTCAGCCTGGTCAATAACTTTTTATTTACTTGGTGTTATGTTCATCGTTTTTTTTATTTATCACAAGTTTATACTTCCATACCCTGTCGAAGATTACAGACGAACTTTAACGAAGAGATCTCAACTATTGAAAAACTTTGCTTCAACATTCATAATCTTTTTCAAAAAGAAAAACGTGATTGCAGCGATTGGGTTTATTCTTTTATACCGTTTTGCCGAAGCACAACTTGTAAAATTAGCAGCACCTTTTTTATTGGATAATTTTTCAAAAGGCGGATTGAATCTCACCACCGGACAGGTTGGGTTTGTATATGGAACCGTTGGCGTAATTGCATTAGCTGCCGGCGGAATTCTAGGCGGAATTGTAGCATCACGAAATGGATTAAAATACTGGATATGGTGGATGATAGCTGCTATCAATGTCCCTGACCTGGTATATGTTTTTTTATCATTCACTCAACCCGTTGATTTTATATTAATAAATGTCTGCGTTGCTGTTGAACAATTTGGATATGGATTTGGCTTTACTGCGTTCTTACTCTTTCTTATTTACATCTCGGATGGTGAACATAAAACTTCTCACTATGCAATTGCTACAGGAATAATGGCGCTCGGAATGATGCTGCCCGGAATGTTCAGCGGATGGCTGCAGGAATTGATTGGCTATAAAAGTTTTTTCGTCTGGGTGTGTATATCAACTATTCCCTGTTTTGTGATGGCGTTATTCATTAAAGTTGATCCTGAGTTTGGGAAGAAATCAAAATCAACAAATGAATAAAACTAAAACCACACACTTCGTAAAACTATTACTTCTGTTTTCAGTATTTGTCCACTGTGGTAATAACAACACACCTGATCAGCAAGAGTATTTTGGCTTTAACGGTTTTATTGATTATTCAAGTGTTGATAGTTTTATCGAAAGTAGTATCTCCAATTCCGCGTTCCCCGGTGCGGTTCTGTTAATTGGAAATAAGGACAGCATCATCTACCAAAATGCTTTTGGACATTTTACTTATGAAAACAATTCCCCTGATGTTTCAACCTCAACAATTTATGATCTTGCTTCACTAACTAAAGTCATTGCCACAACCACAGCAATCATGTTATTAGTTGATAAAAAAATGATTTCACTTGATGATAAAGTTATTACCTACCTCCCTGAATTTCGTAACAACAGTAAGGGTGATATCACAATCCGTAACTTACTCAAACATAACAGTGGTTTACCTGCCTGGAAGAAATTTTATCCTGAAAAAAAAACTAAGTCGGAAATTCTCCATGATATCTGTAGCATAAAACCCGAATTTAAGCCCGGAAGTAAAACTCAATACTCCGATCTTGGATTTATTACTCTTGGTATAATAATTGAAAAAATAACCGGAATGAGTCTGGATAATTTTTGCGTAAAAGAAATTTTTGAACCATTAAAAATGAATAATACTTTCTTCAACCCGGATAAAAATTTGAAACCGGAAATTGCACCAACTGAAATTGACAACTATTGGCGCGGCAAATTAATTCAGGGTGAAGTACATGATGAAACTGCATCTATAATGAATGGTGTATCAGGTCACGCAGGATTATTTTCAACTAGCGAAGATCTGTACAAACTTGTTAAAGTATTAATGAATGAAGGAATGAAAGAGAACACGCAGTTCATTTCATCATCAACAATAAAAGAATTTCTGAAAAATGAATCGAAATCTGAATCCCGGCTGCTTGGCTGGGATGCTAAAAGCAAAACAGGATCATCGGCAGGGCAGTACTTTAGTGAGAATTCATTCGGTCATACTGGATTTACCGGAACATCAATCTGGGCTGATCCTGAGCAAAATTTGATTGTTGTTTTTTTGACAAATAGAGTTTATCCTTCACGTGAAAATAAAAAAATTATTAAAGTGCGTCCGGCACTTCACGATTTAATCTTCAAAACAATTACACAGAATTAATTTTAACCGTATGATTTATACTTTCAGAAAAATTTCCACGCTTATTCCCCGGTTAATATTAATGACCATCATAATATTATTTCCGCCGGATATAATTTCGTCTATAGTTATTTTTTCTGATGATGATTCAGATTCCTCTGACTTTACTCTGAATAGAAAATTCCCTTCAGTATTTGAACTTACACAAGATGATAAAACAGATATTGAAGAAACTCTTGAAAAGATGAGTATCCGTGAACGCTGCGCACAGATGATAATGCCGATGGTTAATTCATCTGCTATCGTAGAAGGCTCAACTGATAATCAAAAAGTTAAGTCACTGGTGAGTGATTCAAAAGTCGGCGGACTGATAATTTTCCAGGGTGATCTTTCCAGCCGGATAAATATCATTAATTATTTTAACAGACTTTCCGATACTCCATTATTGTTCTCCGCTGATTTTGAAAGAGGGTTAGGCACAAGAATAGTTGACGCTACTGAATTCCCTTATAACATGGCTTTGGGTGCAACAGGTAATTATCAGCTCGCTTATGAAATGGGAAAAGCTGTTGCAGAAGAATCACGTGCCATTGGTCTTGGTTTAAACTTTGCCCCGGTCGCAGATATAAATGACAACTATGCAAACCCTGTTATAAATCTTCGCTCTTATTCAGAAGATAAATGGATGGTTGCTCAGTTCTGTACTTCATTTATAAATGGTTCTAAAGAAGGAAAAATAATTTCTACGGCAAAACATTTTCCCGGTCACGGTAATACAAGGATTGATTCACATCACGATCTGCCTATAATTAATGTTGATAGAAATAGTCTTCTTCAAAATGAATTTGTTCCGTTCATTGAATCAATTAAAGCTGGTGTGCAGGCTATAATGATAGGGCACTTGAATGTGCCTGCAGTTGAACCGGATAACATTCCTTCAAGTCTTTCACCAAAAGTCATAAATGATCTTCTGCGCGATGAGCTTTCTTTTGACGGACTTGTAATTACAGATGCGTTAAATATGAATGCCATTACCAATTATTATTCAGATGAAGAAGCGGCGCTGCTTGCTGTAAAAGCCGGTGCTGATATTTTACTTATGCCGCCCGATGAGTTTGTTGCGATCGATGCTGTTTACCGCGCAGTTATGTCAGGTGAAATTAAACTTGAAAGAATAAATGAAAGCGTTAGAAGAATTTTATCAGCAAAGAAATGGCTTAACCTGAATAATTACACTCAAACGGAAATTGATGAAGCAAAAAATGTTTTGAATGATAAGGAACACTTAAACCTTTCAAAACTTATTGCCGAACAATCAATCACTCTTGTGAAAGATCAGGATAGTCTTATTCCAATTCAAAAAAATAAATTCAAAAAGCCTGTTTGCATTACTATAACTGATGGAACCGGCTCATCTTCTGTCTTGAACTTCCAGAATAATCTTAACGATGAATTGAAGAACATCAAAAAGATTTTCATCAACAGAAAAACGAAAAAAACTGCAATAAGAAAAGCACTTGAAACCATTAAAGGTGCTGATCTTGTAATAATCGCATCATTCATTAAAGTAAAATCCGGAAGTGATGTGCCTGTTGTTACAACTGCTAATTCAGACCTTATAAAAAATATTCTAAAACAGAAAAAGCCTACTGTTTTCGTAAGCTTTGACAGCCCTTATATGTTATCCTTCTTTAATAAAGCCGAAACTTATATTTGTTCATTCGGTAATACACCATCATCACAGAAAGCAATGATAAACGCTATGTTCGGGAAAATTGACATCAGCGGCAGACTTCCTATTTCTCTTCCTTATACTGAATTCGCGATTGGTCATGGTTTAAAGACATTTAAACTCTGAACCAGTCCGCAGAATCAAACAACAAATTTCTAAAAGCCGGTTACCGTTTTTCATACTTTCTTTCAGTAATAATCATTAATATTTGAGCAACAATTTTTACTCATAAGAAAGATTATTGTTTTATGCCGTTAAGAAGGTCAAACAACTCAATGTTAGCAGGCGTCTGCGGCGGTATCGCAGAATGGCTTGGATGGGATCCGACAATTGTCAGAATCGGATATGTGTTACTATCTGTCATCAGCGCAGCATTCCCCGGAATACTTGTTTATATAATTCTGTGGGTAGTGATGCCGCCCGCAGAACAACGTTATTGAAATATTATTAATAATTAAGTCTGGACTAAGTATGAAAAATAACTTCACCTATGTGATCGTTTTTTTTATGATGCTTTTGGGGATTGTGTGTAATTCGGAAAACCAGTCACAGGTTCACAATAATCTGGGTATGGATTTACCTGATGGATTTATAATTGATGTTTATGCTGATGCAGTTCCCAACGCAAGGTCTATGGCTCTTAGCGAAAACGGTGTGTTGTTTGTCGGAACCCGACAACGCAACGGAATGGTTTATGCAATTGAAGATAACAACCAAGATTTCAAAGCAGACCGCATTTATGTAGTAGCAGAAAATCTTAATATGCCTAATGGAGTTGCCGTTCTCGGAAATGATCTATACGTGGCGGAAGTCCATCGCGTTATAAAATTTGAAAATATAGAAGCGACATATAAAAACTCGCCATCCTACACAGTTGTGAATGACAGCTTTCCAACCGATACTCATCACGGATGGAAGTTTATTCGTTTTGGTTCTGATGGAAAACTTTATGTTCCTGTTGGTGCACCTTGTAATGTTTGCTTTCAAAAGGATACAAGATACTCATCAATTCTAAGAATGAATCCGGATGGAAGTGATCTTCAGCTTTTTGCTGAAGGAATAAGAAACACTGTTGGATTTGACTGGAATCCACAGACAAATGAATTATGGTTTACAGATAATGGTCGCGACATGCTTGGTGATGATATTCCTCCCGATGAATTGAATAACGCACCGGATTCAGGTTATCATTTTGGTTTTCCATTTATTCATGGAAATAATGTTCCCGACCCTGAATTCAGTAAGGATAAAGATCTGAGTATTTATAGAAAACCTGCTATTGAACTTGGTCCGCATGTCGCAGCATTGGGAATGAGGTTTTATACAGGGAATATGTTTCCGGAAGAGTATAAGAACCAGATATTTATCGCCGAACATGGCTCATGGAACCGCTCAGAAAAAATCGGATATAGAATAAGCCTGGTGAAAATAAAAGATAACAAAGCGGTAAGTTATGAACCTTTCATTGAAGGATGGCTCAGAGGTGAAGCTGTAAGTGGAAGACCTGTTGATGTTCAAATAATGCCTGACGGTTCAATGCTTATTTCAGATGATTACGGTGGAAGAATTTATCGTGTCACTTATCAAAAACGAGAATAATCTGAAAAACTTCACAGAGATAGATGGAGAAGTTGTATAGTATATTACATGTCATTCCGAACTAGTTTCGGAATCTGAATTAAATCTCTATGTTTCTCTGTGTCTTCTCAGTGGTTCTCTGTGTAAGTCTTTTTTGTTAATTGTTTTTTTCTCTGGAGTTAAAATTGGATGATCTCCTCGCTGCCCGTTCCACAATGGCTCTGTCATTAGGCTTTCACATCATCTTTGCATGCATTGGAATGACAATGCCTCTGCTTATGGTCGTATCACATTGGCTTCACATTAAAACGGGAGAAAATGTTTACCTCAAACTCACCAAAGCATGGTCAAAAGGAGTTGCAATATTTTTTGCGATAGGCGCAGTATCAGGCACAGCACTTTCGTTTGAACTTGGAATACTCTGGCCCGGATTTATGGAACACGCAGGCGCAATTATCGGCATGCCTTTCAGTTGGGAAGGTACTGCTTTTTTTGTTGAAGCAATCTGCCTCGGACTTTTTCTTTACGGATGGAACAGAATTAATAAATGGGTTCACTGGTTTTCAGGTTTACTTGTCGGTATTTCAGGAATTGCGTCGGGAATTTTTGTTGTATGTGCAAATGCATGGATGAACGCTCCCGCAGGATTCGATTGGATAAACGGGCAAGCACACAACATTGATCCGTTTGCCGCAATGTTTAATGATGCTTGGGTAAGCCAGACTCTTCATATGACTATTGCCGCCATCGAAGCAACCGCTTTTGCTGTCGCGGGTGTTCACGCATTTTTATTATTAAAGAAAAAAGAAAATGTACTTCACAAAAAAGCGATGACAATTGCATTATGGTTTGGATCTATTGCTGCAATCTTACAACCACTAAGCGGAGACTTCAGTGCGAAAGATGTAGCAAAAAGACAACCGATAAAATTAGCAGCAATGGAAGGACAGTTTGAAACATTAAAAGGCGCGCCATTAACTATCGGTGGCATACCGGATGAAAAAACAAGAACAACATCCTTCGGAATAAAAATTCCCAACGCACTTAGTTTTCTATCTTACGGTGATTTTAATGCTGAAGTAAAAGGATTAAATGAATTTCCTGAAGAGAACTGGCCCCCGGTTTTAATAACACATCTTGCATTCCAGGTTATGGTTGGATGCGGAACAGTTCTGGCATTGGTAGGTGTTATTTTTCTTTTCTTTCAATGGAAGAAAAAACATTTGCTGCTCAATAAAAACTTTTTGAAAATAATTTTTCTTTGCACACCGCTTGGTTTTATTGCGGTTGAAGCAGGATGGATTGTAACGGAAGTAGGAAGACAGCCATGGATAATTTATGGCATTATGAAAACAAGTGAAGCAGTAACTCCTGTTCCC
>JAEXTA010000138.1 GCA_023453665.1 Bacteroidota bacterium | reverse complement strand
CCCAGATTTTAAATCCAGTTTTCTTATTTCGCTCAAAGGATACATTCCTTCCTCCGGCGCAATAGGTATCATTGCAGTAACAATGGGGAAAACAAGAATGAAAAAATACTTGATAAGTTTATTTGCGGACTGGGACATAAAAACCTCCGGAATTTATTATTTAACCTTCGGGCAAATATAATAAATTCAATTCAGTGAAGAATTAAAAATGTTATGAATGTGTTTTGTGAATTTGAAATGTTAATGACAATTTTAAAAAGAAAAAGGGCGATGACCATCGCCCTTCATTATGAAATTTATTAAGTATCAGACAAGAGATTCTTTTAATCTTCTTCCAACAGATACAAGAAAACCGAGGAACATTACAAGAACACCGATCCATACCAATCCAATATAAGGTTTGATACTTGCTGAAACAGATAATATTTCTTCAACTGGTTCATTAGTTGTTGTTGTTTCAGCTCCATCTAAAGCGGAAAGTCCAATCTGGATATTTCCTGCCTGAAGATTTTGTAATTCAACTTTCAGATTTAAATCTTTGAAAGTTTCTGATGTTAATTCTCTGTTACCTTGTTTTGAAATCAGCTTCAATTCAAAATCTTTTTTTACTCCATTTTTTTCAGCACTTAACTTTGCGCCCATTTCAAAATCCTGACCTTGCTGCATTGCAGTCATTGTTTCAGCACCAATAACAAATTCATTAAAAGTGATTTTTGTTCCGGCAAATTCTGAGGTACCGCCTTTTGACAATGTAACTGTACTGACTGAATGATCGTGACCTTCGTGGTTTCCTTCATCATATCCTAACGGAGAGAAGTAAATATCTTTTGTCAGTAAAGAAAGAATTGCGGGCTCTCTCATTAATCCATTGTTAAAATCACTGATGTACATTACCGGTGATACGTTAAATGATTTATCACCCTGTTTGAGATTTATATTAAACGCATACTTTGTATTGTTCTCAATCGGTTCATAACCTGTGAATGTCATCTGGTAGCCAAATGCTTCGGTTGGTTTATTTTTAACAAGATCGATGTCAACATCTTTAGTTCCTGAAGCAGAACCGATAACACCAAGAATAAATAACGCTATTCCTATATGTGATACATAAGCGCCGAGCATCTTAAGGTTACCCCGAATAATCTTTATTGCAATTTCAAGATTAACGAATAGTGAAAATGCTGTGGCAAATGCCAGGATAAGCATCATTATGTTTGTAAGTCCGCCAATCACCAATACAATAGTAAACAGAACTGATGCCGCCAGAGAGATGACAGATTTTTTGACAAGCTCGGATGTTGAGGATTGTTTCCATTTTATTAATAAACTGACACCATTAAGTAAACCGATAATTATGGCAAGTGGTAAATGCATTTCATCGTAAAAGAATGTATCGACTGACTGTCCGAATATAGGTGCAGATGTCCCAACAAGAACAATGATAGCTGATGCACATAATACAATTGCCGCAGTGAAAAGAGCCAGTTCTCTTGAAAGAAGACTTTCATCAGCTGCAGTTTCTTCGTTAAGTGTTTTCCATCGATAAGCGATCATTCCAAAACCAAGAAGTATAAATGATGAGATAAAAATTATAAGGAATAAATAAACGAGCATTCCCGGATCAACAAAAGAATGAACCGATGCATCACCTAGTACACCGCTTCTTGTTAAAAATGTACTGTAAAGAACCAGTATATATGTCATCATACTGAGTATGAGATTTGTTTTTACATACTTGCCTATTCCACCTTTTGCCTGGCTTTTCTTTTGAACAAGCATTGTATGTATTGATGCAACGCCGACAAGCCATGGAATTAAGCTTGAGTTTTCTACAGGATCCCATGCCCAGTAACCGCCCCAACCAAGCATTTCGTAAGCCCAGTAACCACCTAACATAATTCCTAATCCTAATATTCCTGAACCGGCAAGTACCCATGGTAAAGATTGTTTAACCCAATCCCTGTAATCATTCTTCATTAAAGCAGAAAGAGCCAATGCAAATGGTACTGTTGCCATTGCAAAACCGATAAATAAAATCGGAGGGTGAATCTGCATCCAGAAATTTAAAAGTTGTGGATTTAATCCTTTGCCGTCAACTATAAACTGGCTTACGGAAATTCCTGCACCTTTTAAAACAGCAACAAGTTCGGTACTCATCTTAACAAAATTTTGTCCTGTCGATCCGTCGCTGAACATAAAATTCTGAAGTATCGGCAAATTAAAATATGCAGGGTTTACAGTTTTAGCATTAAGAAATACAGGTTCAGCCCAGATGTAAGCAAAAGGATTTTTGAATAACGGCGATACCATTACAAGAAGAAAACTTGTGGCGAGTGTGAAGACAGCCATTACTCTTGGTTCAAGGTCACCACGTTTGGATGAGTATGATTGAAGTACAATTCCGACGATAGATGTTAACAGCAGCCACAACATAAAACTTCCTTCCTGACCGCCCCAGAACGATGCAAGAAGAAATCCTGTGTTAAGACTGTTAGCACTGTAACTATAAACATATTTGTATTCATACTGATGGTTAAGCAATGCATACCATAATATTGTTGAAGCAACTATAACAAGCATTGCCATTGAATGATAAGCGATTCTACCTACGTTTAGTGTATTTTTATACCCTTTATAACTCAGGTAAAACATTATCATTGATAATACACTGCCTGCTAATGCAAGCGAAAGAACAATACTTCCAATCATTTATTCCTCGGGTTATTTAACTTTTATGATTACTTATATCCCTGATGTCTTTACAGTTTCCTGTTCATATTCTTCTTCATATTTACTTGGACACTTTGTCAAAATATCTTTTGCATGGAATTGTCCGTCTGTGTACTGTCCTGTTACGACAACTGATTCTGCTGTTTCAAAATTATTCGGGATTGTTCCTTTGTACATAACTTTCATTTCAACGCCCCAGGCATCTGCCATGTAGAAACTGAAAGTTTTATTTTCTTTATCGATTGTATAATTTTTTTCTTTAACCCATTTACCTGTTGCTTTAACAGTTTTTGAATTTTCTTTTACTTTTGCAAAATCCTCTTCGTACTGAATATTGCTTTGAGTAAAAAGATAAACCATCATACTCATAAACAGTACGATGATAACACCGCCGAATATATATTTATTTTTCATTTGTCTTCTCCATTTCTTTTTCAACATTTTTTATACGTTTATCCAAGTTTAGCATATATAGAAAAATTCCGGTCCAGACTATCAGGACGATCACCATCACTATATAAATTGCATTATTTTCCAGGAACTGATGGAAGCCTTCCAAGGTTAACCTCTGATTAGTTGTTTATTAATTTTGTCTCTTATTATTAATGATTTGTATCCCACTCTCCACATCCAGAAATAAAGAATGGTGAATCCTATCATCGATAGAAAAAATATCAACTGCATATTTGAGTTCATTTTAAAATCAATTACAGGTCCGGCATTTGTATCATCTGCTGAACCGGGATGAAGTCCTTTCATTATCCTCGGCATTATAAAAATAAAAAACGGTACTGTTATAAATGCTATCATCGAGTAAACTGCTGAAAGTGTTGCTCTTTTTTCTTCAGATTCAATTGAAGAACGTAATGCGAACCATGCACCATAAATCAATAATAAAGCAAATATGCTGGTCTGTCTTGGATCCCAGCTCCAGTAAGAGCCCCATGCAAATTTAGCCCAGACAGCTCCGGTAACAGTTGCCAATACACAAAAGATCATTCCCAATTGTGCGGCAGTGTATGATTTGGCATCATCATCAAGATTTTTTTTGCGAAGATATTTTATACTGTAGATGGTAGACATTAAAAATGCAACAAGTGTAAGCCATGCGGTTGGTACATGGAAGAAAATTATTTTGGCATTTTCTTCGAGTCCGCGTATAAGCGGAAACTCATACCAGGCTGTCGGCTTCTCGACTATGGGAAACGCAATTCCCGCAACTGATACAAAACTCAACAGTAGAAAAAGAAATATTTTCCAAATCATAAAAACTCAATTAAAATTTGAGGGAATTTACTAATCTTTCCAGATAAAATCGAACAGCATATAAGAAGCAGTCAGCATTATTACATCATAACTAACAACTATTGCCAATTCAAACTTACTTTCTTCAAAGGATGTGCCATCAATGGCAAATAATGTAAGTTGAACCGATGTTAAAATTAAAGGCAATAAAATCGGGAATGAAAGCACAGGATATAATGTTCCTTTCGCTCCCGCTTTTGAAATTATTGCAGCAATTGTTGTTGATGAAACTGCCAATCCTATATTTCCAAGTACAAATGAAGTTAAAAAGAGGACAAAGTTTTTTATAACAAATGCTTCAAACATTGCTGAGTATAAAACCGCAATTACCGTGTTCATACAAAAAACAAGTATTAAATTAAAAAGTAGTTTTCCTGTATAAACTGTTGACGGAGAAGCGATCAACTGAAGTGTTAGTGATGTTCCTCTTTCTTCTTCAGAAACAAAAGCTCGCGATAGTCCGGACATTGCTGTAAAAAAAATAACAACCCAGAATAAACCACCTGTAAGACTTTCAGAAATTTTTTCGTTGCCGATTGAAAACAGTATTACACTAATTGCCACTATAATAAACATAGCAAGTGAATTAACTGCGTAACGTGTTCTAAGTTCAGAATTAAAATCTTTTTTGAATAACGCGTATGCTTTTGAATTAAATGACATCAGTTAAAATAAAATTTAGTTTGGGTTGATTTTGTATTTTTCAAGCACAATCTCTTCACTGCAATGCTGTAAATCGGTTCTTTCATTTGAAGCGATAAGTACGATATGTTCTTTCGATTCTTCCCCGATAATTTTATATACTTTTCCCTTTCCGTCTTCATCCAGATTTGATGTTGGCTCATCCAGTATAATTAATTCGGGTGAATGCATTAGTGCGAAAATAAATTTTAATCTTTGTTTCATACCTGAGCTGTATGTTTTTACAAGATCATTCCGTCTGTCATAGAGTTTAAATTCGTTGAGCAGATAATCGATCCGCGCAGTGTTGAGTTTAATATCCCTTATAGCAGCACAGTGATTAAGATTTTCCATTGACGAAAACTCGTCATACAAAACAAGGTAAGGTGAAACAAACCCTATATAGTTGTGAAGTTTTTCAGGTATTATCTCTTTACCATTAATCGAGTGAACAATTGTACCTTGTGATGGAGAATTTATTCCGGCAATGATTTTAACAAGTGTCGATTTGCCTGAACCATTTGCGCCTGATATTCCATAAACACCCGGCTTATTAAAATGAAATGTTAAATCTTTAAAGATTAATCTTCTGCCAAAAGTTTTGTTGAGCGATTCGGCTTTAAGTGAATAATCAGTCATTAAATATTACCACTTTACCTTTATAAATATCATCACCGGATTTAATGGCATAAATGTAAACACCGGATGCTGCATATTTCAGATTATCGGCAATTCCATTCCACCGGATAACTTTATAACCATTAAAAGAAAAAACCTGTTCTTTGGAGGCATACACTAATTCCATACCGGAAGTATAAACATTAAGCAGAACCTCATCACCGGGGTTTGCCTGAACAGAAAAATAAATATTTTCATGTCCGGATTTACCCATAACAAATGGATTTGGAAAAACAAAATCTTCTACGGTTTTTGGGATTTCGATTCTGGCAGTGTCTTCCCGTACAAGTTGCCGGTTAATAAATTCTGACACTGCCCAGTTTTGAGGATCATCAGGATTAAAGACGGCAAAATATCCGGGAGCTAAATTTACACTTCCGGGCACAGAGTCAATCCTTAAAACGTAACTAAACGGGGTTTGAGTTGCAGGAGAATTAATTCCGCTTACCATGTTTGAATTCGAAATCAGTACAGTCACCGTATCAGAAGGGCTTTTCGAATTATCAACAAGATTAAAAAAGTTGTTGGCTACCGGATAAGAATTTCCATTAATCGAATCTGAAGGTGGTGTAAAAGTTCGTGACATTCCTGTACGTAATAAAGGGTAACTTTGCGCTTCTTCAAAATATGAACCGGGTATTCTTCGATTGTTTGTATAGTAAGTCCATATTCCGAATTTATTAAATTCGGCGCGTAATGATGAATTAAATTCTGCAAGGCTCGATGCAATTGCACTTATGGCGCGCATCTGCGGCATCATCTCCCATTGACGTTTAAGGATTTCAAAACCAAATCTGTCTTTAAGAAAAATATTCCAGATTGCAAGATTGTAACCATTGTTACTTGAAAATGAATTTCCCGGACTCTGAAAATAGCTGGACATATAGGCGTAGTAATCGTTAACAGAATCAAAGACAAATTCCTCCATTGCAGTAGAAGTTATTTCATAAAAGAATCTGTCTGACTCTCTGAAAATATAATTTCCGCCCTGAATGGCATGGTGAAATTCATGTGCAACAGTAACTCTTGCACCGCTTATTCCGGTACTGGCAAATGAACCGGCATAATCATTATCAATTACCATGAATGAAGTAAATTTATTTGAACCCGGTGTTACTTCACTTTCATATTCTGTATAACCGTATAAACCCGAACCAAGTTCTTCAATGTAAACATCATAAAGATTATCCCCGCCCGAAGTATCGTCTGAAGGAGGAGCCGGATATCCAAGGTAAACCACTTCAAAATTATATGATGAATCCAAAGCTTCCGCAATCAGGTTTGCATTCTGGTTAGGTGTTAAAGTTAAATTGTACCGAGGAATGTTATTTCCGGTTGTATTAAAA
>JAEXTA010000130.1 GCA_023453665.1 Bacteroidota bacterium | reverse complement strand
TCTGCTACCCCCGGTGATAAAATCTTTCCGGCTTGTAAGCCCTGCCTGTGTGTATTTCCATTTACTCTTATTTGTCCATTTACTTTACCGCCATATACAAGTCCATCTTCAAATATTGCGGATTTTGTTGCAAGCTCTCCTCCGGGCCAGTAAAATCCATTGCTATCTGTTCTTGGATCGTGTGAGCCATCTCCGTTATTTGATACCCACATCAATACTTCATTTATGGATATGTATTTGTAATGATCATTAGTGAAGATTTTTTGTGTGCGTTTTTTATCACTACCAGTTTGAGCAAAATTATTAAAAGTTGAGAAAGAGATGCATATAATAAGTGAGAGTAAACAAAATATCCTTTTCATATTTTTCTCCCAAATTTAAAAGAGCCCGTTAACTAAAAACTATTGAATCATGATTCGTCTCATCCAATTGTCGTCGCGCAATTCACCACGCATCGTTGAATGGACTAACTGATAATCCGAAAATCCGGTTAAATCAGCAAACACAAAAATTACCCCGCCTTCAATTTCATTATAATGCCATAATTCATAAGGTCTGGTATCAGTTTGATTGGGAAATCTCTCAACTTCGCTTGGTTCACCCACGGAAATAAATATTCTGCCTCTGTCAGTTTTCCAACCTTTTTTCTGAATGGTTGAATACCTTTGATTAGCGGTAGAAACTCTGTTAAAATAATCTCTTTTATATTCATTACCGGGCGTCGAAACGTCAGTATCCCTACTCTTCCAAAAGTTAAATAAAAATGTTTTTTTACCTTCTATCTGTGTCAGGGTGTTCCATTGTTGTATTTCTTTATCCGTGGCAATGTATTTTGAATATCCAAAAACATCTTCCAATTCTTCCTCAGACATTTGCGCAAATTCAGAAACGGTAGCATCCTGATCTATAAGCACTTTCGAAGTTGTATCTATAACGGACGGATTATAAATGTAAAGCTTCTTTGATGCATAGACCGATACATTTTTCAGACTGTCTCTCGCAGAAATAATTATGTTATATGTACCTGTAGGAATTTTAGTGATATTCATTGTGCCCACTTCCACGATTGAAGCGGTAGTTCTTGGCAGCAATTTGCTTTTCTTAATCACCAGCTGGTTCGTTGAGTTCAGCAACAGATGTTCAACCAAAAGATATTGTGACCTTACATCAACATTTGTATTGTACAACTCGGCATAGAAATAAATAATTGGCAGAGGTTCTCCAAATACACCTCCGGGATTTGGAATTACTTCATAGGTGTTTTTATAAAAAACTGAATTTTTATTATCACTTTCTTTTATTGAAGATGCGAGTTGCACATCACTTATTGAAAAAAATTCTGTAGGAAGTTCCTGTAAACTTATTTCAAAACTGAGAGTATCAATTCTAGTAGTATCATTCCCATCTTTAGCAGATAGTTTGCAGAGATACTTTCCGGTTGGAAGCACATATCCCAGCGAACCCGTAAGTTTTTTATTACTTTGATCAACTAAAGTATCATCTAAAACATTTTCAAATTTATAGAGTTGATCAACGAAAACTTTTTTTTCGGAGATATCTGAAATAAGTATATGTAGCATCCCACGAATGAAAGCCGTTGAATCCGATTTTATCTGTTTCAGATCAGGTTGAAAAAAAGAATAATATATTTCAAGATAACTGCTTGCCTTATCATAGTTAAATCTTGAATAATCAAATTCAACTTTGAAATTCGTCTGTGAAAAAATATTGGTGAAAGTTAAAACAAAAAGTAAAAATAATTTTTTCATGTTCTTCAATAAAAAAGGCTGGTTTTACCCAGCCTTATATTCTATATAATTATTAGTTTTTTAGAACCCAAGTTTAATTGCAAACATGTGATTTGCATCGAAGTACCTGGCCCAACGATAAGCATAATCAACAGTTATATCGATACCGGCGTTTACATTAAATCCGGCACCAAAAGTAGGTCCGAAAACAGTTTCATCAGAATTTTGAGCTTCAGGAGCATAAGAATAACCACCTCTTAAGAATAACATATACTGGAATGCAAATTCACCGGCAAGTTTATATTCATCATTAGCAAAGTTGTTATTCTGAAAAGATGAAGCAAGAATGAATTTATAATCCTGTTCAAATCTTCTTTCGTATGCAAGACCAAGTTCAAGTTGAGAAGGAAGTTCAAATGACGCAGCATCAATCATATAAAATTGTTCACCGCGAAGACTGTTTGGATCAGTTGCCTTTCTGATCAGATCAGGACCTTCGAATTTCATTTGACCGCCAAAATTTTTCAGCACAACACCCATTTTTAACCCTTCTACATTTGCAATTCCATTGTATTGAACGCCAACATCGAAGGAAAGACCTGTTGCACTTGTTCTCATAATTTTTTCAGTTACAACATTTATATTAACACCCACACGAATACGATCAGTGAGAGAGTTTGCATAAGTAAGTCCAAGTGTAACAAATGTTGGAGAAAAAGTTGCACCTGTTCCATACGGATTCTCAACTGTTGTAACGGGTATATCTCCGAACTCAAGAGTTTTTACACTGAACCCGATTGTTCCAAGACCTTCAAAACTTGTAGTAACGGCAGCGAAAGAGACACCGATATCAGCAATATAATTCATATGAGAGAACATTGCTTCAGTACTCGTTTTGCTGAATCCTACTCCAGCAGGATTGTAATAAATTGCTTCGATACCTTCAAGGCCGGCAATGTAAGCACCATTAAAAGCCAACCCTCTGGCACCTACTGGTATAAGCAGTTCCTGCGCACCTGCTGTGCCATTTCTTCTTCCGCCTCCGGCAAATATCTCGACTACGATGAACATCGAAAGCAGGGATATTTTAAGGATTTTTGTAAAGTAATTAAACATTTTTAATCTCCTATTAATAAATTTTAAATAAAATATCAGGGGTGTTAACACCCCATGAATTTTATAACCTGTCTATATATTGTGTCTCCATAATAACAGCTAATTTCATTACGCGAGTACCTACTCCAGGTAAATCCAGGTAGGCAAGATAAATTCCGCTGGCAACTGGAAGACCATCTCTGTTCCTCAAATCCCAATCGAGATATTGATTTGTGTTACTTTTAGTCAAAGTCTGAATAAATACACCTGAAAGAGAAAAGATTCTGATAGTTACATCGGTCGGTAAATTTGTAAATCTTACAAACCTTTGGTATTTATCTCTCTCAAGTGAATTTGCTCCAAAATACGGATTAGGAAATACGCTGATTTCTTCAATATTTCTTTTTGCGTTCTCTATATCGTTCTTATTTGGTGCTGGTACTGAACCGGTGAATACATCACCATTACCTAAAGCACGCCATGTTGTAACTTTGATTACTGTACCTTCTGCAGGTAAAGAACCGACTATAGCTAGGTGCCCAACTCTGTGGGTACTCGCAGAAGACGTCCCTGATGGATCCGGAATCGGTTCTTGATAACCATTGACATCCTCATAGCAATAGATGCTTTCCCAGATATTTGTTGATGGATCTTGAGTCCAACTTGTATCCCGGAGTGAAGCATTATTATCAGCAGTTTTTATCATTAATCGTTTTGGGATATCACCAACATTTCGACCTATATCCCAGATTTCAAAAGGTACCCGGCCTTTACCTTTAGGATTAGATGCGAGTGTAGGATTAGCCAAAGCATAACCTGTAGTATAGTACTCACTACCAGTGGTTGTAAATCGGATTTCATAATCACGATCTCCGATATTATTTCTGTAATTAAAACTTTTAATATCGCCGACTATGCCGCCGAAATTAATTGATCTGACTTCCCATTGATTAGTTGAATTTTGGCTCTGAAATACAGAAAGTGGAGTTGCAAGATCAACACCGCCAGGACCTTTAACTTCTGTAACACTTCTAACTGCGAAATTAGATGTGCCAAGTGAATCAGCACCTATATCATCAACAATAACAACAAATCCTTCAGTTACTTTTTTATAAGTTGCTTCTGTTGAAAAATCATTCGAAAGGTTTATCAGAGTATCTCCTGTAGTTTTATTGATTACAGAATATCTTAATCCATCTGCTTGAGTTCGAACCATTGGTACTTCATATTCATGTCCCGTTAGAACTGTAGGGTCAATAATCTGGAATGAAACACTTCCATCACCTGATCCTTGAGTTCTTGTTAGCGAAATTTGATCACCAACATCAATAGGGTATGTCAAATCAATTGGTGGTTTACCTGGAAATACTTCCATTATTACCGGAGTACTCTCCAAAAATGAAGGAGAACTGTTTGGGGAATAACCGAAGGCAGTTACGCCAAAATAATATGGATTTCCGTCATAAAGTGGACCGTTTGAATAAACATCTTGCGTTATATTCAGAAATCTTTTAGCCCCGGCATCAGTTCCTGTGATCAATGGTACAATTACATCAACCCCATTTACTGTGACTAATCCGAAAAACTGTCGTACACTATCTACAATATCAGAAACGTCCAGTAAAGTAGGTTGAGCACCTGTAATATCTTTGAACTGCCATACTCTGTATCCCTGGAAAGAATACGTCGTATCAGAAAATCCCTGTCCATAAATTAGAGGATCACCTTCATCGTAACTTTCTGCATTATCCTCCCACCAAAGCGTAATTGCTTTACTGGATGGAAGTGAATGCAACTTTGGAGCTGGAGGTGCAGGGGTTAAATTAAAATCAAGATCATAAGCTATTTGAGCCGCAATATCTTTTGTTTTAAGTGCTGTAATACTGTTAATATTAGTCGTACCCTGAGCAATTACAATACCAACAACTATTTCCTGTGTATCGCCCGGAGCCATTTGGAAAGGACCAGAAGCCATCAGGTGACGTCTATCTCCTGGTGCTGGGCCGCCAGGCCATCCATTTGGACCTTCATACCATCCATTTCCTGCCACTGGATCACCTGTTAAAACAAATCTTGACGGTAAACCTGTATTAGGATCAATAAATTCAGTTCCGTCCCAGATATAACCTTGCAGATAATAGTAAAACTCAATCGATCCAGCAGGAATTCCTTGCTGAGGATCCCTATATGTACCTCCACTATTGATATAAAACGCAAAGGCTGTCATTGGAAGGTTCCTGAAACCATGAATCCATCTGCCACTAAATTTTGCACTATCTTCAGGGTTAGCCGGTACAATGGGACCTTGAAAAAAGTCATAACCAACTGCGGGAGGAGGTGTTCCATAAGCATTACCTGCACCACTGCCGTCATCATTATCGCCATTGTAAGTATAGCCTAAGCTTAATACAGTATCACAACCTGTAAAGTCATCATTAGCATCTCCAAGATCAGTATCAGACCAGTAAGCTAAAATCATATCATTGATTGTATTTCCACCTTTATTAATGATTTTATACTTTTTGAATACCATGTCTCCAAGAGCACCGGTCCTGTTGAAACCGAAAATCGTAGTTTGGAATTCAAGACCTAAAGGAAGTGTTCCATACGTGAATGTAGAACGTGCGGGATCCATATCATTCGCAACATACCATAAGACTTCATCACCAACAAATTGAGGCTGGTCAACACCACGTGTAAATAGTCCGTCTCCATCTACATCTACCCATGGGGCTCCATCTTCAACAGGCCATTCATTATAGTCGCGTTCTATTTCATCTTTTTCAGGTCCTGGAGGTAAAGCTTCCCATCCCTTACGTATTTTATAAACGCGGTATTTGTCTAATGAAGGATCATCAGGCTGACCATTATCAAGAATCTTTCCAGCCTGCAACCCCTGTCGGTGAGTATTTCCATTTACTCTGATTTCTCGGCCAATTTTACCGCCGAATATTAAACCGTCTTCAAAAATGGCAGATTTTACACCGCTTATTCCCCCAGGCCAATAGAAGCCATTTCCATCTGTTCTGGGATCATGAGAGCCATCACCGTTGTTAGAAACCCACATCAGAATTTGATTGATAGCTATATACTTGTAGTTATCATTCGTAGAAATCTTGTTGGATTTATTGCTTTTATCTTCACCTTTAAATCCAAGTGAAATAAGACTAAGTCCTACAATCACTGTAAAGACCAAGCCAATTATTTTTTTATTCATTTTCATCTCCAAATTATTTTTGTTGACAATAAGCATAAAGTGTTTAATAGTTTAATCTAACACCCAGCCTGATTTGTCTTGGTGGTCCGAAATTCGTTGCATCATAATTTAAAGTATTATAGAGATCCATATATTGTTTTGCAACATCTTCACCGTAAGTCCTTCTATAAGACTCTACAATAGCACTTCCCTGGTCACTTGCTAAAAATCCATCATCATATGGATCACCGGTAACATTAAATACTGCTTCTGCATTTTGAGTATTCAGTAAATTTATTACCCAGAGATATAGATTAGCATCAAGTCCACCAATATTAAACGATTTATCTACTTTCAAATCCAACTGGAATGAAAAGGGTGTAGTAGAAGAATTCAATGGTTCAGTTGGGTTTCTTCTGTTGCCAAAACTTTCTTCGTCATATCTTGTATAATTAAAACCACTGGTGAATGATACCAGTAAATTAGCACCAAAGTTCTCAAGTATCTTTGAGCCAAATACATCCGGTCCATCATCGTTCGCGAATCTGTAATCAAGATTCACATATCCACTGTGCGCTCTGTTAAAATCAAGCGGGGCAGTCTGCTGCGGGAAAAATGGTGTGGCTGTTGGTGACTGCCAAATTTGCCTGAAACTTGACGAAGGATTTGAACCGGTTCCCTGAGCATCAGAATATGTATAATCGAAGGTTGCTGAAATCCGCTGGGTTCTGCGTAAATCAAATTTAAATTCTATACCTTTTACAGTTGCAAAATCTCCATTGACAAATGCGTAATATTGTCTGTGATTTGCTGTAGCGTCTGCAAAAATAGAACGGATTTGAATCTGATCTTTTATGTCTTTGTAAAAACCAGTAATATCGAAAGCAAATACATCGCCAATTTGTTGTTTAAAGCCAATCTCATACTGTGTAGTTCTTTCAGGTGTCAATCCAAAACCAACTGGGTTCTGAATAGCGAATCCACCTTTAATATTATCAGCAACAAGATTGTAACCCTGATAAATGTCGCGAAGTCTGGATTGCTGAACAAATTTTCCATACTGGGCATGAAATACAGTTTTATCAGTAACAGGGAAAGAAAAACCTAAGCGAGGGCTAATCTGCGTAAATACGGGTACATCTTCTAATCCGGCTGGATCTAAAACATCTCCAGGTAAAAACTGTATTTTACTTGGGTCTTTAAATCGTTGTCCGTCGGTATCAATATAATCGAGACGTAATCCAACATTCACAATAAGATCAGAAAATTCCATTTTATCCTGAATGTAGTAACCCGCAAATACAGGGTGTTTAGGTCCGTTCAATCCTGCATCAATTAAATTTCCTACTTCATCATATCCATAATTATCCGGACGATTATATAAATCATAGTATTCAGATTCGGGTTGGAACCTTATATTATTTGCAACACTAACAGGAGCAACTGAATATCTTCGAAT
>JAEXTA010000100.1 GCA_023453665.1 Bacteroidota bacterium | reverse complement strand
TTCTTTACGCAATGCAACGTTAACACTACGGACACCCTAGCCAATAGGTGTAGTAAGAGGTCCCTTAAGTGCAACTTTATTTCTGCTGATTGATTCAATTACTTCAGCCGGAAGCGGGTCACGGTATTTTTCTAATGCTGTCATCCCGGCTTCCATAACTTCCCAGTCAATTTTTACTCCGGAATGTTCGATAACCCTGGTTGTAGCTTTTGTTATTTCAGGACCTATTCCATCACCCGGAATTAAAGTAAGTTTGTGAGTCAACTAAACTCTCCTATCGAATTATATTTTATAATTTTATATATTAAATATAAGAATAAAAGATTTAATGGAATTAAATTCAAAGGAGGGCTTTGATGAATTAAACTCCTGTTAATGTCGCAGTAAATTTTCCTGGTATTGGCGTGTCATTTTTCAACATTTAAAAGGAGTCCATTGGTTAGTTCTTCTATTCCTGAACACACTTTAAACACAAATAACGGTTGGCTATCTCCCGAAGGGAAACTTATCCCCTGTAAAGTTGCAGAACATTTATCACTTTCAAAAAAACTCTCGGAATATTTTTACCACATCAATATTAAGGAAGTGCAACGAAAAGGATTACATTTTGATCCAATGAAGTTCCTTAAGAAACAGGGATGGATAAAGTTATTGACCTGGGATGTTGATCATCAAAAATTTCCCGGCTATAAATGGAGATGGCTTCCTGAAGATGCTGTACCGACACAAAAACAAATTGATACTATTTTTGATTGGTGTAGAATTCGAAATTGTGCTTTACCAAAATTCATCAGTGTTGATGAAAGTATTAAAGGCATAGTTAAGAATAGTTATTGAGTGTTTGTAAATAGATTTTTTAAAGATTCTTTTGAATCAAGGGGAAGTATTCTCAATAACATAACATCCTGCCTTTACAGGGTGATCTTCAATTAATGAATTACCATCTACTTTTCTTATCAGCCATAAAATTAAAAAATCACCGCCGGCTGCAACTGTAAATAAGAAACCGAAAGTCATTATCCATCCATTACCGGTTATTGCAGCAGCTATTGATGGAATTAACCCAAGTATCACGGCAGGTGCAGCAGTGCCGATTCTGTAAACACTTGCCCTAACGGGTTCGGAACAATGTGCGTATGGTGTAATCGTCTTCCACTGAAAGCCTATTTTGATCTTATCCCATGACATACCGCCAAAATATTTCCATGATAGTGCATGAATCAGTTCGTGCAAAAGTATCCCTATCAAAACTGCGGGTATGAAATATGAAAGATTGGTAAAATCATTAAAGCCCGATTTGAAAGGATTCATCCCCCATAATAAAATAAAAGGGATTACAACAACTGCAGAAGCAATAATTACTAAAGGAATACTGTAAAAATTTGCAGCAAGCATCGAGACTGATAAATCACGTTTAACTTCACTATCATAATTTTCAGTAACCATAGAATTATTTTTTATTCATCAGTTCCATAATAGCAAAGACAAGACCGAATGTAAGTGCAAACAGAAATGTGGTATCAAAATTAAACTGACCTTCTTTATGAACTATAACTGAATATAGATAAACAATTATTGAATTAATGAAGAACGTAACAGCAAAAACCATAATGAATCTTATAAGAAATCTTTTAATTGCCATAATTCTCACCTGTTAAGATTGTTTCGGTAAAAGAGCTTTTAATGTTGATTCGGGAATACTTCATAAATATTTCCTTAGTATCTTCTAATGATTGCTGCATTAGTCTTCTATCTGTTAATTTAAGAAAGGTAAGAGTTGTATCTGAATATCTGTCAGATGGAAGAATCAAATATTCGTTTTTAGTTCCGGTATTACCTTTAAAAACCCATGTCGGCAGATAATTAATTTCTTTAAGCTGAACTTTTCCAGATATATTTTTTTCTATTATTATGTTTAATATGGCACCCGCGTCAGAATAACGCCAACGCTGATTTGAAACAAAGTTGCCCAACGAATAAGCTACAAAAACGGAATCGAGTTTTGATTTATCACTTTGAAAATAATCAATTGGTTGAATAACATGTGGATGACCGCCAATAATAATATCAGCACCAAACTGAATTGTTTTATTTACAACTTCCTTCTGAAAACTATCAGGTTCTCTTTTATACTCTTCTCCAAAGTGAAAATGAACCAGGACAATATCTACCCCTAATGTTTTCGCTTTAAAGATATCCGCCTCAATTTTTTTATAGTCAATCAAATTAATCAGATAATCTTTATCATTAGGAATTTTGACTCCGTTAGTTCCATAGGTATATGCAAGCATTGCAATTCTGATATTATCAGTATCTATGATTCTCAATGAATCTCTATCAGCCTGAGTACTATAAGTTCCATTATACATAATTTCATTTTGTTTAAGAATTTCAATTGTCCTTAATACTCCTGCTTCGCCTCTGTCAAGTGAGTGATTATTGGCAGTTGTTAGAAAATCAAACCCGGCAGTTTTAAGTGCACTAACATATTCATCGGGCGAGTTGAAAAAAGGATAGCCTGAGTATCCTGCCTTTTTCCCTCCGATTACAGTTTCAAGATTGCCAATCATAAAATCAGGCTCTGAAAGAAATTCTTTTACATATCTGTAAACAGGTTCAAAATCAAAACTATCCTTTCCGACTCTCGCGTAATTATACTGAACCGAATGACACATCAGGTCACCAACGAAAGTAAGAGTGACAGAAGTAGTTGAATCTGCTTTTATTTCAGACTTAATCTTCTGCTCAAATAGTGGTAGAATCGCGTTATGCCCGGGATAAGCCAGGAACAAAATAAAATAAAAAATGGTGAATAGTTTATTCATAAAAAAAATGGCTGGATTAGAATCTAACCCAGCCCTCAAATAATGAATGTTTAAAATTCTTATTTAGATTTATCAGCTTTTCTCTGAGCTTTCAAATCCTGAACTTCTTTTCTAACATCTTGTGCAAGTTTTCTCAATTCGCTTAAACCCTTACGAAGTCTTGTACCTGCGGCTGCCTGACCTTTTATATAAAACTTCTCAAAATCCCCTTCAAGATTTCTAACTGCCTGCATTAAGTCTTCTAATCTGCTCATTAAAGCCTCCTTTTTTGATTATAAATTATGATTAACTGAAAAATACTTTTGGACTATTGATTTACTAGAATTATTACTGCCAGAAAATAGTGCTAAAAATGATTAAAAATCAAATGATTTTAAATTTTATTTACAGTTTTCCAGAACTATTTCGGCGATATCTTTAACTGAAACTTCTTCTGTTTTTTCAAAATGCTTTACGCCATCTGTTAACATTGTCATACAAAAAGGGCATGCTGATGCAATAGTACCAGCATTTGTGGCTAATGCTTCTTGTGTCCTTTCAATATTAATTCTTCCACCGTCTTCATCTTCAAGAAACATTCTACCGCCGCCGGCACCGCAGCAAAATCCCTTACTTTTGTTTCTGTTCATCTCGACAAGGTTAAGATTATTATTTACTTCTAAAACTTTTCTTGGCTGCTCATATACACTGTTGTATCTTCCAAGATAACAGGAATCATGATATGTTACGTTTTGATTTTCACCGGAAGCTTTAGGTTTTAATTTACCTTCACTAATCAACTCAGTAATCATTTCAGAATGGTGTTTTACTTCAAAATTTCCGCCAAATTGTTTGTATTCATTTTTTAATGAATGAAAACAATGCGGACAAGCAGTTACAATTTTTTTAACACCATAGTTATTCAGAGTTTCTATATTTTCTTTCATCATCATTTGCGCCAGATATTCATTACCAAGCCTTCTTGCAGTATCGCCATTACACTTTTCTTCTGATCCGAGAATTCTGAAATCCACACCTGCTTTTTGCATAAGTGTAGCAAATGCAACAGAAACTTTTTTGTAACGATTATCGAATGAACCTGCACAACCTACCCAGAATAATACTTCACCACCTGAATCTTCGGCCATCGACTTGATGTTCATTCCTTCTGCCCAGTTTGCACGATCAGCAGCATTAAAAGCCCATGGAGTAAAGTTTGTTTCAATACTCTTAAAAACATTATTGAGGTTTGCCGGAAATTCTGATTCAGTAAGTACAAGATTTCTTCTCATGTCCACAATCGAATCTACATGTTCAATCATAACAGGACATTCCTGAACACAAGCCATACACGTTGTGCACTGCCAAAGTTCAGTGTCAGTTATATAAGTATGAACCAGCGGTTTTTCGAATACTTCTGATTCTGAAATTCCATTAACTATCAACGGTGCCTTATCATGTGTTCTGTGGCGAATATCAACAATTATTTTTCTTGGTGATAATGATTTACCAACAGTTGCAGCGGGGCACGAGGCCGTGCATCTGCCGCATTCAGTGCATGAATATCCATCGAGCAATTGTTTCCATGAAAAATGATCAATATCGGAAGCGCCATACACTTCAATGTTTTCGTCTTCCAGATCTAATGGCTTAAGTGTATTCCTAATCTCTGAATTATTTGCAAAGAATGTATTAGGTATTGATGTAAGTACATGAAGATGTTTTGAAAATGGCAGAAAATTCAGAAAGCCAAACACTATTACAATGTGTGACCACCAAAATATTTCATACCAGACCGTAGATGAATTACTATTTCCAGAATAAAAAATGTTTGCTAAATAAACCGAAACAGGTCTTATTTCATTTTCATGCAGGATAAAATTATTATTTGCTACTGATGAAATGTTCTGTCCTAACATTGTAACACAGACGAACATTATCATAAAAAGAATTATTGCTGCATCAATACTTCCTGCTTTATCAACAACAAGTCTTGGTACTTTTTGAATAAATCTTCTGTATAAAGAAAAAAGAACAGACACTATAACTATTAACGCAAATACATCCTGGATAATCGTTATTAAAGAAAAAAACGGACCTAAAAATGAAAGCGAAAAAGGTGAATAAAATCCTTGAATGATTGCCTCAACAACGGCAAACAGAAAAAGAATAAAACCCCAAAAGATCATTAAATGTAAAAAGCCTGCAACAGGATCACGCAATAATTTTGTCTGGATGAAAGCAATTGTCCAGACTTTTTTTAACCTGCCAGAAATGTTATCGAAACGATCATCTTTCTTTTTTCCTACCTTTAAATAATTAAACAGGTTTAGGCAATTTTTAATAAAGAACCCAACCGCAGAAAAAAAGAAGATAATGAAGATGATATTCTTCAGATCCATAAATCCCGCAATTAATTGAGAGATGAATTTAATTTAATAGATGCAGAACCGAACGGAGAATTTATTTTTTTGAAATCCGGTTATAAATAGTTGCTGCAAAAAATACTTTTACAACCATCCAGACAGAAAAAATTCCAGCGCCAGCCTGAATAGCTGATTTCAAGTCATGTAAATAGAAAATGTTCAAATGAAGAACACCAAAAGTTATAATCAATATTTCTCCAAGGAACATTGATGCAACAACAGTTGAATACGATTTGTTTTTCTCAACTATATAACCGGTTAAAAATGCTGCAAGCGGAAATGCTAATAAATATCCGCCTGTTGGACCAAGTAGACGAGCAAATCCTATTGCTGCATCGGGTGTTTGTGCAAATACAGGTAAACCAATTAAACCCATTGCAAGATAAGTTAACTGACTGTATAGACCTTTTTTTGAACCAAGAAATGCACCAGCTAAAACAACCATCATGGTTTGTAATGTAAAAGGTACAGGTTTAACCGGAATGGCGATCTGTGCGGCAACAGCAGTTAATAATGAAAAAGATAAAATTCCAAATAAACTTGATGAAGATAGTTTGGAAAGAATTGAATATGATTTTAGATTTTTTACTGTTTCACTCATTGTCATGATAACCTCAATTAAAATTTTTCTTTAAAAATTCATTTGTCTTATTTAACACACTTTCAAATTTTTCATTTGATCCTTCAAAAGGGTGAACAACATTAAATGTGTGTCCGGTTGAAGGTAAAATAAAAATCTCAGAATAACTTTTATCCGACCATTCATATAATTTTTTTGCTTCAGCTACAGGAACTGTTATATCCTGCTCACCGTGAATAATCAACAAAGGCTTTTTTAATTCGCTGACTGCCTTTTCAATATTCAGAGTGTTTTCACGATTTGTTTCGATATCCTGAAGCAGAGAGACATTAATCTTCATCCACTGTTTTGTCCTGAAATTGAGTACTTCAATTTTCCCCTTTTCACGCCATTCGTTTTTTTGACGCTGCGTATATCGATCAAGGGTTTTAACCGAAGCCCACAGAATTACTTTCGAGATTTCTCTAAACTTCGACGCTGTTAGAACTGAAATAGCTCCACCACGGCTGTGACCAATTAAAATTACGCTGTCATTTTTTCTGTTTACAAATGTACCGGAAAGATAAGAACTGATTAAAAATTCCAGTTCTTTTATTTCCCTTGAAAAAGTATTATCAGCAAACTTTTCCGGTTCTGTGAATTCAGTCAGGCTGTCTCCCACACCATTATGACTAAAATTAAATGAAAGAACAAAAAATCCCTGATTAGCGAAATATTCAGCAGAATAAGGAAAAAATCCCCAGTCTTTAAATCCCTTGAATCCGTGAACAAGGATAATACAGGGAGCATCAATAAAAGCTGAATTACTGAATGTTGATACGTTTATTTTTTCAGAATCTTCAGTCAGTAATACAAAATCTTTACGCATTGGCTTCAAATATGGGCATTGTAGGCAGAAAAGTCAAGAAATTCAAAACTTAACCATCGATAAGTTGGTGTTTTCTTTTCTTAATCATTTAACTATTTTTTAACTAAGATTTTTACTTCCTAATAAACTAAGCCATGATCAAAAATAAATTTCTTCTTGTAATTCCTTCAATTGATATTCGCGGCGGAAAAACTGTTAGAGTTGTACAGGGAATTCCGGAATTAAATTGCTATGAGTATGGAAATGATCCTGTAGATATGGCAAGAATCTGGCGCGCTGAAAATGCTAAAATGCTTCATATCGTTGACTTTGATGCGGCAATTGAGAACTCTAAAAGAAATTTTAATATTGTTGAAGAAATATGCTCTTCAGTAATAATACCTGTGGAGTTTGCCGGAGGTATAAGAACCCTGGAAGATGCGAACATGATTATTGACAAAGGAATATCAAGGTTAGTTATTGGTACTATGGCAATTGAAAACCGGAATGAATTTATAAAATTATTTGAATTGTACGGACCTTCAAAGATTGCCGTTTCACTTGATATAATTAACGATGAAATGGTTATACGCGGACGAAGAACTAAAACCGGAATTAAATATTTTGATTTTGCATCTGAAATGAAATCGATTGGTGTTGAAAGATTTATTGTAACTGACGTAATTAAAAACGGTATGATGGAAGGACCCAATTTAGAATTAACGAAACATATTGCATCGATAACAAATGTACGAATTACACATTCAGGCGGCGTAAGAAATAAAGATGAATTAATGGATATTCAAATGCTAATCCCTGATGGTGTAGATTCTGTGATAGTAGGAAGAGCATTATACGAAAACCGGTTTCCTTGCCAGAAACTATGGCGGGTTGCCGAATCAGGAATTTTTAACTGAGGATTTTATGGAAGAAAAAACGGAAATCATTCATAGTAGTTTCTGGTCAAACTTTTTTAATAGCCCGTCAAAAAGAAATGATTTGCTTGCAGCACTGCATGCTGTTCCTGTATTTAGTGAATTGGAAGAAAAAGAATTAGCACTGTTAACAAACCGTATTCACGAAAGAAAATACCTTGCAGGCGAATATGTTTTTCATCAGGGAGATCCGGGTATAGGTCTTTACATTATAATGGAAGGTGAAGTTGTAATTAAACGGAATGTAGAGAATCGTTTAATAACTCTTGCTGATTTTGTTAAGAATGATTTTTTTGGTGAACTTGCTTTGATTGATGGTGAAAAACGATCAGCTTCAGCAATTGCTAAAACAGATCTTATCGTTGCCGCAATATTCAAACCCGACCTGGATGAGTTCGTAGAAACTTACCCTAAAAAAGGAATAAAAATTTTATGGGGAATAAATAACCTGGTCACGCAGCGTTTGAGAAAACTTAATGAAGACCATATTGCCCTTCACAATAAAATATTAATTAATTCGGAGAACGATCATGGAACTTAATTATAAAAAAATTCTTGTACCGATCGATTTTTCTGATTTCTCAAAAAGCTCATTAAAATACGCAGTGAACTTTGCGAAGCAATTCAATGCAAATTTAATTCTGATTTATGTTGTTGAACCAATTATCTACCCGCCTGATTTTAGTATGGGTCAGATTGCTATTCCCACAACGGGATTAGAAATGGATAAAAGAGCAGTTGAAGAGTTAAATAAACTTGCCGAGAATGAAATACCATCAGATGTTTCAAAAAAAACAATAGTTAAAACCGGCAAACCATTTTATGAAATTATTGATACCGCCAAAGAGGAGGATGTTGATCTGATAATAATTTCGACTCATGGACATACAGGTGTTGAACATATACTATTTGGCAGTACTGCTGAGAAGGTTGTACGAAAGGCACCCTGCCCTGTGTTGACATTAAGAGAACCGTTAAAGGGATTTAATTTTAAAGCTGAACTTCAAAAAGGTAAATAGTATTTGTATTAATTTTTTCTATCAACTACAAAGTCAACCAGTGCTTCGAGTGATGCTCTGCTTTGTGTGTCAGGAAAAACTCTTAATGCTTCTTTAGCCTTGATAGAATAACGCGAGGCTGAATCAAGTGCGTAATCCAAACCATTATTCTTTTTAACGAATTCTATAATTTCTTTAACATTTCCCTTTTTGCCGCCATTCTTTAACAGCTTTTTAATATAGCCAGCTTTATCCTTATCAACCTGTTTTAATGCATATATAAGAGGCAGTGTAATCTTTTTTTCTTTTATATCACCACCTACCGGTTTACCGATAAGACTTGCTGTTCCCTCGTAATCAAGAATGTCATCCCTGATCTGAAACGCAATGCCGAGTGATTCCCCATAAACTCTCATAGCATCGTGTAATGAAGAGTCTGTAGTACAGCTCATTGCACCTATCTGGCAGCAGGTCTCAAGCAGTGAGGCAGTTTTATCTGAAATAACTTTGAAGTAGGTTTCTTCATCGATATCAAGTTTACGTGTTTTCTGGATTTGTAATAATTCACCTTCTGACATACGTTTTACGGTATTAGTAATAACTCCAAGAAAATCATAGTCTTTCCCATCAACAGCTATCAATAAGCCGCGGGAAAGAAGATAATCTCCCATCAACACAGCAACTTTATTTTTAAACACGGCATTAATAGACCAGAACCCTCGTCTTTTATCAGCATTGTCAACTACATCATCGTGAACTAATGTTGCTGTATGTAGTAGTTCTACAAGTACAGCGCCTCGGTATGTTCTGTCGTTTACTTCACCGGTTGCTTTAGATGATAATAAGACAAGTAACGGTCTGATTTTTTTCCCTTTTTGCCTCATTATATAATTAGCTACAAGATCGACTAAGCCAACTTTTGATTTCATCGATTTCTTAAAAAGTTCATTAAACTTTTCAAGTTCAGGTTTGATTGGATAACTAATTTCGGAAAGATCTTTTTTTGTCAATTTTTACGCATAGAAAATTTTGAAATTAAAATACTGATTTCATATAAGAACACTAATGGTACAGCAAGTATTAATTGAGAAACCGGATCAGCACCGGGCGTAAGAAATGCTGCCAATATCATAATTATGACTATCGAATGCCTTCTGTATTTACGCATAAACTGCGGTGTTAATATTCCGAGTTTTGTAAGAAAAAAAGAAATCATCGGCAATTCGAATATTAAACCGGCGGCAAGCATTACGCTTATAATTATTGAAAGGTATTCATCGATTGCAAAAGCATTTGAAATATCCGGTGAACCAAATTGCGAGGCAAATTGAAGAGTCAATGGCAGCATAACATAATATGCAAAGACTATTCCCGACAGAAAACATATCGTAGAATAAATTACAATATAAAAGATATATCTTCGTTCCTTTTTTTTAAGAGCTGGCGCAATAAACTTCCATAGTTGATAAAAAATATTTGGAAGACTTAGCACTAATCCTGCAACTATTGATACCTGGAAAAACATAAACAACTGACCAAACGGTTTTAAATTTTGTAATGTCGCTCCTGCATCTCTTGCAGGTTTAAGGAGAATAAATTCAATCAGGTAATCAATAAATACCCAGCACAAAACAGTGGCAATAATAAGCCCTATTAATGTATAAATAAGACGCCAGCGTAACTCCTCGAGATGATCAAGGAATGTCATTTCCGCTTCTTGCTCTTCTTCTCCGATAAATTCTTCTGTAAAGTCCTGGTCTGCCAATCTATTTAAAACTTATTGATTTAATTGTGAGTAAAGTGGGAATCCCGAACATAATTCTTTAACCTTAATTTTTATCATTTCGAGTTCGCTGTCTTTTTCATGATTATTTATAGCATCATTAATAAGACCCGCAATTTTTTCCATTTCTCTTTCTTTCATTCCCCTGCTTGTAGCAGCCGGTGTTCCGACTCTTATTCCGCTCGTTACGAATGGACTTCTCTGATCAAATGGAACCATATTTTTATTAACAGTGATTCCTGCTTTTTCAAGTGCAATTTCCGCTTGTTTTCCTGTTGCATTTTTATTGTTAAGGTCAATCAGCATGAGATGATTATCAGTACCACCGGAAATTATTTTAAATCCGAAACCTGTTAATGTATTTGAAAGTGATTTAGCATTGTTAATTACCTGCTGAGCATATTCTTTAAAACTATCCTGAAGTGCTTCACCAAACGCAACGGCTTTTGCCATAATTATATGCATCAGTGGTCCGCCTTGAATACCTGGCATTACCATACTATCAATTAGTTCAGACATTAATTTTAGTCTGTCACCCTTTGGTGTTTTTATCCCCATTCTGTTTTCCTGATCTTTACCAACGAGGATAACACCTCCTCTGGGACCGCGAAGAGTTTTGTGTGTTGGTGATGTAACAACATCACAATATGGAATAGGGTTAGTTAAAAATCCTTTTGCAATAAGCCCGGCAGGATGCGCCATGTCGCACATAAGATATGCGCCAATTGAGTCTGCAATTTCTCTGAACTTTGAATAATCCCAATCTCTAGAATAAGCACTTGCACCGGTAATAATTAATTTTGGTTTTTCTTTTTTGGCTATATCTGCAATAACGTCATAGTCAAGAAGATGATTTTCCGGGTTAAGTGTGTAACCAATTGCTTTATATAATTGCCCTGAAAAGTTTACGGGTGAGCCATGTGTAAGATGACCACCGTGAGCAAGACTTAGCCCCAAAAAAGTATCGCCCGGTTTTAGCAAAGTCATTAACACCGCCATATTTGCCTGTGAACCGCTATGAGGCTGCACATTTACATATTCAGCATCGAATAATTTTTTTAACCTTTCTCGGGCAATGTTCTCAGCTATATCGACGTACTCGCATCCTCCGTAATATCTTTTTCCAGGATATCCTTCTGCATATTTATTTGTCAGAACAGAACCTGCAGCTTCAAGTACTGCCGGACTGACAAAATTTTCGGATGCAATGAGTTCTAATTTTTCGGTTTGACGCTTAAACTCAGATTCTACGACCTGGTATATTTCTTTATCAGCTTTTAAAAAAGTATTCATGATATTTAAGTAAAATGTTAAAAATGATATAAAAGTTAAGAATAATGGCTGCAAAAAGAAAAGGTTTCATCTTATGATGAAACCTTTTCAAGTAATAAAATTAATTTTTAATTATTGTTATGGAACGGTAACACTTTTACCAACCCAGGTTGAACATTTTCCGTTGATTGGAATTACATCACCTTTCTTAAATCCTCTGAAGAAATAATCTTCATTTGTTGGTACAGCGACAGATAGTGCATTAATCCTTTCCTGAGCCTGAGAAAGCGACGGATCCATGTTTCTTGCTTTACGATATGTCTCAACTGCAAGAAGGAAAACTAATTTTGCATCAAAATCAAATTCACAACCGCGTGCTGATTGTTCATAGAGGTTACCTTCATAATAAATTGGTAGTCCCCAGCCTTTACCAACTTCACTGGCTTTTTGATATTGCGTTCTTGCTGCAGATAACTGACCTTTATCTTTATAGACAATTCCAAGATTCAGATAGTGTTCTTTTTTATCAGGTTCGAGTTGAATTAACTTTTTAAATGTAGCTTCAGCTTTATTCAGGTCATCAGTTTTCTGATATGCTGTTGCTAGTTGAGCCCAGTAGTTGATGACATCAGGAGATTTATTAACTAAAAATTCCAGAGGCACTATTGCATCAGTCCACATATTAGCTTTAATTGCCATTGCAGCATATTTCCATGCTTTCTCTACATTTTCAGGATCAGCTTCCCAGGCTTTTTTAAGTATCTCCACAATTTGACCCAGGTCATCTACAAGGCCAACTAAAACGTCATCATATCCTTTTCCCGGAAATTTATCAGACATCAATTGGTAGAGTTCGATTGCCTTAAGTTTAAGATCATTTGTTTCAGAAATATTATTTACATATAACTGACCGAGCCTGTTGTAGTAATATTCATCCATATCGGGATCTATTTGAGCAGCCAATTCATATTCAGCAATGACATCAGTAACTGGTTTATTTAACCATGTTTCATCCACATATGCTTTGTGTGTTTGAAAGAATGGTTTTGCTTCAGGAAAATTTTCAAAAGCCATAGCATAAAAACCAGGCATTGAATCTGCTATAGCAGTTTTTTCCGCCTCGGTCAAGTCCGAAGAATCATGCATCCACCATAAACAGTCTTCCATTTTATAGTAAATCCATTTGGCAAATTTTTTCTGATCCATTGCTAAAACCTGCCAACCATAAGGTAAAGCGCTTTTATAATCTTTGTTCTTGTGGTACTCTGAAAATAAACTGTACTGTTCAATCAGTTTAAGTGAATCTGGCTGAAGCAGGATTGTTTTACTTAAACTTATATTTGATGTTATCAAAACAAGCAGTAAAACCAATGTTAATTTTATTATAGTTTTCAAGTTATTTTCCTCAAAGTTGTTTTACTTATTTTCCGGTCTCACAAACCAGAGTTCTCCAAAACTTATGCCTAAATTAAATCTTATTAAATTCTCTTTTAACAGTCCTGAATCTGTCGTTCCCCTCATCGCATACTGTAAACCTAAATCGATAGTATTTGATGAACTCATAGGCAATGAAAGTCCAGCAGCAATTGAGTATTGGTTAATTGACGTTTCATTTACTTTATACTGAGTCTTTTCATAACTTAAACCGCACCGCCAGATTATTTGTTCCCAGAAAGTTGCTCCAAGTTCTTTAATTGGCTTATACTCTAAACCTACCCCTAATACATAAGAATTTTGAAGTTGATTTGATTTCTGTCCGTTAAATTCATAATTACTCCAGGACTGCATAAGATAATCTACAGAAACGTGATAATTTTTAGACAGTACCAATCCAATTCCGAATGCAGCTTGCAAGGGTATTTTCATTTTTACTTTGTCAAATCCAATCGTGTCATTTTGGAGTGAAGAAGATGAAATCATACTCGTGTCAACATTCATTTCACCAAAGTAATTAAATGAAACGCCCAGCCTGAAATCACTAATGTTTTCCTGTTTGAAAAACGACGAAAAGTCAGGTGAGATTAATCCAAATGAAAAGCCATATCCTGATGGACTATATTTTCTGGAAAACTCGGTATCTAAAGTGCTTGACGATAAAAAATCTACGCTCGAATAATAGTTCAGATTTCCAAAATAATAATCGAAGGAAGCACCAGCAATTAATTCAAATGGCAATTTGTAAGTTGAACCCAGAAATAATTTTGTGAGTCCGCCGCTGCCTTCATATGTAAGCATGTAATTGCCGGTTGCCTGGTTTCCATCTACTAATTGCTCATTCTTATAACCTATATTACTATAGGGAATAACACCACCTGCGATGCTTATACCATGATTACTACTAACCGGAAACCCGAATGTCAACCCGTGGAACTCCATTGAACCGTAATAATTCTGGTTGGTGTTATCCGACAAGAAAGTGCCGTAATATTTAAGACTGAGTTCAATCCTGGTTCTTCCCAGGTTGTACCAGCCAGCAGGGTTTATCGAGCTTATAAACTCGCCATCCGAAGAAGCAGTACCTAATTCCCCCATACCTAAACTACGTGAGGAGTATGAGTGCATTATATCACCAACTCCTATCCTTGAATAAGGTGAACTGCTTTGTGAATAACTTATACTTTGAAAGAGAATAAGTAAAAGGGTTGTATAAAAAAAAGCTTTATTAATCATTATTGTCTGATTGTAGTGTATGTGATTTTTAATCTTGGACGTTTACTTAAATCTAAAGCGTTACTTCCTTCGAGAATAAATAATTCTAATCCTTCTATTAAGCCTGCAGGGACTATCTGCAATCCCTGGTTTGATTCACCAGCCTGCCATCTCTGAACATAAGAAGTGATTGGGCCAATAAAACTCGAATCATTTGAATTTAGAGTTGCTGATATTGTGCTGTCGAGTGCGTTTGCTGCACTATCAGTTACAAAAAAGGCTGCTAAACTATTTGTAAAGTCATCTCCAAATACTGATTGAACAGTATCCTTAGTAAGAATTAATTCTGCATAGTTGATAACAGCATTTTTAGGAAGTTTCGAAATATCAAAATATAATTTTGACATATACCCAGCCCCGGCTTGAAGTACTATTTTTTTCTCAAACACTAAAGGACTATTCTCTTTAACAACGGAAACATCTGCAATCAATGCTGCAAAGATTGTATCACGGCGACCATCCAATGTTTCAATTATTGTTTCGAGAGTTGCAAAATTAGTCAGACCTTCAGAGAATGCTTCAAAGCCAACAATTTTCTGACTGCTCGGAGCTGGCCGAATATAAATACCTTTATTCTGGTCAAGACTGGTATCTGCGCTTTCTTTTATCCACTGCAAGGATTCATTGGTGTTTAACAAAAATGAAAACAAAGTGTCTGAAAATGAACGATCACTACTCAAATCGGCTGCATCAAAGATCAGTAATGAAAGACTATCTTCTGTAAAACCGGTAGTCCACGATGAATTTACCTTATGTACAGTAAAATCAATTGGCTGTGATTCATCATCTTTTGTGAAAACATAACCCTTAGATAATCTTAATTTTGCCTGGATAACAGTAACACTGTCATGGTTAACCGGTTCAATCAATGAATCCGGAAGAACATAATAAAACTTAAGTAGTATTGAGGCTTCAAGATTATTTTTTTTACCAAGGAATAACTTTGAGGAATTACCTAAAGAAAATTTTTCTCTATAAAAAGATGAGCTTTGATATAAAGAATCGCTAAATGAATCTATATTTCCTATAATGATATTATCACCGCTTAACAATTCACTTCCGATAGATGAAGGAGAATCACTGCAGGAAATAAAACTTAGAGTGGTTAGAAAAAGAAGTATTACAACAATTGTTCGGTTCACTCAGTCTCCGGTATAGTCTTTAATAATTATGTTACAAGCATCAGAAATATTTTCGGCAACAAAACTGGGAAATTTATTTTGCTTTTGCAATATAGAAAGAGTTTCCATTCCATAACCAGTTTTAACAAGAACAGTCTTAATCCCTGCATTGTTTCCGCATTCTATATCACTAAGAGAATCACCTACAAAATATGACTTTTCCAGAATGATATTGTGTTCCCTTACAGCTTTATAAATCATCTCCGGTGATGGTTTTCTGCAGGAACAATTTTCTTCAGAACTAAAACCGGGATGAAACGGGCAATAATAGAATGCATCAATTTTTACATTATGCTCAGCGAGCAATTCATTTATCCGATCATTTACATTTTTTACATCCTGGTGAGAAATCAAACCTCTTGCTATTCCCGATTGATTTGAAATTACTATCAACTTTGGATCAAGTTTTTTTTTTAGGTCAGACAATGCTTCACCGGTCCCGGGAAAGAGTACCACGGCTGTTGGATCACCAAGATAACCCGGATCTTCGTTTAACGTTCCGTCCCGATCAAGAAATACAGCTATACCCGGCATTAGTCGTTATTAAGAGTAGTCTTATATAATTCAAGATATTTTTTTGCCGATGAGCTCCAGCTAAAATCTGCTTTCATTCCGTTCTTCATTATTTTTATCCAGGACTTTTTATCTTCAAATACATTTAGAGCACGTTTAATTTCCTTAACCATAGAATTTACATCATAAGATGAAAATACAAATCCATTTCCTTCACCGGATTTTTCATTGAACTTTATAACTGTGTCAGCTAATCCGCCCGTTTGCCTAACGATCGGTACAGTTCCATAAACCAGGCTATACATCTGGTTAAGTCCGCATGGTTCATGTTTAGAAGGCATAAGAAACATATCAGCGCCGCCTTCAATCAGGTGTGCTAATTCATCATCAAATCCGAGGTAACAGGCAAATTTATCGGGGTGTTTATGCGCCATCTTTTCAAAAAATGTATGATACTTTTTGTCGCCGGTTCCAAGCAATACTATCTGCACTTTCATTTTCATTAATTCAGGAAATGCTTTGCTGATAAGATCGAATCCCTTGATATCAAACAACCTGGAAATCAGTCCGATTATCGGAATATTTTCATCATACTTAAAACCAAATTTTTCGGCCAGGTGTTTTTTATTTTCTTCTTTGTTCTCAAGATTTTTTGAAGTGTATTTTTTTATCAGATGTTTATCCTTTTCAGGATTCCACACGTGGGTGTCAATTCCATTAATAATTCCGTACAGATCACTTTTTCTTTTTGAAAGAACACTTTTAAGTTTCCCGCCTAAGTCTTCATCTGTTCTGATCTCATTCGCATAAGTCTCACTGACTGTATTTATAACATCAGCGTACAGTAACCCGCTTTTCATAAAATTAAGTTTTCCGTTTAGTTCAATTCCTTTTTCAGAATTTAAACTTTCAGGCAGACCTGTTTTTTTAAATGATGATTTCGGGAATTCCCCATGATATTCGAGATTGTGAATTGTAAAGACAGTTTTAAAAGATTCGAATTGGGGTTCATTGCTGTAAAGGTTTTTCAGATATGCAGGGATAAGTCCGCATTGCCAGTCATTGCAATGAATAATATCCGGAATCCATCCAAGTTTGGAAATAAGTTCAAATACTGCACGGCTTAAAAGAATAAATCTTTCATCATTATCCGGATAATCACTACCATTCTTTGGATCTACATACAGACTGTTTCTGCTTCCAAAATATTCCTGATTGTCCAAAAAATAAATTTGAACACGGACCTTTTGTCCTGGTAAAAAACAAGATTTCAGAGAAAATACAACGTCTTTATCGCCAATTTTTATCTGAAGGTCTTTAAGTCTTACAACTTCGTGAATTTTAAATTTCCGGTCATCAACTGCGCCATATTTAGGTACAACAATTCTTACTTCGTGACCTAATTCTGCTAACATTTGAGGTAATGCGGCTGAAACATCAGCCAATCCGCCGGTTTTAACAAAAGGTACGACTTCGGAGGTTACAAAGAGGATCTTAAATTTTTTTGCGGCCATTTTACAACAATAATAATTTTTAGTGCGCTAATTTACGAAATAAATAGTTCTTTTCTAAAAAAAACTTTATTCGATTTATTGTCACCAAAAACGGATGAGATTGTATTTCTTTCAGTAAAATGCAAATAATTATATATTAGCGGCATAAAAATGAAATTTTTAATAGGATTGATTCAAATAGCGAGTAAATACACGATTTGCATTCTTTTAACTGCAATGCTACTCTCATGCGGCGCTGCAACCGGAGATCGTTATTCAAAAGTAAATTCTAACGGTAATAGTAATGTCAGTTTGGACTCAAATAAGTATTCTGTGAATAACATATCAGAAAAAGTAATTGAGGGAAATGACGTAGATTCGAATTTCGATTTTACCAGATATTCTTCGGTTATTGTTATAGATACGACTCAACCCAAAAGTGTTAATCAAACAGATCAAAAGGATGAAATCTGGTTTGGGTACAATCAGGATAAAATTTCTGATCGGGACAGTCTTACTAAAATGAAATCACAGGGTTACAGGGTGCAGGTATTAGTAACCGATGATCTTGATGAAGCAAACAAAGTGAAATCTGAAATTTATTTCATAACCAATCAGAAATATGTTTATATATCTTTTGAACCTCCTTTTTACAAAGTAAAAGTTGGGGACTATCTTCAGATGTCTGATGCTAACAATCTGCAATTTAAATTGAATCAGCTTGGATTTTCCGAATCAAAAGTAATAAGCGATGAAGTTTACATTTATCAATAATCTGCAATGATCACACTTCTAAAAAATCCTTCGCAAATAGTTACCGTAAACACCAACGGAAAAAATGTAAAACGAGGAACTGAACTTGGAAGAGTTGACGTATTGGAAGATCATTCAATTGTTATTGAAGATGGAATAATTGTCGACATCTCTCCAAATAATTCGATCAAATCAAAATCTTTTGATAATGTTATTGAACTAATGGACAAAATAGTTTTACCTGGTTTAATTGATTGCCACACTCACACTGCTTTTGCAGGCAGTCGCGCAAATGAATTTCGTATGAAATTAAGCGGCGCAACTTATGAGGATATTGCAAAAGCCGGTGGCGGAATCATCACTACTGTTAAAGCTGTCCGTGAATCTTCCTTTGAAGAACTGGTCAATACTATTGTTCCTAAAATTTCATATTATATTTCGAGAGGTATAACAACACTTGAAATTAAAAGCGGATATGGATTAGATTTTGAAACCGAAATAAAACTGCTTCACGTTATAAAATATCTGGATGAAATTTTTCCGATCGATATTGTTCCGACATTCTTAGGTGCTCATACATTTCCTGCTGAATTTAAAAATGATCATAACGGTTATTTAAATGAAATTATTGATCGGATGCTGCCCCATATTGCAAAAAATAATTTAGCAGTTTTCTGTGACGGATTTTGTGAGGCAACTGCTTTTTCCGCTGCTGAGATAAAATTGATATTTGAAAAAGCAAAATCGTTGGGACTATACCTCAAACTTCATACTGAACAGTTTAACAACATCGGAGGTTTGGATACTGCTTTGCAATTGAGTGCTACCAGTGTTGATCACCTCGAAGTGATAAATGAAGAAGAAATCCCAAAACTATCCTCATCCGATACAACGGCAGTACTATTACCGGGAGTTTCATTTTTTCTGAATTACCAGTATGCCCCGGCAAGAAAATTAATTGATAGTAATGCTATTGTAGCTTTGGCTACTGACTATAATCCAGGTTCGTCACATATAAATGATTTAAATATAGTGATGAGTCTGGCATCGATTAAAATGAAGATGACTATTGAGGAAACCATTTCGGCAGTGACAATAAATGCTGCACGTGCGCTTAACCTCAACAATGATCGAGGCAGTGTTGAATTAAAAAAGAAAGCCGATTTTTCAGTTTACAATACAAAAGAGTATTCAGACATTATTTACAACATTGGAAAAAATCTGAATACGATGACAATCAAAAATGGAAGAATTATATACGACTCAAACGGAGGAAATTAAATGAAAATAATAGAGTGTGTTCCTAATTTTAGTGAAGGACGAAAACAGGATACCTTTGATAAAATAACCGAATCAATAAAGAATGTTCCGAATGTAAAACTATTGAACCTTGAACCTGATGCCGACTATAACAGGGTTGTTGTTACTTTAGCCGGTGATGAAACAGGAATTTTAGAAGGCACTTTAAATATGTGCAAAGCTGCTGCTTCTTGTATTGATATGCGCGAACACAAAGGCGAACACCCTCGTCTCGGTGCTATTGATGTAGTTCCATTTGTACCTGTTAAAAATATTACAATGGATGAATGTAAAAAAATCTCTGAAGAATTTGGTAAAAGAATTTCCAAAGAACTGAATGTTCCGGTTTATCTTTATGAATATTCAGCAAGGAAACCGGAACGAACAAATCTTTCAAACATCAGAAAAGGTGAATATGAAGGATTGGATGCCAAACTTAAAGAGAATGAATGGAAGCCTGATTTCGGCGACGCTGTTTTTAACCCCAGACTTGGTGCTATTGTTACAGGTGCAAGATTTTTCCTTATCGCGTATAATGTAAATATTAAGTCAACAAACATAAATATTGCAAAAGAGATTGCTGAACTTTTAAGAGAATCAGGAACAACCAAAAAAGATGATCAGGGAAACACTGTTAAAGTTGATGGTAAACCAGTAAAAATTCCTGGAAGACTAAAACAGGTCAAGGGAATGGGAGTATCACTTGAAAAATATAACATCACTCAGGTTTCGATGAATTTAACTAATTACAATATTACATCAATTCATACTGCATTTGAAGAAGTAAAAAAAGAAGCCGCCAGACTTGGTGCTGAAGTTGATGGAAGTGAAATTGTTGGATTAGTTCCGCTTGAAGCTATATTGCAGTCAGGAAAATTTTATTGTGGTGAAAATGAGAACAACGAAAATATTCTGGTTGAAACTGCGATTGAAAAACTCGGATTAAGCAGCCTTAATCC
>JAEXTA010000061.1 GCA_023453665.1 Bacteroidota bacterium | reverse complement strand
TAAAGCTTTCCGTAATGAAATAAATACAAAGAACTTTCTTTTCAGAACAAGAGAGTTTGAACAGATGGAAATGCAGTTCTTTGTTAAACCGTCAGATGATAAAAAATGGTACGACTATTGGAAGTATGAAAGACTTGAATGGTTCAAATCACTTGGAATGTCGCCTGAAAAATTAAGATATCATGATCACCCTAAAGACAAACTTGCTCATTACGCAAAAGAAGCTACAGATGTTGAATATCTTTTCCCGTTCGGTTGGGGAGAGATAGAAGGAATTCACAACAGGACTAATTTTGACTTAAGCAGGCACGAAGAATTTTCAGGTAAATCATTAAAATATTTTGATGAAGAGTCGAAAGAAAAATTTGTTCCTTTTATAATTGAAACTTCGGCGGGGGCAAGCAGATCGTTTATGGCGTTTCTAGTTGACGCATTTTATGAAGAAGAAGTTAACGGTGAGATGAGATCGGTATTAAAATTTCATCCGAAACTTGCGCCCATTAAAGCCGCTATTTTCCCTCTTGTTAATAAAGACGGAATGCCTGAAATTTCAAGAAAGATTGAAGCCGATCTTCGCCGTCACATAAAAGTTTTTTATGATGATAAAGGCGCAGTAGGAAGAAGATACAGAAGACAGGATGAAGCCGGAACACCGTTCTGCATCACTGTTGATACTCAGACTTTAACTGATAACACAGTTACAATAAGAGAAAGAGATTCAATGGAACAGGTACGTGTAAGTACTGATAAAATTTTAACTCATTTGCTCGGGAAAATAAATTACTAACAAACGGAGAACTGAAATGTCTAAAAATATTTCAAGGACATTATTTCATTCAGCCGTGTCATTAATTCTGGTGTTCATATTTACAGGGGGCGATTGTTTAACGGATAATAATCCATACAGTAAGATCGAAGCTCCTCAGTCTGTTAGGATTATTATGGATGCTGATACAGGCGGTGATTCCTATGCCATCGTTACCTGGTCAGCTTCTGTTGATGAAAACGATCCTGATTTTAACGGGTATTATGTCGGAACTTATGAATTGAATGCTGCCAATCAGCTTGTTGCATTATATCAGGAGAATACAACAATGACTGATACATTCATGTTCGTTGAGCCGGTTGAAAGAGGGAAGAAGTACATCTCATACGTTAAAGCGTTATCGAAAGAAAAAAGAAACAGCGATTCAATTGCAACAAAAATTTATTCTGGTGTTTATTCAGATACTTCACAGACAATTTCCAATTTTACTACTTCGAATTCGTTTGGATGGAATGTTACGAACGGAACTGATTCGACATATGCTTTGAACATTACAAACACTTCGTTCATCGACCTTGTTATGATTGTGCAGGGAAGTAACCTGAATTTTATTTCTCCTAACCAGTTTCCTCCGGGAAGCAGGGTAACAAGGATAGAAGTGATCGGACAGGGTCTTTCTGCATTCAATGAAACAAATTTATCCGAGCCGTTATTTCTGAATCCGCTTCTTGTTGAAGAGGATAATGTTTATCTGCTTAAGACACAGGATAATTTTTATATCAAACTTTGGGTCAGAGATATTTTTATAAGTACAGGACTTCCTGCAGAAGTTACAGTTACATTCGATTATAAACTGCAATCAATTGCGGGATTATTAGTGTTGTAAATTTTTTGGAAGGTCTATGCGAATTATATTGAGGGAGATAGCGGATAAGAATCAGAATCAGAGTAAGATAAAGAATAAGAGCGCGATGTTTATAGGATTGGTTTTATTCTTTATCATTCTTAATTCTAATCTTGTAAAAGCACAGTCAGCGGATTTTGATTCTCTAGTTACAAAAGGAATAAAAGAAATATACAGTATTAAATTTTCTGATGCGGAAGTTACATTCAGAAAATTAATTGGTGATTATCCAAATCATCCCGCCGGAAGATTTTTTCTTGCAATGATCGACTGGTGGAAAATACTTCTCGACCTCGACAATGAAAGTTATGATGACATCTTCTATCAAAAATTAGAAGATGTAATTTACCAGTGTGATGAGATACTCGATGAAGATCCCGAAAATGTTGATGCGCTCTTCTTTAAAGGCGGCGCAATAGGATTCAGAGGAAGACTGCGTGCAACGCGTGAGAGCTGGATTAAAGCTGCTGATGATGGTCGTGAAGCATTGCCGATAGTTGAACGTGCATTCAATATCGATCCAACAAATGTAGACGTACAACTTGGTTTCGGAATTTATAATTATTACGCATCTGTAATTCCACAGGAATATCCAATCATAAAACCACTCATGCTTTTCTTTCCTTCAGGGGACAAACAAAAAGGGATTGAACAGTTGACAAACACAGCATACAACGGCAAGTACGCAAAGTATGAAGCACGTTATTTTCTTATGACACTCTTTTACAATTACGAAAACAATGCTGCAAAAGCTCAGGAGTTTGCTGATTTACTCACAGGCGAATTTCCCAATAATCCTTCATTTGAAAGATGGTCGGGAAGAATTGCTGTCAAGAAGGGTGACTACAAAAAAGGTTCTGAAATTTTCAGAAGTATCTTAACTAAAAATGAAAATAAACTTACTGGATATAATAACAACCGTGTCAAACGCGAAGCATTGTATTACATTGCAGCAAATTACAGAAGTTCATTCCAGGCAGACTCAGCATTAATTTATTTTGAAGAATGTGAAAAGATATCACGCCTCGTTGATACCAAAGAAGAATCGGGATTTCTGATCAATGCTGTTTTATACATCGGCATGCTTCACGAACAATTAGGCAATAAAGAAAAAGCGATCCAAAGGTATGAACAGTTACTTGATATGAGAGAATACGGCAGCTCACATTCAACTGCTGAAGCTTATCTTGAAAGATTGAAGAAGAATTAATTTTTAATCGTAATAGAAATAATTTTTCTTTCGGATTCGGAAATACATGTCCATTTGTCTAACTGCTTTATTTAATTTTTCATTCTCAATGCTTTACATTCGGCAACTATAAAAATTTTATTTTATTGATTTAAACTTTTGATGTATTTAAGTTGAACTATTAGTTCATCCAATTCAACAGGAGTTATCATGAAAAAGCTTGCATTACTACTAGCTATACTTTTATCCTCATTAAATTTTGCGCAGTGGAATGTGCTTAATCCACATCCAACACCAAATACAAGTTACATCGGATCTGCCCCGTCTGCAGACAGGTTCATTACTGTTACAGGTCAGGGTGAAGCGATTGTAACCCACGATGGCGGATTGACATGGGATATTGTTCAGATCGGAGGAGATGGAATTTACAGAAGCACATATTTCCTGAATGATAATTTAGGATGGGCTGTAGGTTCTTTTGTTGAACGATTGCATAAATCGACTGACGGAGGTTTGACATGGACTTGGCAACCAAATGCACCTGATACAACCAAGTATGATGTATTTTTTATTGATGAAAATACCGGCTGGAGTATCGGCTTTAACGGGTTCATAATTAAAACTACAAATGGCGGAAGTGATTGGTTTTCTCAGTCGAACACAGCTCTTACAACACGTACACTTTATGGTGTCTTTGCTACAGATGCTAATAATGTTTTTGTTGCCGGTGCAACCGATGCCTTTATAAGAAGTACTGATGGAGGAAATAACTGGATAGCAATTCCACCAATTTATGGAACGACAACTGATTTTCGCGGCATTCATTTTCCGCCTACTGCTACCGGATACCTTGGTTTTGCCGTCGGACACAGAAACAGAATTGTACGCACTACAGATGGCGGAGCCAGTTGGGGATCGGTTTACGATGGAGGCGGAACAAATCAATTGTGGGCAATCGATTTTGATGATAACGGAATAAATGGATTGGCAGTAGGTGCCGCAAGCACAGTTCTGCGAACTACAAACGGTGGTGATACATGGAGTCCTGTTGCTGGTTTTCCTGCAAGCCAGATATTTTATTCAGTAAGGTTTGGAGCAAATAATGCAGCGTATATCTCAGGCGGAAACGGATATTTCTTTAAATCAACTGACGGTGGTGCGACATGGAATGAACTCGGCTACAGATTTACAACCCAAAGAATTCGTGATGTAAGCTTTGCAGATAATGATAACGGATATGTTGTCGGAACTAACTTCGTTGCAAGAACAACAAACGGCGGAACAACATGGACACCGCAGACATCTCCGTTTACAGGTGACATTAATGAAGTTGTATGCACTTCACCAAATGTTGCTATTGCAGGCTGTGATGCAGGCAATATAGTACGCACAACTAACGGCGGGAATAATTGGGAATTAATTGCAACAGGTATTTCGGGAACCAACTCAGATATTCTTGCTTTGGATTTTTGGGATGACAACAATGGCATTGTCGCCGCATACAATGGTAATGTTGCAAGAACAACCGATGGCGGAACGACATGGAATATTATCGGGTTTATTTCACCAGGCAATTCCTGGGATATGGATATGGTTGATTCACTATACGGATATGTTGCTGCCACAGGCGAAAGAATTTTCAGAACAACTGATGGCGGTGTGAACTGGACTCAACAGCTTGGTGTCGGAGGATTAGGTACGTATGGAATTTCGTTCATCGATAGAAATACCGGAATTGCAGGCGGGACATCAGGCAATACTTATTACACAACAAATGCAGGTGATACATGGAACCCCGCAATCACTCCTCCCGGAAATACAGTGTGGGGAATTCATTTATCACCTTCACCGGTTTATGGTTCAGTCGGTATGACAGCCTGCGCAAGCGGTTATGTTTATATAACAACAGACGGAGGTGCTAACTGGACTGAAGAACCACGGTTTACAATTTCAACTTTTGATGATATATATATGACTGATGCAGCTAATGCCTGGATAGTTGGTAACAGTGGTGTGATTGTAAAATATACAAACCCTGCGAACCTACCTGTTGAACTGAATTCATTCACAGCTGATATAAATGGCAGTAATGTAACATTAAACTGGAGTACATCCTCAGAATTAAACAATAATGGATTTGAAGTTTACAGGAAGAAGACAGGAGACATAAGTCAGGGGACAGAATGGAAACTGTTAGGATTTGTAGAAGGAAGCGAGACAACCACAGAACAAAAATATTATTCATACAAAGATGAGCAACTAAGCGAAGGCACTTACTCATACAGGATCAAGCAAATAGATTTCGATGGAACATATGAGTATTATGAATTGAATGAAACAGTAGAAATAACTTCACCAAATAAATTTGAACTATCACAAAACTATCCCAACCCATTCAACCCAACAACAAGGATTAAGTTTACAATCTCGAATGTCATTTCGACCGAAGGGAGAAATCTGTTAGTAACACTCAAAGTATACGACATACTCGGCAACGAAGTTGCTACACTTGTAAATGAAAATAAACCAGCGGGCAGTTACGAAGTTGAATTCAATGCCGCAAAACTGGCAAGCGGTGTTTACTATTACCAGCTGAAATCAGGTTCATTTGTTCAAACAAAGAAGATGGTGTTTATCAAATAACACGGAGGCAGATTTATGAAAGATATTATTTCAATTTTATTGCTCTTCTTCGGATTGCAAACATTTTGCCGGGCGCAGTGGCAGCCGCAGACTATAAATGCACCCGGTTATATGGGTGGACTTCAGTTTGTGAATGAAAATGTTGGATGGTTATTCACAAACAACCCATCAAAAATTTATAAAACAACTGATGGTGGTATAACGTGGTTTCCTCAACACGAAACTGATGGTCCGGTAGTATCAAGATTTATACTCGATGCAAATAATGGATGGTTTACCGACCTTGATTCATTCGGAGGAAGATTAGCATTCACTTCAGATGGAGGAACACATTGGATTCAGCGGTTCCCGGCGAGTTCGTATTTTTTCAATGAATTATATTTCTTCGATTTATTAAACGGGATCGCAATTGGCAGTATGGGCGCACCGCAGGTAGGGGCAATTTTTAAAACAACTTCGGGTGGTGCTCAGTGGAATGTAGTACATACCGATATTTCCATCGCGTTCGGTTTGTTTTTTCTTAATGATGAAGTTGGCTGGTGTGGAACAGTTGGTCCAACAGGAAATCTTTTGAAGACCACGGATGGTGGAAATAATTGGACTCCTGTTATTTCCAATCTTGATGGCGCCATCGTTAAAATTAAATTTTTTAATGAACAAACAGGTTCAATAATTTGTAACGGAAATCTATACAGTACTACAAACGGCGGAACTACGTGGAATCTGAATGTTGAATCAGTACAGGATTTTCATTTCGTTGATTTAAATATTGGCTGGTATATAAATGAAGATAAAATTTATTTTACAATAGACGGAGGTGCTAACTGGTCAATACAATACTCAAATCCGAATAACAATTTACTGAACATTTATTTTTACGATTCTCAACTTGGCTGGGCTACTGGTGAAAATGGATATTTACTTCGTACAACAAATGGAGGTACTCCCGTTGAACTGAATTCTTTCACAGCAAATGTAAATGGAAGTAATGTAACATTAAACTGGAGTACATCATCTGAAGCAAACAATAGTGGTTTTGAAGTTTACAGGAAGAAGACAGGAGAAAGAAGTCAGGAGAGAGAATGGAAGTTGATAGGATTTGTAGAAGGAAGCGGAACAACCACAGAACAAAAATATTATACATTCAAAGATGAACATCTAAGTGAAGGAATTTACTCTTACAGGATCAAACAAATAGATTTCGATGGAACATATAAGTATTATGATTTAAGTGAGTCGGTTGAAATCGGGTCACCAAATAAATTTGAATTATCACAAAACTATCCAAACCCATTCAACCCAAGCACAAAAATTAAATACAGCGTAGCGGACGCATATTATGCATCCCCGGCGTGGGTAACACTGAAAGTATATGACATACTTGGCAACGAAGTAACAACACTAGTTAACGAATACAAACAAGCTGGCAGTTATGAAGTTGAATTTCAGTCCACAGCCGGCAGTCGTCAGTTGGCAAGCGGAGTTTATTATTACCAACTTAAAGCAGGTTCATTTATTGAGACAAAGAAGATGTTGATGATTAAGTGATACGTCACTTAAACAGAAATCCCGCCCAGCGGGAATTCTGATGAAATGATAATTATAGATTTTAACAGTTTTATTTTGTTCGTTTAAAGCGGGGTTATTTAATAATTTTATTTTAAGAGGTCACTATGAAAAAGACAGCAATGTTCTTAGTCATTCTGCTTAGCATTGTAAGTTTTCCACAAAGCAATCCTCAGTGGATAATCTATAATACATCAAATTCCAATTTACCTTCTGATAACGTACGTGATATTGTTGTTGATCAGTTAAACAGAAAATGGATTTCATTTTCTTCAGGCGGAATTCTTAAAATTGATAGTTCTTCCTGGACGATTTACAATACAAGCAACTCTAATATTCCCAGTAATTCTTTTAACACAATAAATGCAGATAATGAGTCAAACTTTTGGGGCGGGTACGGAAGTCTCCTTACAAAGTTTGATGGTACTGATTGGTCAGTATATGGCATACCGGATTCTATGCCTCCGGGGCATAGTATTTCTTCAATTGTCTTTGATGGTTTAAATAATGTATGGTTTCTTAAAAACATAAATGGTTCAATCGGATCGACTCATTACTTAATAGAATTCAGAGATGACAGCCTTTGGGCTACACATCTTTCTTTACAATTAGGAAACGGTTATCGTCAGTTATTATATAATGATCAATCAATTTGGATTGGCGATGGAGAGGGATTATACTTATTTGAAAATGACTCGTTACAATATTTTCAACCTCAAACCGGACCTGTTGGTCTATATTGTACTGATGTTAAAAGTGATTCCTTAAATAATATTTGGTTTGCAACAGGATTAGCAGGTTGGGGTAATCTATTAAAATTTGATGGTACAAATTATACTACTTATAATTATATGGCTACGGCAATTGAATTCGATAGTGCCGGAAATCTTTGGGTTGGAACTGAATCGTTTACAAATAGTTCAGAACTATTAAAATTCGATGGTACAAACTTGACATCATTTAATTCGACAAACTCACAACTACCGCAGACTTTTGGTATTAATGATCTTGCATTTGATGAATTTGGAAATCTTTGGATTGCAACTGCAAGCGCAGGTTTAGTAGTCTTTAATGAGCATGGAATTACTCCTGTTGAGCTTTCATCTTTTATTGCCTCAGTAAATCAAAACAATGTCACACTTAACTGGCAGACAGCAACAGAAACAAACAACCAGGGATTTCAAATCGAAAGAAGAAAAACAGAAGATGAAAAAAGTAATGAATGGAATATCATTGGCTTTGTTAACGGAAACGGAACAACAACAGAATCTCATTCATATTCATTTATAGATGAAAATTTGAATGAAGGATTATATCAATACAGACTAAAGCAGATAGATTTTGATGGAACATATAAGTATTATGATTTAAGTGAGTCTGTTGAAATCGGATTACTAAATAAATTTGAACTGTCCCAAAACTATCCCAACCCATTTAATCCAAGCACAAAAATAAAGTTTACAATACCGTCAAACGTCAATGGTGAAATGTCAAACGTTGTTTTAAAAATTTTTGATGTACTCGGCAATGAGGTTGCCACACTTGTAAATGAAAATAAACAAGCGGGCAGTTACGAAATTGAATTTCAGTCCACAGCAGGCGGTCGTCAGTTGGCAAGCGGTGTTTATTATTATCAATTAAAGGTAGGCGAGTTTGTTGATACAAAAAAAATGATTTTAATAAAATAGTCTTATATAAAAGAGAAAATGAAAATTCACCAATTGGTTGTCCTTATAATTTTAATTACTCATTGTACATTTGCACAATTAGGTTATCCTCCCGCAGTTGAACAATGGAGTAAACCAAAGAAACTCGTATATGGGACAGGGCCATCTGTAACCTGGGATGGAAAGAGAATTTACTTTGTTGGTTCGGGAATTTGTTATATCGAAAAAATTGATACGGGGTGGTCTGAAATTCATCAACTTGGACCACAAGTAAATAATCAGATAAACTTAGGCAAACCAGTTTTATCACCCGATGGTAAGACTTTGATTTTTTCAGGGTATGAAACACAAAGGCTTTTCCGTTCCAAATGGAACGAGCAAATGAATGATTGGGATACAGCAAGAATATTTACCGACAATGGCATTAGTTCTGGTAATGGATGGTGGGAAGTTGGTTGTTTTCTAAGCAATACAACATTGATGCTGGAATACCTTTCTGAAGGCAGAATAACCTACTGGGATACAGTAACAGGACTCTGGAGCACTCCTGACTATTTTCCACAGTTTCCACTTTATACATTATCAGATTGGGGTTCCTGGGTATCACCCAATTGGAAAAAACATTATTACGCATATGGGGGTAATAACGTAAACTTGATAGTACAGTATTTTGATTCAACGGGAGGCTATGGGCTTCCATTTACATTGAATATCTCAACCATGAGCGACAGTCTATATAACATAGGTGAGTATCGTTCAAGACATGAGCTAAAACCGTTCCTTACACCCGATGGCAGAACAATGTACTTTCAAGCAAACTATGATACTTTAGGTGCCTATTTTAGTGTTTGGGAAAGTAAAATGATAGTTGATGAGAATGGGGACACAGTACTAACAGATATAAAAGAGGAACCACAGACAAAACTTCCAGAGCAATTTTTATTATCACAAAACTATCCAAACCCATTCAACCCGACAACAAAAATAAAATACACCGTAGCGGACGCAAATTATTCGTCCCCGGCGTGGGTAACATTGAAAGTTTATGACATACTCGGCAACGAAGTAGCAACACTTGTAAACGAATACAAACAATCCGGCAGTTACGAAGTTGAATTTCAGTCCACAGCAGGCGGTCGTCAGTTGGCAAGCGGAGTCTATTATTACCAATTGAAGGTTGGTAACTTTATTGAAACAAAGAAGATGTTGTTGGTAAAATAATCAGTAATAAAAAGGATGTATAAAAACCATGTCTGTTGTCATTCGTTAAGTATTGATAACAGTGTACTAATACGTATAACATCAGAAAAAAATAATTACTAATTTTGTTCAGAAACTTTCCGAACAAATAATTTTCTATTCCACGTTCCAGATAAAAAAAGGGAGATGATCTGATGTTAAAAAAGTTTTTCTTTCTTTTGGTTTTTAGTGTTTGTCCTCATTTGTATTCTCAATGGTCATTGCAAAATCCACTTCCGGCAGATAACACACTCTACTCAGTAAAATTTGTTAATGATGATACAGGGTGGATTGTCGGCGGTAGTTCATCGGGTCCTACTTTATTTAACATTATTCAAAAAACAACAGATGGGGGCACAACCTGGGTTCTCCAGAACAGCGGTTCGGTATTTAATTTATATTCAGCCTTCTTTATTGATGAGCAAACCGGTTTTGCGGTTGGATATTCAGGACATATTATTAAAACGACCGATGGCGGAACAACCTGGAATACAAAACCAAGCGGAGTTTCGGAATTCCTGCTTTCTGTTTTTTTTGCATCACCTGATTCAGGATGGATAATAGGATCATCCGGAACAATTCTTAATACTACTGATGCAGGAGAAACATGGAATCCGCAATTCAGCGGAACATCAACGGGATTCAGATCGGTAGAATTTGTTAACTCACTTGTTGGATGGATTGCAGGTGAAAGCGGTATCATTTTTAAAACGACAAATGGCGGTATGGATTGGCTGCCGCAGTCAAGCGGAACATCAGAAATTTTATTTTCGGTTTACTTTGTATCGGATGAGACGGGGTTTGTTTGCGGCACTAACGGAACAATATTAAAAACAACTGATGGAGGCAGCAGCTGGTTACCAAAAACCAGTGGAGTTTCCGGTAATCTTTGGGTAATGGATTTTGTAAGTTCACAATCCGGATGGGCAGCAGGCGCAAACGGAACAATTATTCATACCACTGACGCAGGTGAAAACTGGTCAGTGCAGGAAACAGGCATTGTTGAGTTGCTAATTTCAATTTGTCTAAGAGGAGACAAGGGCTGGTGTGTTGGAGATGGAGGAGTAATTCTTCACACAACAAACGGTGGAGTAACAGGTCTTGATGAAGAAAATTCTTCACCAAATAATTTTGAACTTTCACAAAACTATCCAAACCCATTCAACCCAACAACAAAAATAAAATACAGCGTAGCGGACGCATATTATGCGTCCCCCGCGTGGGTAACGTTGAAAGTTTATGACATACTCGGTAACGAAGTAGCAACACTAGTTAACGAATACAAACAAACTGGCAGTTATGAAATTGAATTTCAGTCCACAGTCGGCAGTCGTCAGTTGGCAAGCGGAGTTTATTACTATCAACTGAAGGTTGGGGATTTTAATGAGACAAAGAAGATGATTTTGTTAAAATAATCTACGGACAAAAAATATTGTCATTAATCTAAGCGACCAAAAATGGTCGCTTTTTTTTGCAAATAATTTATCCTTTCAGCTGCTACTTTGATTGACTTACACAACTCAAAAAAGTAAGTTTAGCACAGATATTAATACTACACTTTGGGGTAAAATGAGCGTTTGCAGGTTATTAATTTTAATAGTCCTTTGTTCGCTGTTTTTTTCAGTGCTTCACTTTGCACAGTCTCAAAGTCATTTTACTCATCTCACAACAGACAACGGTCTCTCCCAATCATCAGTATTCAATATCGTCCAGGATAAAATCGGATTTATGTGGTTTGCTACCGAAGACGGCTTAAACCGCTTCGATGGTAATAAGTTTATTGTTTACAGAAATAAACCCGATGATTCAACATCAATCCAGGATCTTGGAATAAGAAAAGTTTTTAAGGATAAAACAGGTGAACTCTGGATCTTAACCCTAAGAGGAAGGCTTAGCAGATTTATTCAGACTAAAAATAACTTTAAAAGGTACTCTTTTAGTGATGATAAAAGTTTTAGTCAGATCAAGATCATCACACTTGCTGAAGATGCAAAGGGAAATCTCTGGGCAGCATCATCAAAGTTTGAATTCTTTCTCTATAACAGTGAAAAAGATTCTTTCATCACAAAAGAATTTGATAATTCTCTCAAAAAAATTTTTGAGTCAGTTCACGTTCAATGTTTGCTTGGAGATTCCGATGGCACTTTATGGATAGGAACGTGGGAAGGATTAATAAATTTGAATCCTGTCACACAAAAATATTCCTGGTATAAAAATTCATCAGATCCAAACTCACTTGGCGGTAACCTTGTTTTTAATCTAGCAGAAGATCATTCCGGAAATATATGGATAGCAAGTGCTAACGGCGGCGTAAGTGTTTTTAATAAATCCACATCATCATTTAAAGTTTATAAGAATATTCCCGGCAGAAAAAATTCACTCAGCAGTAACAGGATAGTGAGTATTCTTATTGACAGCAGGAATAAAATATGGATCGGTACATTCGATAAAGGACTGGACTTGTTTATTCCCGGGACTGAATCATTTATTAATTTTTCACACAATCCTTCTGTAAGCACTTCAATAAGTATCGGCGCAGTTATGTCGATATATGAAGATAAAAGCGGTGGAATATGGTTTGGTACTGGCGGCGGAGGAATTAACAGGTACGAACCTCTCAACCAGAACTTTAATCACATTCAACATATTCCCGGAAATCCTTCAAGCATTAGTCCTAATCCTGTTCTGGCAATATGTGAAGATCATCTCGGGAATTTGTGGATAGGCTCTGATGGCGGGGGAATTAATTTTAAAGAAAAAAAATCAAACGAGTTTAAAAGTTTTCTGCAGAATCCTGTATTCGGGAGTAATGCAATTACTGTGATATATGAGGACAGTAAAGGAAATATCTGGATTGGCGCTGATCCCGGTGTGCATTCACCCGGCGGAGTTGTTATTCAATACGAAAGGAATACAAAAAAGTTTACACCTGTAAATAATATTAAGATAAAACTTGGCGGCGTGTCTGTTATAAGGGAAGACAGGTATGGTGAATTATGGATCGCAACCCCAACAGATGGGGTTCATCGTTATAATACTTCAACCGGAAAAGAAATCATATACAAAACAAATCCTGCTGATACCACAACTATAAGCAGTAATTCAATCTTTAGTATTTACGAAGACTGTTCTGGCGATTTATGGTTTGGATCAATCGCCACAGGCTTAAATCTGTTTGACCGCAAAAAAAATTCTTTTATACGTTTTACGAATGATCTTAATGACAAAACAAGTATTGGCAGCAATTCAATATGGTGTATTACTGAAGATGCTGATAAAAACTTGTGGATAGGCACGTGGGGAAATGGTTTAAATAAATTTGAAAGAGATAAAAAAAGATTTATTCATTACACTGTTGATGACGGGCTGCCGGGAAATGTGGTTTATGGAATTATTCCAGATGATCAGGGTAATCTGTGGTTAAGCTCTAACCATGGAATTACAAAATTTAATCCTGTAAACGGAATGATTAAAAATTATGATAAATCAAACGGGCTTTTGATAAGTGATTTTTCAGCAGGCGCTGTATTTAAATCAAAAGACGGCAGATTATTTTTTGGCGGCAGTTCCGGAGCAGTTTCATTTGACCCGAAATCAATTAAAAATAATACATACCTGCCCAATGTAGTCATCACAGATTTCCGTGTATTTGACAAACCATTTAATGCAAATGAATCAATACTGTTTAAAAAAGAAATTCAACTTAATTACGACCAGAATTTTTTTACTATTGAATTTGCCTCACTTGATTTTACTTCACCCGAGAATAATGTTTTTGAATATAAACTTGAAGGTGTTGACAAGAACTGGGTAAACTCCGGCAGCAGAAATTTTGCAAGCTATACTGATATTAACCATGGTCACTACAAATTTATGGTTCGTGGCTCCAACAGCAGTGGAGTTTTCAATCCTGTTAAAGCAGTACTTGGAATTACAATCGCTCCGCCTTTCTGGAAAACATGGTGGTTCAGAACAACTGCAGTTATTGTATTAGTTTTAATGCTTTATTCAATTCATAGATACAGGTTGAATAAATTGTTGGAAGTTGAAAGAACACGCAACAGGATTGCAAAAGATCTTCACGATGATGTTAGTGCAACATTAACAGGTATCGTCTATTTCTCAGATGCGATATCAAAAGAACTTGGTGAACAGAAAACTCCTTTGGTGCAAAAATTAATTTCTCTGATTCATGAAAGCGCTTCAGATGTGCAGGAATCTATGAGTGATATAATCTGGGCAATAAATCCTGATAATGACGACTGGAGTAAAATCCTCCCAAGATTCAGGCGGTATGCATCAGACCTGTGTGAGAG
>JAEXTA010000142.1 GCA_023453665.1 Bacteroidota bacterium | reverse complement strand
ACTGAATATCTTCGAATTGTGTAGTATTTAAAATCACCACCAGTTTTCATTTCGTGATGTTGTCCAATTTGATAAAGCAGGTTTACAATACCACCTATGTTGCGTGATCGATTTTTAGTATAATTATTGAATGGAACAACTTGTCGTGTGAATGAGTTACCATAAATGATAACTGCAGTTGGGAATTGTCCATCAGTACGTAATGTGGTTCCGTATTTCGCATTCTCAATTGAGTCGCCATATGCTGCGATATTATGCTTGAATATTGGATCCATATTAACGTTATAATCATCAAAATAATTGAATATCACATCATAAAAAGCTTTATCGCTAAGTACCTGTGTGATTTTCAAACTTGATGTTATAGTTTGTCCCTCATTATAACCTGCACGATCAGCGGTTCTATAGGTTAGTAGAACTCGACCATTTCTGCCTTCTGTGTATCTGAAACTACCATTTAAACGGATGGTAAATGGATTTAGATCCCAGAATAAATTACCTTGAATATTATACGTGTTTTGACCTGCATTCAAGAGATACCCGGCAGGATAAACAAAATCAATTGTATCCACGGTCCCTGGATTTCTTCCTTCACGAACTGCATCGTCATAAGCTTTCTTTCTTTCAGGATCGTACAATCCGGGGAAATTAGCTCCACGATACCAGTTAATTGGAGTTCTGTTATATACATTGTTACCAGCTAGAAAAAATTTGAGTTTTTTATAGTCAGGATGTATCGGACCGCCGGCAGTGAATGCATATTCACTATATCCATAACTGTAGGTTCCAAGATATTTATTTCCAACTTTTACAAAATTATCTGTAATTCCCTCAAAACTGAATTGATAATTTTCGGTACCAATTTTGGTAGTAGTTGAAATTATTCCGGAGTTTGCACCACCAAATTCAGCAGAATAGCCACCAGCCTGGAATTGAATTTCCTGAACTGCATTAATAATTCCAAGCGTTCTTGCTCCGCCAAAGACTGGATCATTAACCAAAACACCATCAACGTAAAATGCGACACCATCTGAACGGCCACCTCTAACGTGAATATTACCATCTTGATTTACGACGCCGGTCTGTGTACTCACTACTGCATTAACTCCCCTTACAGGAAGATTTTCAATATCTTTCGAAGTTAAAACTGTATTCGAGTTTGTAATATTTTTGTTAATTAATTCTTTCTCAGCAACTATCGTAACTATTCCCAGTTCGTAAGTTTCAGAAGGTAATTGAAAATTAACCTCGGTGGTTAAATTACCTGAAACAACGATGTTAGATTTAGTAACATCTTTATAGCCAATATATTTTCCAACCAGTGTATAAGTGCTGGGTGGAACATTAAGTATAATAAAGTTTCCATCGATGTTTGTTGCTGCACCTAAATTTGTTCCACTTATAATAATGTTGGCTCCAATAAGTGGTTCACCGGTTTCAATATCTGTGACTTTACCAACCACTTTTCCTGTCTGAGCTAATCCTACACCCACCGACAAGGATAGCAGAAGTAAAATCAATAATTTTGTAAAATTGTTTTTCATGTTTTTCATCTCCTTTTTTTTAATTCAGTTCTTATTTGTTTCTTTGAGGTTGTGGGACAACTTCGTTAATAAAGAACTGAACATTGTTAGGATGTCCATATATAAACAAATAATATCTCATTCCAGCCGATATTGTATATGCGGGGGCATTAACGGTAACTCCATCAGATATAAATCTGAATGCGAATTCACCCGGTAATACATTTCCTATTGAAAACGTCTCTCCGAATACTACAGTTGAATCAGCCCCGTTATTAAAAACTGTTTCAACGGGAGTCCCTCCAACTGGCGTAACTGTACCCCGAATATAAAATTCTTTTGATTCCGTTGTATCAACCTCTGAAGCTGAATTTACAACATAAATATTTGCTCTCCCTGCATTGGGATTGCTAGGAACATATACTTCACCTTCAACGATTTCGAAATTTGAAAAAGTGTTAAGCAATGGGTCACTGGAGTAAAAACCAGAAAATACCAGAGTCGCCCGATCATAAGAAATAATTGTTAATTCCTTTTCAAAAATCAAATCATTACTTGAATTATATATTTTAAATACCCTCACACCAGATTTAACATCAAAATAGCCGGTAGAACCGGTAATAGCCAATGTAGCTATCTGCTGATCATCAATTAATATTCGCATTCCATCAACATTATTAGAAAGGTTAACGAGCCTTATCTCGGAGAATGGCCGTTTTATCGGTTCAACTGTTGGTTCTTCTATACAACCTGCGATTGTAAAACCAACCATTGTCAGAAGGAGAATTATTGCAATCTCCTTAAATTTTTTCCGCATCTCATACCTCATTTTATAATAGTACATATTTTTTATAAGATGTTTTTCCTTCTGTCCTCCTAATTAAAACGGTAGCTGTCAATTTCTTGACAGCTACCGGATTTTAATTAAGAAAGAGCATTTTGAATAGGCTTATTTCAAAAACATCATTTTCTTTGAGCTTGTAAAGTTACCTGCATTTATTGTATAAATGTATAAACCAGATGCCAAATTTGAGGCATCGAATGTAACATTATGTTTTCCAGCATCCTGGCTTGTATTGATTAATGTTGCAATCTCTTTACCCAAAACATCATAAACTTTCAAAGTAACATTGGTTCTTTCAGCCAATGTGTAGCTTATCTGAGTTGACGGGTTGAACGGGTTAGGATAGTTTTGTTCCAGTTCAAATGTATTTACTAATGATCCTTCATTTACATCTGTAACAATAATATCATAGGTCGTGTACATTATCGGGTTATTCGTTAACACACCATCAAATGGTCCAACACCTGTTGTTAAATCTGCAAGGTAAACTATATGAGCTCTGTAGATGTTTGGTTCAACAAATTCAAGATGCTGAGCTGCATGTCCAAAAGCTTCTGAATTGTCGGTTTGCATTCCGGGGAAAACACCACCATAAGTCCATGTTGTTCCACCATCAGTTGAAAATGCATGATATAAGTCTCTCCAATATAGAGCATTTAAAGTATCCAGAACACCAGGTGCACTGAATTGTGGACCTGTCCACATTGCATAAAGTACCTGTCCATTTTCACTTACTGAAATTGATGGATAAGCCTGACCGATACTGTTTGTAGGATAGAGATCTGCGATCGCTGCAACTGTATCAATTTCTTCATCAGAAATAGATACCCACGTATCTGTTGTTGAATTCCAGTATAATACAGGGAAACTATTTCCAATAGCAGTATCACCTGTAGCATTGAATGTTAATCCATATCCATTAGCAAGAGCATGTTTTACGCCATCATTTGTAACTGCCATGTCAACCTGACCAAAGTTTTCAATTAGTGGTGCAAATTGAGGAGTATGATAACCTGATACTCCATTGAGAACACCGTCAGGGGCAATCATTTCACCAGTCCAGCTAGCGCCAGCATCTGTTGAAGAGATAACCCAGAAGTTATCAGCTTCTGCTTCAGGAATACCATTATACACGTGATTGCCACCACCAGCAATACCCGTGTTCGTGCCAAACATTAATAAATTCTGTTCATTTTGTGATTTGGACATACCCACTTCAACTCCACCATTTTCTATCCACCAGATTGGTGACGGATGGAATGAAGAGATTGTATCCCATAAAACAGGGGAAGCAAAATCAACAGCTTTATAGAATGTAAAAAGTAATCTATTACCAGATGCAGCTAACCAGATGGTGTTTCCTGATAATTGTATTGAAGGGTCAGTTGATCCATCAAATTGAGTAGCATTGTAGGTTGTTCCAAAATCCCAGATAAAATATCTGGAAGGAGTATGGAATACACCAGCTACTAAACCAGCGCCATCACCGGTTAAACCTAAATCTATGTGAGGCCAGCCTGCTGCTGCATCAACTACTTTATTATTGATCCAGCTACCTGCATCTTTATATGAATGCATAGTAAAACGCGTTGTTGGATTTCCACTATCAAAACCACGAACCATATTTAAAAGATGAGGTGTGGTTAAAGTTGCATCCCAAACTATCTGATCACGAACTATACTGTTAGAAAAATAATCATAATCAGTAGTAACACCGATTGATTCTCCAGTAAGATTCAAACCTGAACCCATTTTATCTGTGGTAGTGACAGTTGGAACTACTGAATCATCTGCCAGCACTTTGGTTTTACCAAGCGGACGATCCTGTGCAATAATTAAAGTTGACGCAAATAGAACCAAGAGGCACATAGTAAAGAGTCTTTTGCTCATTTTACTCTCCTTTGTTAATGAATGAAATGAATGTGTACTTAAATTATTTTTAAAAACGGACAACAATTAAATATGAACTTCCTTTACCGGATATTAAATTATTGTTAATTCTAAGAGCGAAATCAAAATAATACAACCATCTTTTTTAGTCAAGTGGTTTTTGTAATTCATTTTTCCACACGGAATTAGCTTTTTTTCCTGAAGAATGTCAAGAGATTTTAAATTCCGTTAATCCTTTATCCTAACCAGATAAATCTTTTCAACTCCGCTTATAGATGAAATACGATTAATTATGTTTTGATTTACTTCGCTGTCAACATTGATTACTGTTAAAGCCATCTTCCCCTCTTCAATACGACCTAATGATAATCCGCCAATGTTGAGATTTGCATCAGCAAGTATTTTGCTTACCGATGCTAACATACCGGGTTTATCAATATTACTGTAAAAGATCATGTTGCCTTCAGGCTTTAGTTCTATCTGGTATTCATCAATCATCACTATTCTTATTTCCTGGTTACCGAACAATGTTCCTGATATAGATTTTTTTCCTTCGCTTGTAATACATTCAACAGTAACCAGATTTTTATAAACTTCATGAGTAACTGAGTTTTTTTCAGAAATATCGATCCCCATTTCACCAGCTAAAAACAGTGCGTTTACAATGTTAATGGATTCTGTTCTTTTATCTTTTAAAAATCCTTTTATCACTGAAGCTGTAAGAACAGATGATGATGTGCAAAGTAATTCACCATTATAAATAATATTTATTTTTATCAACTGACCTTTCAGCATCTGACTCTGAAGTAATCCAATTGTTTCCGCCAGTTTTAGATAAGGTGATAAATCTTTATTAAATCCGGCTTCAATCAGAGAAGCATTAACGATACCTTTTGCAGATTGTTTATTGAACAATTCTATAGTTTGTTCTGCAATTTGAATTGCAACTTTTTCCTGTGCTTCATCAGTTGAAGCACCCAGATGCGGCGTACAAATAATTTTGGGATGTTGAATTAATTTATTCATTAAATCAGGTGGCTCTGTTTCATACACATCAAATGCTGCAGATGAAACAAATCCTTCATCAACAGAATTTATTAATGCTTCTTCATTAATAATTCCACCTCGGGCGCAATTAATTATTTTGACTCCTCTTTTACATTTTTTTAATGACTGTTCATTTAATAGATATTTTGTTTCTTCAGTTAAAGGAACATGCACAGTTATCACATCAGATTTGCTTAACAATAATTCCAGCGAACAAAGTTCAATTCCTAACTTTGAAGCTATATCGTCTGAAAGAACCGGATCGTACCCGATCACTTTCATCCCGAATGATTTGGACCTTAACGCAACTTCTCTCCCGATCTTTCCAAGACCTATTACACCAAGCGTTTTGTTATGGAGTTCAGTTCCTTTAAAAGATTTTCTATCCCATTTTCCGATTCTCATTGATTGATTAGCTTGCGCGATATTTCTGCACATCGATAACATCAATGCCATGGTATGTTCTGCAGTTGATATTGTATTACCGCCGGGTGTATTCATAACAAGAATACCTTTGCGGGTTGCTGAATCAACATCAATATTATCAACACCGGTTCCCGCTCTTCCTATCACTTCCATATTGGTCATCATTGAAATAAGTTCAGAGGTAACCTGAGTTTCACTTCTTACGATCAATGCGTTATAATCACAGATTATTTTTTTGAGTTCGTCGGCTTTTATACCCGGTGTAAAGTTGACTTCAAAGCCGGCAGATCCAAATAACTCAGCGCACTTTTTATCAACTGCATCAGTAATAATAATTTTTTTCATCTTATCGGGAAATTTTTGAAATGACTACTCCACCAAATTATTAAACAAAAATTCGGTGGAGTCGTTTTTAATTTTTGATTTTTCAGGAGAGTGCAGCATTAAGCTTTGATACTATCTGAGGCTTAGGCACTGCTCCAATGATTGTGTCTTTTAGTTTACCGTCTTTAAATATTAATATTGTCGGAATACTTCTCACACCATACTTAATTGATGTCTGCTGATTTTCATCAACATCAAGCTTACCGATTTTGACTTTACCCTGGTATTCTCCTGCAAGTTCTTCAACAATCGGAGCGATCATTTTGCAGGGTCCGCACCATGT
>JAEXTA010000132.1 GCA_023453665.1 Bacteroidota bacterium | reverse complement strand
GGAATAAATGCAGGACCACCAATACTGATATTGGTTTCATTGTGTCCATAGTAATAAGCTCCTAATCTTTTGTTTCCAGAATAAGGGTCACTTGTTAAAGTTATATTGTCGTTCAGATGTTCAATCTCAAAACTTAACTTATCCCCTCCCGTACGTAATCTATAATCAAATAAACCCGCAGATATATTTCCATACTCAGCAGGTAGATATCCGTTATAAAAATCTATTCTATCAAATACTTTTGGATTGATAAAAAACGAATAACCTCCGGTAAGGATGTCGTTAATTTTTGTGCCATCAAGATAAAACCCAGTTTCAAAATTTTCACTTCCACGGATATAGAAATCCTGATAATAGGCTTCAACTCCCGGGAAATATTTATTAAAATAATTTTGGTTTTTGAATGGATATTTATTTAAGATTGAATCAGGCATTGAATTATTATTTTGTTGATCAGATTGTATTGTAATAGTTGAGTCGGGAGCCATTTTATTTTCCCGTTCAGAAATAATAAATGCATTTAGATTAAAGCTGAAGGCAATCAAACAAATTGAACACATCAGTAACCCCATTATTTTCTCCCTTAAATATTATAGAGCCGGTAAAATCTTATTTATCCGGACTAAACTAAATTGTTTAATTTTGCCAGGTGCATTACATTTTGAGCACGCTTTACAACAGGCGGGTCAATCATCTTACTGCCAAGTGCAACAACACCCAATCCTTTTTTCTCAGCTTCTTCAAATGCGAGAACAATCTTTTTGGCTTTTTCAATTTCATCTTTGGTCGGGGCGAATGCTTCATGAACAACTTTTATTTGTCTTGGATGAATACATCCTTTACCTTCAAATCCAAGTGACTTAGCTTCAATAACACTTTGGCGAAGAGCTTCCATATCTGAAACATCTGAAAATACTGTATCGATAGCTTGTATGCCTGCAGCTTTAGCGGCGTTTACAAGCATCTGCCTTGCAAAAATACTTTCACGTCCTTCGTTTGTGCGTTGAGTTCCTATGTCTGCAGTGTAATCTTCAAGTCCTATTGCGAGTGCACAATTATTTTTTGATGCGGCAGCAATCTCATAAGATTTAATTACTCCGAGTGCACTTTCAATAATCGGCATATAGAAAATATCATTTGTCACCTTGTACTGCTTCTTCAGTTTGTCTACTTCTTTTTCAAGTTGAAGAATTTGTTCCGCTGATTCACACTTGGGAACAAGTAAAACGTTGACATTGTGAGGAATGATGTATTTCAAATCATCCAAACCTTTAGGAAGCTGATTGATACGAACCATTCTTTCAGCGCCATAAAAATCAACAGACCGTAATGCGTTGCGAACTAAAAGTTGTGCGGCATCTTTTTCAGTTGGTGCTACACTGTCTTCAAGGTCTAAGATTATTCCATCGGGTGAATGAAGTCCTGCATTAACAAAAAACTTTGGTTCATTTCCCGGAAGGTATAGCCTGCTTCTTCTTAGCTGATCTTTTTTTGTTGAATAGTTATTTTGTTCAAGCAATGGAAACAGGTATTCCTTTTTATTATCAGGGAATAATCTTTTCACAGCGAGTTCAAACCGGGCAGCAAGTACGAATGGTAATGCACCGTTATCTTCAAGCAGAATCTTTGCATCTTTTAATCCAAAGAATTTTGACATATCAAGAATCATTTGCCGTGTTGATTCTCCATACATGGTTTCAACTTTACTTTTCAGGTCGATTTTAATCCCACCTGAATTTTTCAGTTCAATTTCAAAATAGCAATCAGAGCGGACTGAATCGCCGCGTTTGCCGCTAACTGTTTTATTTAATTTATTTTTCATTTTCAAATCTCATTTATAATTAAAAAGTGATGTACATAGCACTATTGTTGGATTGTTAAATTGCTGCATTGTTATTCGGATAATTTTGAATTTGTAAAATTAATTAATTGATGAATTAACTTTGGAAGTTTTTTTAATTCAGTATATATGTAGTCATAGTCATTTTTAGATATTAATTTCCTTTTAAATGCTTTTTCGTTCCAGTCCAATGATTCATACATTGATCCAAAACTAATTCTGTAAAATTTAATCTTATCTTTTTTTGAATATCTGCCGAATCCTTCAGCAATATTAGCAGAAACTGAATCCACAGCACGAACGAATTGTTTCCCAACGGTATCAGAATTAAAACGATCCAATTTTACAATTAAGTCCCAAACAAAATTGCTCAAATTAAAAGCAATTTTATACGCATCTATGTCATTAAGTTTTAAAAATTTCTTATCCATTCTTACAACAATGAATCAATTTAACAATGTAACAATAGAATTAAACGATCATCTTCTTCATAAACTCTTTTGCTGTCATTAACTCAGCACTGAAGATTGCTTCCTTCACTTCTTTTCTTCTTCCTGCTACCAGTAGTTGTGATGACAATGCTTCAAATTTATTGTCAAGATCTTCCATTGTCATTGGTTCTCTCGGATCGCCTTTGGGATATTCAAGGTACTCAGAAAATTCTCTTCCATCTTTTGTTTTAACAACAACCTTACTTGGCTGCTTGGCAGGGAACATCTTTTCAAACTCGATTGATGGTTCACCTTTTATTCTGTCAATTACTTCCCATATTCTCGGGTCTTTTAATTTTTCTTCAGAGAATGATTGTGTTGTAACTTTATGATCAACCAACGCCGCAGCAATACAATAGGGGAGTGAATGATCTGCTGTTTCTCTTGATTCAGGTCGGTACTTATGCGGATCAAAAAGAATATCATAAGCCTGTGCTAATGTTGTAAGTGTTACAGAATCAATTAGATCATAGCTGATATTATTTTTTGTTACAACTTTTAAAGTTGCAGAAAGATGAGTGTGCGTTAAAGCTTCTGTTGGAAATGCTTTCATACTGCATTCGAGGATTTTATACTTTTCACCTAAGCCGCCGATTAACTTTTCAATATTCCATTTCCATTCTGAAACTCCGTCGCGACCTTTCATACTTACCGGTTCAACTTTTTGTTCTTTAACATTGTAACCAAGGAAGCAATCCATAAAACCTTCTTTGCCTTCAAACACAGCTTCGGTTCCTGAATATCCCCGTTGTGCCATCAGTGCCGCAAATACTCCGGCTTGTGTGGCCATTGGATCAACAGTGTTTTTCATCATTGTTAGTTTACCAGCAGTCGGACAGCCGATCGTATGATTGTGACTTCCGCTTATGCCAATTGCGTTTACCATTTGATCGACAGTTAATCCAAGAATTTTTCCTGCAACAATAGGCGAAACGAATTGTGTTAAAGTTGCATGATGCCATTTGCGTTCACGTATTCCGGGAACTGCAAATTCGCAAAGTCTTTGTTCAAATTCATAAGCAAGAACTATTGCAGTGATAACATCTTCCATTGTTGCGCCGACCATCTCAGCGGTTGATAACGCTGCAGGAATTATATCTGACGGATGTGAAGGATCTTCTTTCCAGTAAATGTCATTGAAGTCCAAAGCGCGAATCATTAACGCATTAACAAGCGCTGAATTTACTGCAGGAATTTTATCACCGTAACCTATAACAGTTGATTCGGGTTTTCCTCCCATATCCTTATAAATGTCGCGGAGAATTTTTACGTCTTTTGTATGATACCCTCCGAACGCACATCCGAATGAGTCGTAGAGATATCTTTTTACTTCGTGAATAACTTCTTTTGGTAAATCTTTGTATTGCAGATTAACCGCAAATTCTGATATTGTTCTTGAGATTGATTTGTTCATTTTGTTTTCCTTTTTAATTTTTTAGTTTCATTGCGAACGAAGTGAAGCAATCTAATTAAAATATAGTTTGCGTCGATCGATGACTCACTCGCAAAGACAATTTTTATAAATTTTTTCTCACCCACTCTTCAAGTCCACCCGTGACTATCAACTCCTGTGCAGCTTCACCAACGGGATCAATTGAATAAGTTTTGTTGTCAAATGTTAAGGTAGAGTTTTCAAAATCTATTTTAACATTCTTCCCAGATTTTACAGTCAGTTTTTCTTTTCCATATTCAGACTTTAAATCATTTACAAGTTGCGGACACTCAATTAAAAGATAACCATTATTCAGTGCGTTGCGTTTATAAGTTTCATTAAACGTTCCCGCAACTACTAACTGGATACCTTTGTACTTCAATGCTGTTGCTGCCTGTTCTCGTGATGACCCGGTTCCGAAATTGAATCCACCGACAAGAACGTCACCGGCTTTTGTAATCTTGACAAATTCAGGGTCATAATTTTCCATAACAACTTCTGCTTGCTGCTGCGGAGTCATATCATCGTTGTAGGTGTACTTGCCGGGATAAATTCCATCGGTATTAAGATTATCCTGGTGACAGAAAATTAATTCACCTTCAACTAAAGGTTTAAATCCCTCAATAATTTTTACAGATGATTTTGTTCCTGATTTTTTCTCATTAATTTTTATCGAGCCTGAAAGTTGAATTGGATTTGAAACATTCCAATCAAAATCAATTTTTCCTGAAACCGCTGATGAAGCAACAACCGCAGGTGATGCAAGATATGCCTGAGCGTTCGGTGAACCCATTCTTCCTTTAAAGTTTCTGTTCGTTGCTGAGATTCCAACTTCACCATCTTCAAGTAAACCTGTTCCAAGTCCAATACAAGGACCGCATCCTGGTGGTAAAGAAATAGCACCGGCATCAATTAGCGATTTCCAATATCCAAGTTTCTCAGCTTCTTTCTGAACTTCACTTGAAGCCGCTGCAATATAAAAGTTAACACCTTCAGCGACTTTCTTTCCTTTAATAACTGACGCAGCCTCTTTTATATCATCAAGTCTGCTGTTCACACATGAAACCAAATATGCTTTTTGAATTTTTACATCTTTAGATTCTAATTGTGAAACCGAATTCATTGTCTTAACAGTATTTGGACCAGATACATAAGGCTCAACGGTTGATAAATCAATTGCCAGTTCTTTAGCGTAGAAGGCATTCGTATCAGCACTAAGAATATTTTTTTTGAGTTCATTAATTCTTTCCTGATTCATTCTTGGTTGTTTGCCGTTACCATCTGAATCTGAAAAAACTCCTTCAAGTCCGCGTGTTGAAATGTAATCGGCACGTTGTTCAAGCCAGTTAATTGTTACATCATCAATGGGGAAGACGCCCGCTAGTGCGCCCCATTCAGTTGTCATATTTGCAATTGCAAGTCTTTCATCAACGGATAAATGGGAAACACCGTCACCCACAAATTCTATTGCGTGATTTAAAACTTCATCGTGATTGAAGAAGCCACATAAAGCAATAATAACATCTTTACCAGTTACACCTGTTCTTAGTTTTCCTTTCAACTCAACTTTCGCAATTGGCGGAACCTGCCACCATGTTCTTCCTGTCGCCCATATTGCTGCTGCATCGGTACGAACGATCGGAGTTCCAAGACATCCGAGTCCGCCGTACATATTCGAGTGTGAATCAGATGCGACTACCATTGTTCCCGGCCAGGCGTAACCTTCTTCACACATTATCTGGTGACCGATACCGCGTCCTGCAGGATAAAAATCAACTCCCATTGATTTAGCAAACTCTTCAATCTTTTTGTACTTCTCTAAATTTTTTTCAGTCTTATCCTGAACGTTGTGGTCGAGAGTGTTGACGACTTGTCGCGGATTAAAAAGTTTTGTAGCGCCGATAGATTTAAATTTTGGAATGACTGCGCCGGTATTATCGTGTGTCATCACGTAGGCGGGTTTAATTGAAAGGTAATCACCTGCATGAACTTCGTGATTTTGATTTAATCCAACTGCAAATTTTTGTGCTATTTTTTCGATGAGGGTTTGGGACATATTTTCTCCTTTGGTGTCTCGCAAGAAGTAAAAAGCGAGAGGCTAGATGTTCATTTTAATTTTATCTTTTTAATTAATGCTGTTATCATTGCGAACAAACTATTAGAGAGTTTATCTATTTCATCTAATTCAGATGCTTTACAATATGCTAATTTTAAAGAAATTTCTAATTGTGTATCAATTTCAACTAATGATGAACGTGATATCTCAAGGAATCTAATTTTTTCTAAAGCAGAGTTTCTGGAGAGTCCTTCTGCAATATTTGATGCGACAGAGATTGAAGCACGACGAAGTTGGCTGGTCAAACCGAACAATTCTTCTTTCGGATAATTTTTTGTTATTGAATAAATCTTGGTGATTAATTGCAAACTAAATTTCCATACATCTAAATTTTTATGACTAAGATTTAACATATACTCTCTTGCCTCTCGCTTCTCGCCTTTTACGCTTTAAACGGATCGAAGCTAACAAAATCAGCATGATGAACAATTATAGCTTCAACATTTCGTTTTGCTAAGTCACCTTCTTTTGCATGGTACGCAATTATATGTTGGACTTCATACGGTAATCCGAATCTGTCAGCGATTGAAACTCCACTGAAAGGGTGACGAAGCAGATGTCCTGCTTTGCTTGTTACAAGTTTACCATCAACTTTATCATATTCAATTAACTTTCCAATGTCAATCAGGATTGCACCGGCGATTAATAAATCCATATCTATTTTTATTTCATTGCCAAAATTTTCTTTCATTCTTTTAGCAATATCAACCGAAAGTTGTACTGCTGTGCGTTTGTGATTCATAAAAGAAATCTTGCAATCCTTGATGAGCAGTGAGAATGGAATAACTTCTAAATCTTCAGGTGAGAGAACAGAATTTTCAATTGCATAAACCCAGCAGTTTAAAACTTTTTCTCTTAGTTCTTTATTTTCAATCCAGTTTATTTCGGGCCAAATCTTTAAGACTTTATCTTTCATTGATCTCTCTTCCTATAGTTTAAGTTGATTGTTTCATTGCTCTATTGTTTAATAGTTAAAATCAGGATAACAGTTAAACAATTAATTCTACACATGTTCTTTAATTAATTTTTTCCCGTTTGTCAGAACAGTATATGCTTTTAATCCAAGCATTACTGCAAGAATGAAAAGCAACACCGAAATAACTGATAGTGCGTAATTATCAATAATAAAATTCTGATAGACTAACATTCCAAGAGCAGTTAATGTTACAGCAAACATGAAAATCATTGGTATAAGAACGAATAAAAATCCTTTCTTAAGATTTGCAACCCATACAGTAAGGGCAAGCAAAGCCAGCGCAGCAAGTAATTGATTCGCACTTCCGAAAACTGGCCAGATAGACATTGTTTGTCCGCTAAATGTTAGTGCCGCACCAAATGTCACGGTAATTCCTGTTGAAACATACCTGTTTGTGACTAAAGATGATTTTTTATCCTGTGATTCAAAATATTCCTGGAACATAAATCTTGCTAAACGGGTTGCTGTGTCAAGTGATGTTAAAGCAAATGCCGATACTGCAAGTGCAGTAAAAGTTTGTGCAGTTGATAATGAAATATTCAGAACAGGAA
>JAEXTA010000104.1 GCA_023453665.1 Bacteroidota bacterium | reverse complement strand
ACGTTATGGTATCCCTGAGTACAGGCTTCCCAAAAAAATTCTCGACTCGGAAATAAGCTGGATAATAAATCTTGGTGTTGAAGTAAAAACAGGAGTTGAACTCGGAATTGATTTCAGCATACATAGTTTGCTTGAAGAAGGTTATGATTCTGTATTCTTAGGTGTCGGGGCACATAAAGCAAGTAAGATGGGTCTTGATGGTGAAGATATAACATTCGGAGTTTTCAGGGGAATAGATTTTCTAAGAGAGATTGAACTTAGCTTCATTCCAAAACTAAAAGGAAATGTAGTTGTAGTAGGAGGCGGAAACACTGCTATTGATGCCGCACGTACGGCATTAAGATGCGGAGCCGGAAATGTGAAAATTGTTTACAGAAGAAGCATCAAAGAGATGCCGGCAAACCCTGAAGAGATTGAAGCAGCTCAGAAAGAAGGTATAGAAATATTATTCCTTACAAATCCTAAAAACATTGTTACTGAAGATCATAAAATAATCGGCATAGAATGTTTGAAGATGGGATTAGTTGAAGGAAAACCAGGTGAACGCGCTAAACCGGTTCCTATTGATGGCTCTGAATTTATAGTTAATTGTGATTACCTGATAAGCGCGATAGGTCAATCCGTTGATACCAAATTCGTAAATTTCGACAAAGATTGTTCTCTTGAAAAATGGGGAACCATTTGTGTAAACAAAGAAACATTGGAAACTTCAATTCACGGTGTGTTTGCGGGGGGCGATGTCGTTACAGGACCGTTCACTGCTATCACTTCTATTGCTCAGGGTAAAAAAGCAGCGAAGGCTATCATGTCCTATCTTACAACCGGAAAAGCCAAAAGCGGAAACGGAAAGTTTTACAGTTTCAAACATAATCTTACAAAAATTAATGAAAGAGAATTTGAAGGTGTTAAAAAACTTGTGCGCGAAAAGATGCAGGAACTCGAGGTTACCGACAGGATACATAACTTTAAAGAAGTTGAAGAAGGATTGACCGAAGAGCAGGTTGCTGATGAATTCAAACGTTGTCTTGAATGCGGCTGTTCCGAGTATTATGACTGTGATTTAAGAAAATACTGTGATGAATATAATGTCAACATTTCCACGTTTACCGGTGAAACAAAAAAATACCTTGCTGACGGAAGACATCCTTTCATTATGCTTGATCCGAATAAGTGTATTAACTGCGGAAGATGTGTAAGAACGTGTTCAGAGATATTAAAAGTTTCGGCACTCGGATTTATTAACCGTGGATTTAAATCCGTAGTAAAACCGGCAATGGAAAAAGCATTACTTGATACAAACTGTATCTCCTGCGGTAATTGTATTGATGCATGTCCTACAGGTGCGATAAGCGAAAAATTCCCGTTCAAGATTTTAGGCACTCTTCCAAAAGAGAATATTGAAACAGTCTGTAGTTTCTGTTCAGTTGGCTGTAAAATTAATTTTAAGAAAATCAGTGATGATATTTTTTATGTAGCCAACACAACTGAGGAAATAAAAGACTCACATAATAAAGGATATTTATGTGTCAAAGGCAGGTTTGGTCACCGTTACCTGATGAATAAAAACCGTGTACTGTTTCCGCAGATAAGAAGACACGGTATAATTGATTTCGTAGATACAAATGAAGCTCTGAAATATTCTGAAAAGAAAATTAAAGAGTTGATTGAAAAATACGGACACGATTCCGTCGCGGTTTTAGCTTCACCTAAACTTTCAAACGAAGAACTTTACTTGCTTCAGAAATTTGCACGTACCGGTTTAAAGAATAATAATATTTCGAGTTTCTCAAACCTTGTTTACGGCAATGATCTTAACGCACTGGATTCAATGACAGGTTTCACATCTTCAACTGCTTCGATGGATGATCTGAAAGATGCAGATGTTATCGTTGTCATTAATTCGAACCTCTCCGAAGAAAATCTTGTGATGGAACTCAAGATCAAAGAGGCGCAGAAGCGCGGCGCTAAATTAGTTTTAATTAATTCTTCAGAAATAAAACTTACAAAGTATGCTGACCTGTGGATCGACAGCAGGAAAGGTACTAATACTTACCTGATAGACAGTTTAAATAAAATTCTGATCGAAGACGGTTATGTTAGTGAATCATTCATCAACAGCCGGACAAAAAACTTTAAGGAACTTCGGGCTAGTCTTTCAGAAATCGATATTAAAAAAGCGATGCTGTATTCAGGTGTTGATAAGAATGTATTTAATGAGTTCATATCAACGATGAAAACTTTTTCTAATATTATATTCATTTATAATATTGATTCGCGGTCTGATAAATCAGTTAACGATCTCAAATCAATCTCAAACTTTCTTACACTTACCGGCAGAACCGGTCTGGACAAGAACGGAATAATTATTCTTCGTGAGTATAATAATTCCACCGGGCTTTTAGATATGGGAGTACTACCGGAATATCTTCCCGGCTTTGTGAAGATTGATGAAACTGATCAGGTTAACATCATAGGTAAAGCATGGAATACTGATCTTGCAAAAATCTTTAAACCTGTTGATCTTGCTTTGAAACTAAAGAAGGGTGAGATAAAGGGATTGCTGATCTTCGGAGAAGACCCGTTGAATGTACATGAGAATGAAATCTATTTTAACGGTGTGGAATTTCTCCTCGTTTCAGATGCATATCACACCAGCACAACTGAAAATGCAGATGTGGTTCTGCCCGCAGCAAATCATCTTGAACAGAGCGGAGCGTACACAAGATGCGATAACCTTGTGCAGAAAAGCAGCAAGGTGATAAAAGGTATTAACGATTATGAAAACTGGCAATTGATATCTGCTCTTGCATCCGGTTTTGCAGAAGGATTCGGTTTTGATTCTTCATCACAAATTCAGGATGAAATTAATTCAGTTAACAGGTTCTACAAACATGCTTCCCCCGGAAGTTCATGGATGAAGGAATATTTTAATGACGGTTTTAGTAAAAAAAGATTGAACTTTTCTATCCACAAAGTTGACTTTACAACAACAGAAAACATAAAACTTAGTATACATTACCAGGATAATTATTATTTTAGCAGTGTAAAAAATAAGCTGGTTTGAACGTTATGGTTACACACAGTAACTTTACTTCGATCAATGATCTGTATGATAACATTGCACTTCTTGATCAGAACCTAAGGCTGATTTATCAGGGGAGTCTGCTGAAAAAATTACTCCTTAAAAATAATCTTAACCTTGAGCACAGCATAGATGACACGCCCGCTAACAATTCTTTATTCAAACAATTAGAACACGCCGCCTCTTCAATCAGGTATTCCGCGCAGCCATTTGTTATTAAACTGAATCAGACTGATGGAGAGTTTTTACTCTTTCGTACTTCGGATAAAAATTTCTGCTTTGGCAAAAGTAAAAACATCAATCATTTTCTTCGCATCGAACACGATCTTGGAGAGCGTGTAAAAGAACTCGAGTGTTTATATAAAATTTCAAATGAATATGATTCGATGCATGATCTTGACACTTTTTTTGCAAAGTGTCCGAAGATAATTGAAGATGGATTTCAGTATCCAAAAGAAACAATAGCAATAGTTACAATTAATAATAAGGTTTACGGAAGAACAGACTGGTCGCCGGATGATATAACTGATACTATAAAAGCAAATATCGTGGTAAGTAAAAAACATGCCGGTGAAATACGGATACACGTGACAAAGGGACTGGAAATACTTAAGGAAGAACATAATCTGATTACTGAGATTGCACATAAATTCAGGAAAATTTTAGAAAAGAATAATGAAGAAGCTGAGAAACTGGAGAAACAAAAAAAAATATTAACTGCAAAAAATCAGGCATTAATTAAAATGACGGAGGAATGCAGTCAGAAAAGAGAGCAGCTTAAAACTTTTATACATGCGATTACTGATAAAATAGTAGTGATTGACAGGGACTTTAATATTCTGATGTCTAATAAAAATGAGATCGGTGAAGGCGGACGATGTCATGTAAAACTGTTCAATTCAGATTCGGTATGTGAAGAATGTCCGGCTTTAAATACTTTTGATAATTTTACCGATACGGTTTCCCAAAAAAAATATGAAGATAGATATTTTACATTAAGCGCGCACCCAGTCTTTGAAGACAACAGATCTTCAAATAAAGTTGACCGGGTGCTGGAAGTATGCCATGATATAACCGAACGAAAAAGGATGGAAACCCAGATGTTCCAGTCTTATAAACTTGCCTCACTTGGAAAGTTAGTTGCGGGTGTTGCACACGAAATAAATAATCCCAACACTTTTATACTCGGCAATCTGAAAATTGTACATGAAGCGTTTGATGATATATTTCCGATTCTCGATGATCACTTTGAAAAACATCCCGAATTGAAAGTTGCAAGACTTAATTATCGTTTGTTCAGAGACAATATAACTGTGCTTATAAATGATATGGTTAACGGAGCGAACAGAACAAAAAAAATTGTCGAAGATCTTCGGAATTTTGCAAAGAAGGATGAAGAACTGATTAATGAAACTGTTGATCTAAACTACATTATAAAAAACAATCTTACGCTGACGCAAAAACATATTAAAAAGTACGCACAGCTTGAAATCGAACTGAATGAAAAAATCCCGTTGTTCAAAGGCAATATTAATAAGATTGAGCAGTTACTGCTTAATCTCACTATGAATGGGTCTGAAGCAATTGAGAATGGACAGGGACTAATTAAAATTAAAACAGATTATGATGTAAGTTCAAATGAAATCCTTCTGACTATTTCAGATAATGGAACCGGGATTGATGAAGCGATAATAAAAAATATTTTCGATCCGTTCTTTACAACAAAAAGAAACAAAGGCGGTACCGGTCTTGGTTTATCTATTACATACGGAATAGTAAATGATCATCACGGAAAAATCGAAGTTGAATCTTCAAAAGGAGTGGGTACCAGGTTCATCATAAGGTTTCCGGCAATAAAAGGAAATTAATTGGCAAAGATATTAGCAATCGACGATAATCAGTCTGTGCTTAATTTTCTGAACGTACTTATGCTTCAGAAAAATAAGTATGAGGTTGAACTTCTTCAGGACAGCAGCAAGGCTTTTAAAATTCTTGGTAAAAATGTTTTTGATGTTGTACTGCTTGATATGGATATGCCGAATGTTACGGGGCTGGATATTCTTAAGTACATTGTAAAAAATGAAATCAGGGTCAAAACAATTGTACTAACAGGCGTAGAAGATATTGATCTCGCAATATCTGCAATGAAACTTGGAACTTATGATTACCTGCTCAAACCCGTGGACGAAGAAAAATTATTCAGCATTATAGATGCTGCTGTTGAGGAGAACCGGAAACTTGTACATCATGAAAATGATAATGCCGGAACAACAATAAACCTTTTAAAACACAAAGATGTATTCAGCAATATTATAACACAGGATGAAAAGATGCTCAGGCTGTTTCATCTTGTTGAAAAATTTGCAGAGACTGACAACTCGGTGCTTATCTGGGGAGAAAGCGGATCCGGCAAAGAACTGATTGCAGAAGCCATACATAAAATCAGTGCACGAAGATCAAAAAAGTTTGTCGCAGTTAACGCCGGAGTTTTTGCACAGGAACTTTTTGCCTCTGAATTTTTTGGTTATGAGAAAGGCGCATTCACGGGTGCGGAAAAAGATAAAGCGGGTTTTATGGAAGAGGCAAATGGAGGAACTTTATTCCTCGATGAAATTGGTGAACTGACACTGCCGATTCAGGTTAAACTACTGAGAGTGTTACAGGATGAAGAGTTCTACAGGCTTGGTTCAACAAAAAATATTAAAGTGGATGTACGGATAATTGCAGCAACCAACAAAAATTTATTTGAAGAAATTCAGAAAGGTAATTTCAGGAAGGACCTTTTCTTCCGGCTGAATATTAATTCAATTGCCCTGCCTCCGCTAAGAGAGCGTAAAAGTGATATTGAACTTTTATCAAATCACTTTCTGAATATGTTCAACAAAAAATATTCTAAAAATGTAAATCGTATATCCGAACAGGTATTGAGCAGTCTTAAATCATATTCATTTCCGGGTAATATTCGCGAACTTATGAACATCATTAATAGTGCAATCATTGTGGAGTCTTCGGAAGAACTTAGAAAAAAATCACTGCCCGGATATTTTGTCGAATCCAATCACATCCCGGTAAGACAAAGTGATAACGAAGATGATATACCATGTTCACTCTGCGAAATGGAAAAAGATCATATCGATTTTGTACTAAGGTACACAAATAACAACAAAACCAGGGCAGCAGAGATACTCGGAATTTCAAGAGTAAACTTATTGGCAAAACTCAAAAGATATCACCCGGAAAATAATGTGTGAATCCAGAACCAGGTATGTAATATTCAACGGGCAGTAATAGATTTTCCCGCAGAGCCCGCAAAGAAGCCGCAGAGTTACGCATAGAGAATGAAGTACTGATCCGGATGATTGAAAAATTTAAAGAATGAAAGATTCAAAGATTAAATGAATAGATGCAGGAAACAGTAAAAGTAACTTGTCATACTGAGTCCCATTGGGATCGAAGTATGTGCGATTGCCATTGAATGTATGATTCGAAAATTTAAAGATTGAATAAATGCATAATACCAGATGCCTGCCACATTAAAATCCCGTAAGGATTTAATATTGTTAGAATAATTATAACACCCTGATCATCAAAGTCCCGTAGGGCCGAAATACATAACTTTCATATCACAATTGCTATCCAAATTCCCATGCCTGTTTGAAAAGATTTTCTTAGTTTAATGCTGTAGTTAAATTTCTATTCCGGCAACGATTAAATATTGAGCTTTGGAAAAAAGATATTTCCAGACGGTAATTCAATTTTTAGTTTTATTCATTTTCACTTTTGCAGTTGAAGTAGCAGCAACTGAAATTCCATCCAACGTTATAACATCCGGCAAATCGATTCGTTTGGATTTCTGGCAAATACTCAAAGATACATCCCCACAAGATTCACTTATTCATTACCCTGATTCATTATGGCAGGTATTTGAACCTTCATTAGATGATGAAAAACACACACAAGGCAACTGGCTGATAAGAACTAAAATTAATATTCAAGAATCATCAGGTAATCATGATGTACTTGGTCTTTTCCCGATGAACCTGGTAAGTGCGTATGAAATTTATTGGGATGGGATTAAGATTACCCAAAATGGGATTATTGGCTCTGATAGCAATGATGAAAAACCAGGGCGGTATAATTTTAATATGCCGCTGCCTCATAACCTGTTAACAAAGGGTGAACACACACTTATTCTCCGGATATCAAATCATAACAGTTACTCTTCGTGGAAATGGTTTTATGCTGATTTTATTATCGGTAAGTATGATACTTTATTAAAAAAAATATTTCGACTTTATTACCAGTCATTTTTTATAACAGGCATTTTGTTCATCCCTTTCCTGTTTAATCTTTTTCTATACTTCGCCCGAAAGCGAAAGACTGAACATCTGCTGTTTGGTCTTATCTGTTTTATTGTAATATCAGATTCCGTAACGATGCTGCTTCCATCACTTATTGATATGCGAACTACTTTTATTTACTGGCAATATTTTATTTACCAAATCATAACAATTTTATTTTCGATTCTATTTCCTGCATTCTTCATTTACCTGTTTTCTTTATCAAAAAAAATTATTGGTTTTGTTGCAATAACAAATCTGATCATTTATTTCTTTTTTACGAATATCGTAAATGTCTTTGATCTTATGTCTCTTACTGTGCTTATAATAAGCAGCATAATCACGCTATGGGCTTTATATAACCGGAGAGAAGAAAGTCTGATTATTTTTATAGGCATCATTGCTGCCTGGGCTGCATATTATTTTAATTTTGCTTTTGCCGGATTAGCGACTACAATGGTTATTTGTACGAGCATTTCAATAGCAAGACAGTTTACAAGAACAGAACGCGCTGAAAAGGAAGCACAGCTTAAATCAGCAAACCTGGAGAATGAATTACTTAAGAAAAATATCAATCCGCACTTCGTGTTAAATACACTGACATCTGTAATTGCCTGGTTCAGACAAGATTCAGCATCTGCAATTAAATTAATTGAATCACTGGCTGATGAATTCAGAATGATTAACCAGGTTTCAGCTTTAAAACAAATTCCAATAAGCCAGGAAATTGAATTGTGCAGGGCACATCTCAGAATTATGAGTTACCGCAAAGGTGCTGAATTTAAAATGGAAACATTTGATATCGATGCAACTGATAATGTTCCGCCAATGATATTTCATACACTTGTTGAAAACGGGCTAACGCATGGTTATGATAAAAAAAATGCTGGAACATTTATACTTCAATGTGAAAAATCTTCAGGTTGTATTAAATATATTCTTACCAATGACGGCGATTTTAATCGCGATGATACTAAAGGTTCAACAGGATTCGGCGTAAAGTATATTAAAGGAAGGTTGGAAGAAAGTTACGCGGGCAGATGGAATTTTATATCTCAGAAATCAGAAACCGGCTGGGAATCGATTATTGAAATAAGGAATTCATAATGCGAATATTAATCGTTGAAGATGAACGACCTATCGCTGAAGATATAAAATATATTGTTGAACAAATTCTCGTTAAAGAAATTACTTCAATTCATATTGAAACTACTTTAGACACCGCAGTTTGGTATCTTAAGGAAAAGCCGATTGATGTTTTACTTTTGGATCTGAATCTGAATGCAAAAGACGGATTTGAATTATTGAAACAAGCTGTAAGTCAGTCATTCCATACAATTGTTATTTCTGCAAATATTAACAGAGCGATTGAAGCATTTGAATACGGGGTTTTAGATTTTATTCCCAAACCATACAACATTGAAAGATTAAAAGCAGCATTCGATAGGTTGAAATCGAGTCACGCATTAGACGGCAGGTCATTAAAGTATCTTTCTGTTAAAAAAGGATTTGAAGTAAAAGTAATTCCTCTGGATGAAATAAAATACTTTAAGTCTGCAAACAATTACACAGAACTATATTTGCGAGATGGTCATATAATTATTTATGATAAATCAATAAAACAACTAACTCCTTTGTTACCTCAAAACTATTTCAGGATTCATAAATCATTTATTGTTGATCGGAATAAAATTGAATCAATTCAATCATCTGGCGGCGGTAAATACAGAGCTATCCTGAAGAGCGGGGAATGTTTACCTGTTAGTCGTAATAGAATTACTGAATTAAAAAATATCGGTATTTGATTTTAGTTTATTTTGTAATCGGCAATAATTTAGTTTTTTAAACCTTCATTCCTGTCATGGCATCATCCGCCAGTGCATTTCACAATCTCCATGTGCAGTTTACAAGGAATTTATACTTAATCCTTTTATCATCAATTAATTTTGAATCGTGTTTAATTAACGTTTTGTTAATTGAATGTAAACACTGATTTGAAAATGATTTTGAAAAAGGAGAACAATATGAAACGTTCATTCATTACAATCTTATCTCTGTTGATCATCACTTCATCAGCATTGTTAGCGCAAATAATTCCACAGGATAGTTTATACCTGGGTCAAACACCTCCCGGAAATATTCCTTTGATATTTAATTTAGCTGTCACAAGTGGTCATCGTGCATGCGAACGAATTGCAATTACATCCGATGGCAAAGAAATATATTATGGTGAGCTTAACACATATCCGGCTTCCAGTTACCGGGTAAAATGTTTTAAATACGAGGATAACAGATGGCAAGGTCCGGAAAATTTATTTGAAGGATTCATGGCTCCGAAGTTATCTCCTGATGATAGTATTATATACCTTCAGGATAATACATTTCACGCATACTATTCAAAAAGAATAAGTACTGGATGGAGCGTGCCGGTAAGACTGATATCACAAAATCTAAAAACACATTATTTACAGAAAACCGAATTAAATAATTTCTATATATCCACATATTACGAAGGTTCAACTTCAGACGGAGAAATATGCAAGCTTATAATGGAAAACGGAGATACTGTTTTTCAAAATTTAGGCAGACCGTTAAATAGTGCCTTACAGGAAAATGATTTTTTAATCGCTCCTGATGAATCTTATTTAATAGTATCCAGAACGCCAAATGGTGGAACAGCAGATATGTATTTAAGTTTTAAGAATGAAAATGGAAAATGGACGAATCCTAAAAAGTTAGAAGAACCAATCAACACACCTGGATACAACTGGGAATACGGTCAATTTATTTCTGATGATGGGAAGTATTTATTCTTTACTTCCGGCGGATTAAGCTGGCCGTCATACTACACTTACTGGATCCGGATTGATAATATTATTGATAGTTTGAAACACACTAACTATACGCCATATTTAAATTATCAGATTCCAAATCAAACAGATTCAATTGGCGCTGATTACAGTTACACTTTTCCTGATAGTACATTTTTTGATGATGACGGAAATAATACTTTAACTTATACAGCAACTTTAAGTAATGGTAATCCGCTTCCGTCATGGTTAAGTTTTAATTCTTCTACAAGAACTCTATTTGGTGTGCCGGTAACTGCCGGAAATAATTCTATTAAAATAATCGCAACTGATACCGCGAACTCAGCAGTTTCCTGTACTTTCAATTTAAAAATTGAAAACCCGGTAACCAATGTTAATGACAACCAGCAAAGTTTAAATGATTTTAAACTTTATCAGAATTACCCCAATCCATTTAATCCAACCACTAAAATACAATACACCGTAGGGGACGCATATTATGCGTCCCCCGTGAGAGTTACAATAAAAGTGTATGACGTTTTGGGAAATGAAGTAAAAACTTTGGTAGATGAAGAGAAACCTTCGGGAAATTATGAAGCTGAATTTAATGCAGGAAACATTTCAAGCGGAATCTACTTCTATTCATTAAAGACAAATACTTTTAGTGAGCAAAAGAAAATGATAGTAATGAAATAATAACAATAGATGTCCGAAGTATAATTATCAAAAGAATGGAGATTATTATGAAAGTGTTTAATAAAGTCGGGTTGCAAATTTTATTCTGGGCCGCAATACCACTTATCATACTCTATTTCAAATGGGCAGCACAGGAAATAACTTCATTACCCGGACTTGCAACTGCAGAACCGGAGAGTTATATCAGTATTATTAAAACAAACAGCGATGTAATAGTTGTATCGTTAATAACTTCAATCCCTGCGTATTACTGGTCGCTTTTTTGTTTAACTCCTAAACTTCTATTCAATACAAATGTTTTTAATCTTATGCTATATGCATCGGGACTTACTCTTTATTATGTAGTAGCCAGATTAATTACAAAACTTATTTTCCCCATGTACTTTTTCTTTGGTACGCCGTTCTCAGTCAAAGTTTTAGCTCCGGTTATCATGATATCTGCATTAAGCGGAACTTTGTTCGCATTTATGCGTAAACTTCAGGAGAAAAAATTATAGGATTTAAATGAAGTCAATTGTTAGCACCAAATCAGGTTCACCTGAAGTTCTGCAAGTAGTTGAGTTGGCGAAACCAATACCTGTTCAGAATGAAATTCTGATTAAAGTAAAAGCTTCTTCAGTCACCAGCGGTGATGTTAAGCTGAGGAAAATTCCGCGCTGGATTCTTGTCCCGTTAGGAGTTTTATTCGGCTTTAAACCAATGAAAGTTACCGGAGTTGAGTTTGCAGGAATAGTTGAATCAACCGGTTCAGACGTTAAACAGTTTTGTTCGGGTGATCATGTTTATGGAACAACAACTGGTTTAAAATATGGCGGTAACGCGGAGTATGTTTGCGTTCCGGAGAAATCCGGGAAAGGTGTATTACATAAAAAACCGGGGAATATTTCTTTTATAGATGCAGCAGTAATTCCTGTAGGTGCAATGACAGCGCTTCATATTCTGAGAAAAGCAAATGTTCAAAATGGTCAGAAGGTTCTTATTTACGGTGCTTCCGGTTCTGTTGGAACTTATGCGGTACAGCTTGCAAAATATTTTAGTGCCCAAGTAACGGCAGTATGCGGTACAAATAATATTGAACTGGTTAAGTCTATAGGGGCAGATGAAGTAATCGATTATCACAATGAGGATTTCAGGAAAAGTAATTCAACGTTTGATGTAATATTCGACGCAGTAGGAAAAATCACTAAATCTTCTTGTAAAAAAGTATTAGAGAAAAATGGGACTTACTTATCTGTAAAATATCCGACAAAAGAAAAAACAGAGTACATAATTTTTTTGACCGAACTGATCGGAAAAGGTAAACTTAAACCAGTTATTGATAGAATATATACATTAGATAAAGTTAAAGATGCTCATTATTATGTTGAGCAGGGGCATAAAAAAGGAAATGTGGTAATTATAGTTGAAAAATCGTTTGAGACTAGTTAATAATTTCGGAAAGTAAATAATGTTTAGGGAAACCAAAATTTTTAAAATCGGTTTAATAGCCGGAATAATCATTTGTATTAGCGCAGTTACAATGGTGCCAGTAGTCGGTGATCAGATGGACGAAGCATTAGCAAAATTTAATTTACCACCGCTTAGTTTAAGTGCAATGATATTTTTTCTTTTTGTTTCACTTTCACTTGGCGTAACATTGATGTGGTTATATGCTACTATGCTTCCTCGTTTTAAACATCGAAAGAGAACCGTAATAATAGCCGCTATCGTTTTATGGTTTCCCGGAAATTGCTTACCGAATTTAGCTAATGTTGTTTACGGATTTATGCCTGTTGGACTTACGGTAATTGGAATCGTTTGGGGTCTCGGTGAACTCTTAATTGCCGGGCTGATCGGTAGTTTGTTATATAAGGAATAAAATAAATAGCGGATGAGATGCTGCTTACGAAGTTCAAAAGTTTAGGAAAATATTTATGAAAGTATTAGTTCTTGGCGCCACTGGAGCAACAGGCAGGTTGGTTGTTAAACTATTGTTGGATAGTAAAGTTAATGTTAAAGTTGTTGCACGAAATGACAGCAAAGCATTAAATGAGTTAATGAATAACGAGCATTTGGAAATTGTGATTGGAAATATTTCAGAATTTGATTTGAATAAAAACCTTGAAATAATAAATGATTGCGATTCTGTTGTCTGCTGTCTTGGACACAATATTAACTTCAAAGGAATATTTGGAAAACCAGGAATGCTGGTTAGCCATTCAATAAAAAATATTTGTAATGCAATTGAGAGAAGTAAAAAAGAAAAAGTAAAATTAATCTTAATGAACACAACAGCTAACATGAACATAAAGTTAAATGAGAATTATTCTCTTAAAGATCGATTTTTGCTTTCACTTTTAAAAATTTTACTCCCGCCTCATAAGGATAATGTCGAAGCAGCATCTTATTTATCAAATGTTATTGCCGGACATAATTCTAAAATTGAATGGATAGCCGTACGACCTGATACTCTGATAAACGAAGAGAAAGTAAGTGATTATGAGATCATTGAATCACCCAGAAGAAGTCCTGTATTTGATGCAGGTAAAACAAGCAGAATAAATGTTGCTCATTTTATTACTGAGTTATTACACAACCATGATTTATGGAATAATTGGAAATTTAAAATGCCGGTTATTTATAATCATGAGTAATGAGTGTTTAGTCAATGAAAGCTAAATTTAAATTATTATTTCAAAATAGAATTTAAGATTTTACTGAAACCTGTAAATGCTCATTGAAAATAATTAACGGGGAGATTTGTATTTATTATGTATAACTTTTTTTATCCTAAAAAAAACTATCTAAGTTACCTGGGTTTAACCTCATGATATGTGCGGGACAACACTACGTCTAATCACGCCCAAACTATAAAAACTATTTTTACAGTAACGTCATATTTTGCCGGGTAATATTTACTTATCTGTCAACGCTTTAGTGTATGATTTGTAAATTATATTTCATTCAAAGCATTTAATATGGTTTGATTTTTGGAGATGTATTATCAAAGCATTTGAAAGATGAATCATGAAAATAATCAGCATATACTCCGCATTATTTATTGTTGCTATCACAGTAAATAATTTTTCACAATCGATTGACTTTTCTGTTTCGGTTTCAGAGTCACTTAGAACAATCTGCCCATATATTTACGGCACAAATCAATTATTAACAGAAGAAGAACACTGGAGTGCATTGAGACAGGGTGGTAACAGGCTTACAGGTTACAACTGGGAAAACAATGCTTCCAACGCCGGTACCGACTATCTCAATTCAAGCGACAATTTTCTAACCTGGATTGCCGGAATACAAAATGAAAATGAACCCGGAATTGTTACAACAACGTTCAGAGACAAATCAATTCAACTGGATGCTTATTCGTTAGTTACACTTCAGCTAGCCGGGTATGTTGCGCGTGATAAAAGAGGTACAGTTACCGAACAGCAAACTGCTCCTTCATCACGATGGAGAAGCGTGATATTTGAAAAAGGCAGTTCATTTTCTCTTCAACCTGACACCTCAGATTCGTTTGTTTACCTTGATGAATACGTGAACTTTTTAGTTAACAGGTTCGGTTTGGCAAATACACCAGGTGGAATAAGGGGTTACTCTTTAGATAATGAACCTGGTTTGTGGACTTCAACTCATCCAAGAATTCATCCTTTGAATGCAAGATGTCTTGAGATGGTTCAAAAAGCAATTGGTGTTTCTACAGCCATAAAAAATGTTGACCCTTACCTGGAAATTTTCGGACCGGTACTTTATGGATTTAATGCTTACTATAATTTTCAATCTGCTGTGGACTGGGATTCTGTAAGGGCCGGAACTAACTACGAGTGGTTTATTGACTATTATCTTCATCAGATGAAACTGGCTGAAATATCGTCAGGGAAAAGATTGCTTGATGTACTTGATATACATTGGTATCCTGAAGCAAGAGGTGATAACAGGATTACGGAAACGTATGCAAATACATCTTCTGACAAACTTGCAAGAGTTCAGGCACCGAGAACATTATGGGATTATAACTACACAGAGAATAGCTGGATAGGACAATGGTTTGGTTCGTTCTTACCATTAATACCAAAAATAAAACAATCAATAGATACTTTTTATCCAGGGACTAAACTTGCAATTACTGAATTTTCCTATGGAGGAGAAAATGATATTACCGGTGCAATTGCAATGGCGGATGTACTGGGAATATTTGGTAAATATGATGTCTATTTCGGTTCATACTGGCAGCTCGATTCTCCTTCTGATTACATCTCATCGGCTTACAAAATTTATAGAAATTATGATGGAAATAATTCCACATTCGGAGATTACTATTTACCTGCAATGACAAGTGATAGTGTCAACTCATCTGTTTACGGCGCATTGAACATGTCAGGAAGTGAAATCCACATTATCGCCATAAATAAAAAACTGAATGAAAGTGTTAATGGTAATTTTTCAATCACAACCCAGCATAGTTTACAAACCGGAAGAGTATGGAAACTAAACAGCAATAGTCCGTTGATTTCCGAGATAAATCCAATAACAAATATTACCAATAATAGTTTTTCATACACGCTGCCTGCAGGTTCTGTTTGTCATTTTGTTTTGCAAACAGGTTTAGTAAATGTTGATGAAGAAACTCCGCTTCCGGAAAATTATTATTTAACTGCATTCCCGAACCCGTTTAATCCAAATTGCCGGATGGAGTATAGAGTGCCTTTAAGTTCTAAATCAAATCTTGAAATATTTTCTGCAACCGGCGAATTGATAAAAACATACCGTGAACTTTCGGGGTCAGGATATTTAACATGGGATGGTTCAAACGAAAACGGGAAGAAAATTTCCAGCGGAGTTTATTTCGCGATACTAAACACTAATGGCGGAATAATATCGAAACAGAAATTAATTTTCCTTAAATAGTAGATGCGACTATGTTTTCCGGATAGTCAAAACCAGTATGTTCCTTTCCTATTATGATATATAAATATATTAGGATATAACTGGATGCTCTGCCTATACATCTGTTCACTATCTCTCCTGGATAAGTAATTTATTGAATATAATATTTTTATTCCGCAGCCCTGCCAGCCGAAAGTTTTATTAATTTATCACGTCAAATTATTTATAGCCTTGCTGCATAAAGCTGGTTGATATTTAGTAAATAATTATTTCTGCTGAGTAGTTTTATGAATTTAAATCCAGTCAGGAAAATCAAAATGAAAGAGACATTCTTATTAATCTTCTTTTTTTCAGGATTCGTTTATTGTCAGGGTTTCGAGATGAAGGTAAATCTTAAAAATGATTCAACAAAAACTTTTTCAGTTGAAGATATTAAGAAAATCAGTTTCGGAATCCCTACTGGTCTTAACGAAAATTTGCAAAATGATATGATGATCGAATCATTTAAGTTAAATCAAAATTATCCAAATCCGTTTAACCCATCGACAACAATTACATATCAAATTCCAGGCAACTCATTTGTGCGAGTTAACGTTTATGATATTAATGGTCAGCTTATTAAAGAGTTGTTAAATGAAAATCAAAGTGCGGGTGAATACAGAATAACCTGGGATGGGACAAATCATTATCAATCGCAAGCGGCAAGCGGAGTTTATATTTATACGGTCCTCTGCAACGAACAACTGCTATCCAAACAAATGATTCTGCTAAAATAATTTAATCAGGAACAGGAATACAAAATTGAAAAAAATAATATCAGGAATAATTTTATTTATGTGTATGTCGGTAATGACTTTCCCTCAATACATAAAGTTTGAAGATAAAAATGGCAGCACACAACAGTACGATTTAGATGAGATCAAAAATATAGAATTCAGTAATCTGGAAATGAGTCAGCAATTATTTTCAACTAAATTATTGATTCACAGCCCAGGGAATGTTCAGGAGATTTCTTTGTCAGATATCGACAGCATTTCCTTTAATGAAAATGGAACTGAAATTTATTTCCTGACAACCGGCGGAATGAACCAATACAATATATCCGATGTAGACAGTATTACATTCGGAGGCTTTTCTGATTCCACAATTTATGTAGTGTATAGTGACTCAGGTGTTTTCATTACTAACCCGTTAGAAAGTCTTGGAGTAATAATTGAAACAGACGGAGACGATGTAATTGTCAACTCCGCTGCAGGGATAAGTGATATCAATTATGTTCTGTCAGGCTCAACTTCAGACGGCATGTTTAAAATTTATTCTGATAAAAAATTAAACCTGCATCTGTATAATTTACAGATTACAAATAATGACGGACCTGCGATTAATATTCAATCAGGTAAAAAAATATCGGTTGATCTTGTTGATGGAACGACAAACATTCTGACAGATGGGGTTGTGTATGCAGTCCCTCCGGATTCTGAAGATCAGGACGCAGCATTTTTCAGTGAAGGACAATTAATTTTTTCCGGAAGTGGGAGTCTTAGCATTAACGGATACGGAGAAGATCAACACGCAATTAAAAGCGATGACTATATACAGGTTGACAATGGAAATATTACTGTGATACAATCCGCAAATGACGGGATTAATGTTAACGACGGTTTCTTTATGTATGGAGGATCTGTTAGTATAACTTCAGATGGTGATGGCATTGATGGTGACGAAAGTGTTATAGAAATTTATGACGGTAATGTTACAATTATAAACACTGCTTCAGATAAAAGTGCTATCAAAGCCGACAGCCTTGTTTCTGTATCAGACGGTACTCTTAATATTACTGTTCAGGGTAATCAATCAAAAGGAATAGACTCGAAAAGAAATATTGAAATATCCGGTGGAACAATTCTGATAAATACTTCAGGGGGTGTTGTACTTGAACCTTCGGGTTCAGGCTTTGATCCGGCATATTGTACAGGCA
>JAEXTA010000057.1 GCA_023453665.1 Bacteroidota bacterium | reverse complement strand
GTGTATGTTTGCATCATTAATGGAAAGTACGCCGCAAAGTTTTGACAGTAGTGAAGGAAAATCTTTTGTTATTATGGTTATGTTGGTAAAATTGTTAAGCTCGTTAAAAATGACAGAAACAATAATTCCTTTTTGTATTTCTTCAATATGCCGCGCTATTTCTTTTTCACTGAACTGGCTTGCGTAAGCAATATCATTTATTGAGTCAAAATGTTCCTGCACATGTGATTCGGAAATATTTTTTGAATGTTTGCTGATATCCTTATGAGCAATATAAGTTGACGATATCAGCAGTTCTTCACCACTCATCTGTTCTTCGAGCATGGCTTTCGATTTTCTGTACAGTTCAGCCAGAAGATCACTTTTCCAGGTTGTCCATACTGCGGGATTAACAGCTGAAAGATCGGCATAAGTAACAAGGTAGAGAAGATCAAGATCTTTGACGGTTGCAAACCTGGAAGTAAAATTGTTTAAAGTTTCCGGATCGTTTAAGTTTCTTCTGAACGCAACCTGTTCCATTAATAGGTGGTTACGAACAAGGAAAGCCACTGCATCAATTTCATCCTCGCTGTAACCAAGACGGTTCATTACTGTTGCAGCCATCTCCGCGCCGATGATTTCATGACCGGATATATCAACTGGTTTTGCAATGTCATGAAAAATTAAAGCCAGGTAAAGTATTTCTCTTTCCTTAATCCCGTTAAATATTTTTCCGATGAATGAATTTTCGCGTTCGAGTTTTTCAACATTTTTTATTGTTATCAAAGTATGTTCATCGGCAGTGTAACAATGATAAACACCATGCTGGAGAAATCCGATCAAATCTCTGAACTCCGGAAGATATGCTGCAAGTACACCAAGTTCATTCATTACGGAAAGTGTTTGTCCGACATTCTTCGGCAGTTTTAATATCTCTCTGAAAAATACAGATGAGCCGGGATCATCATCTTCTGTATCTTCATCACTTTCAACTTTTTCTACGATCAGGGTTCTTAGAGTTTCATCGAAGTGAGCACTGTTTAAACCCCTGTAATAAAATGCGCGCAGTATATCTGATAAAGAAAGTTTTTCTTTACTGATATACGAAATGGTTTTCCCTTTAATTATAAAACTATCATCAAGTTCAATTGTAAATGAATCCGGCAGTTTATACGAAATTGATTCATTGAATTTTTTTATGAGAGCCTTTGAGAATCTGTTTATGACATTTGTAGCACTAAAATACTTTTGCATAAATAGCTGAAGACCGCCTTCTCCGTGGGTGAATATCTCAGCTATTTTTTGCTGATAAACAAATTCAAACCTGTCATTTTTCTGTTCCGAAATTATATGAAGCAGATTCCTTACAGCATTAATCAGATTATAACTTTCAATAATACGTTTACATTCATTTGGAGTTGTGTAGTTGAAGTTTTTTAGTTCATCAATAAAAACTTCGGCTTGTGTTTTTTCATCCTGTTTGTTGAGAAGAATTTTATGCTTTAACATAAACATCCATTCAATTGACTGCAGATCACGTAAACCGCCGGCCGAAAGTTTAACATTTGGTTCAAGTACTTTTGGCGAATCACCGTACCTGTTCCAGCGGTCATTCATATCATCCATCAGATCAACCAACAGCCGTGCTATATTTTCATCTGTTAGTACTGAAAATATTTTTTCATTCCACTGTTTATATAATTTTGAAGAACCGAGCAGGTATCTTGTCTCAAAGAACTGTGTGAATGTGTGAAGGTCAGTATCTAAAAATTTTTCAATATCCTCGAACTCTCTGACAGTGTGAGAAGCTTCAAGTCCATTATCCCAGAAAAGTGTTACAAGTTTAGAAATCTGTTCCGCGTTTTCATCCACAGAATCCGTAATGAACATCAGATCAATATCAGAATAAGGAGAAAGTTCTCGTCTGCTGAAACTTCCTGCTGAAGCAAGAATAAAATTAAATTTTTCTTTACCACATAAACTTCTAATAAACTCTTCAACAAGAAGGCTGTACTTTATGCTGAAGCCTTGTGCGTCTTTCTGCAAATTTTTTTCTGAAAATAATTCTGATCGTTTCTCAGAAAAATCGGTTTTTATTTTTAGGATAGTTTCAGTCATAAAGCTAAAAGAGGTTGCTGATGTTAACGGGAATTTTTATAGCCGGGTTTTTTATACTCAACTTCAACAATAGATGATATACCGCCGCGGACATTAAACTCTGCAGTAAGCAGCATGTACCTTGGTTTTGTTGCTTTTACAAGATCATCAAGAATCATATTGGTAACGCTCTCATAAAATATTCCGTCATTCCTGTAAGCGTTCAAATAAATTTTTAGTGATTTAAGTTCAACGCAAAGTTTGTCGGGGATGTATGTTAGAGTTAACGTAGCAAAATCCGGCTGTCCTGTTTTAGGGCATAGTGAAGTAAACTCAGGCGCAATGTGAGTTATGTGATAATCTCTGTTTGGATATTTGTTATCAAATACTTCGAGTAGTTTGTGTTTATTGGTCATATTAAAATTATTTTGTTGATGAATAATATTCAGGTCTTTCTTTATACTTTATCGGGTCTCCAAATCCAGCCTGCTGAAACCCGCGTAAACGTAATGCACAACTATCACAAACACCGCAGGCTTCGTCCTCATTCTGATAGCAGCTCCATGTTAAGTGCAGTGGGGCATCAAGTTCAATCCCTTTGTTCACTATTTGTGCTTTTGAAAAATTAATTATCGGAGTTATTACTTTTATTTTTGTTTCAGGCTTTGTACCAAGGTCAATCATTTTTTCATAAGCTGAGAAAAACTCCGGTCGGCAGTCAGGGTAACCGGAAGAATCTTCAAACACAGCGCCGATAAATACAGCAGTTGCATTAATCACTTCTGCCCAGCTTACACACGCTGATAGAATATTTGCATTTCTAAAAGGCACATAAGAAGACGGAATTTCTTTGTTATTCAGATCAGCTTTTGTAACATCAATGTTCTTATCAGTCAATGATGATCCGCCGATTTTTGACAAATGAGTATAATCAATTACCAGCTTGTGTTTTACTTTATAGTGATCTGAAATATCGTTGAAAGATTTTAGTTCCCGTTTTTCAGTTCTTTGTCCGTAATTGATGTGTGCAAAAGCAAGTTCATAATCCATTGCTGCTATTGCGGCAGTAACGCAGCTATCCATTCCTCCGCTTAAGGCTATCACAGCTATATTTTGTTTTTCAGTTTTCATTAGTTCAGTTCAAAAATACTAAAAAGGGTTTTCATTTAATAGGAATGATTACAGCCCGAATAAATATTTAAACACAAATTAAATAAAGAATTAAGGCGGGGGAACATTCATCTTCTTTTTGCTTGAACTTTTAATCTTTATTAAGTTTGCAAAGAATTAATTTTAAAGGAAAGAGGATCAAATGCGAAATAAAATTATTGCCGGTAACTGGAAAATGTTCAATGATATTACCGAAACACAAAATCTTATTACAAAACTGATAAGTGGTTTAAGCGGATTAACTTTAAAATGTGAAGTTGTCATTTGTCCGCCTTACACATCATTAAGTGAAGCCGGAAATCTTATTAAAAACTCAATTGTTAAGCTTGGTGCTCAGAATATGTATTTTGAAGAGAACGGCGCTTTTACCGGCGAAGTTTCTGCATCAATGTTAAAAAGTGTAGGCTGTGAATATGTGATTCTCGGTCACTCAGAAAGAAGAACGATATTCGGTGAAAATGATCAACTGATAAACAAAAAAATTATTAAAGCATTAAACAGCGGGTTAAAACCAATCTTCTGTATAGGCGAAACTTTATCTGAAAGAGAAAACGGAATTACATTTGAAGTTATAAAACGTCAGGTAACTGAAGGATTAAAGAATATATCTTCGATTGAACTTTCAAAATTAGTAATTGCTTATGAACCGGTGTGGGCAATTGGAACTGGTAAAACAGCAACTCCGGGACAAGCGCAGGATGTTCACGCGTTTATACGTACCTTGATAAGAGATCTTTATTCACCTGACGAAGCGCATAAAATAGTAATTCAGTACGGCGGTTCGGTTAAACCGGATAATGCTGCTGAATTATTAAAACAGCCGGATATTGACGGTGCACTTGTTGGCGGGGCTTGTCTTAAGGCTGATTCATTTATTGAAATAATAAGAGCCTCCTGAAATCCGTAATTTTGAGGTTGTCAGGACAAATTAAATAATAGATATTCAGGCAGCCTCAAATTTTTATTAGAAATATTATCAAACACTGATATTACATCAGTTATTCAATTGATTTCCCCTCGTTTCTGTCGTATATTTGACAGTTTTTTTACAGAAATTAGGATAATTACGCCTGATGGCATGCCCCAAAATCAAGTTTTTTTTAATCTTTTTTACATTATCTATTTGTAACCCGTCTTCATTTTCCCAGGTAATATTTAACGAACTTCCGCGATATCAGATTAATCTTAGCGATTCGCTGTTTTTTGATCTTAACGAAAGGCGAAGTATCATTTCACTGAATGGTGACTGGCAGGTTTTTCAAAATGAAGACGAAGAAAGAATTGGTGTAAATGTAACTGTCCCATCAATATTTAAAGGCGATGCTGAACTTATTTTTGAAAAAAAGTTTACCGTTTCAAAAGATATACTCACCCAAAACAAATTAAAAATATTTTTCGGCGGGATAAACTATACAGCAGATATTTCAGTTAACAATATTATTATTTATCGTCATTCCGGCGGGGAATTTCCGTTTAACATAGATCTGCCTAAAGATGTTCTTCTAACTGAAAAAAATAATATCCTTTCCGTAAAAGTGTTTTATAAGTTGGATCCTGAAAATACCATTCCGCTTAAGCAAAGATTTTTATTTCCACAAAACTTCGGCGGAATTGTAAAGGATGTTTATATACACCTTACTCCAAATGTTTCAATAAATGAATTCTTTAACTCATATAAAGTCGATGTAAATAGAGGAGTAGTTAATCTTAATCTCAGTTCAAAAATTGAAAATAAAGAATTTAAAAACAGAACTGACTCAGTTAGTCAATCTTCGGAATTTGTTTATAAAGTAAAAATTATATCGCCGGATGGAATTACAGTAAATTCACTTCCGGATTATTCATTTACTCTTACGGCAAACAAAGAAAAATCATTCACACAGAACTATGAATTAAAATCCGCGGTTCTTTGGAATACTTCAAATGCACAAACTTATATAGTTATTGCAGAATTATGGAGAAGCGATCATCTGATCGATAAAACAGCGAAACGAATATCTTTTTATTCAATGACTGCAGGCAAAGATTCAATTTTGTTAAACGGAAAAAAAATTAACCTGACGGGTGTCACTTATGTTCCGTCTTTTTATGAACTGGGTCATCTTTCAACATTTGAAAAAATGGAAAAAGATATCAGGCTAATAAAACAGGCAGGGTTTAATACCATACGTTTTGCCAAGTCAACACCACATCCATACTACCTTACACTATGTGAAAAATACGGGCTGCTCGCTTTTGTTGAATTACCGCTGAACAGCATCCCCGGTTCTCTGGCTGATGATAATAGTTTTCTTGAACGTACCAAAAATTATATTACAAATTTTGTGAAAGCATACAGGGAGTTTTCATCGGTTGCGGCAATAGGTTCAGGTGGAGGATTTTTGCCCGAAATGGAATCCCATCAGGCAATTTTATCAAATATTTTACCTGTCATAAAAAAGAATTCGGGAAAACTTACTTATGCTTCTTTTGCGAATTATATAATTAAACATTTAGATGGATGTGACCTTTACGGGTTTGAATTTTATAATCATTTACCTTCTGAGTTCGTAAATAAAATTCAGTCGGCTGTTGATGAACTGGGGAAAGGAAGAATTTTTATCAGTGAAGCAACATACCCCGTTTATACAGGCAATACTGACGGTTACCTGAATGAGCATTCATATGAAGCACAGGCAAAATACTATGATGAACTGATGCAGTATTGTGAAACGATGGATATTCCCGCATACTTCATCAACACAATGTTTGATTATCGCGGGGATTATTTAAGCCTGACATCAGGATATAACCAGGAAAAATTATACAATATCGGCATACTCGGTGAAGACAGAAGAACGGACAGGCTTGCTTATAAAGTTATCTATAACCGGTTACATAATCTTGAGAAGGTTACTATTCCAATCGGAATTAAAAAAGATGACGCTCCCATGATCCTGAATATATTCGGTATTGTACTTGCCCTTGTAATAGGAATAATGGTTAACTCAGGTAGAAAATTCAGAGAAGATGCAACAAGAGCATTGTTAAGACCTTATAACTTTTATGCTGATGTAAGAGATCAGAGAATTATTTCCGGATATCATTCAGTTATACTTGCTTTGATTATTTCGGCAGTGTCTGGATTGCTCATTACCAACCTGCTGTTTTACTTTAAGGATAGTATCATAGTTGAAAGATTCCTGCTTGCATTCGGAAGCCAATCACTATTAGAAAAATTTGGCTACCTTGCGTGGAATCCTGTTTCATCATTGCTTTGGTTATCACTGGCTTCAGGAATTTTCCTTTTGCTGCTGACCGTGATAGTAAAAGTTGCATCATTTTTTGTAAAGAACAAAGTTTACCTTTCGAGCGTTTTTTTTACAATCTCCTGGTCATATCTTCCACTTATACTTCTGATACCCGTTGGAATTATTTTATACAGGCTGTTGAGCGCCGAAGTAGCTAATTTATATATTTATGCGGGTCTGTTTCTATTTACTGTCTGGATTTTCTACAGGCTCGTAAAAGGGATATATGTAATTTTTGATGTTAATCCAGGCAGTGTATATTTCTATAGTATTCTTTCAGTAATGCTCATCGCGGGAATCATACTTGTTTATTTTGAGGTAAACAGTTCGGTTATACAACATCTTCACCTGGTATTCACTCAATACAACGTAATTCATTAAAGTAAAAATTGTATCTATCAAAATTAGAAATACTTGGATTTAAATCTTTTGCACAAAAGACTACCGTTAATTTTAACGAAGGAGTTACTTCTATTGTCGGTCCAAACGGGTGCGGTAAAACAAACATAGTCGATGCAATAAGATGGTGCCTTGGTGAACAGCGGAGCGGTGCGTTAAGAAGTGACAAAATGGAGAATGTTATCTTCAACGGAACTTCAAGCAGGAAACCAATGGGTATGGCTGAAGTATCACTGACAATTGAAAATACAAAAGGCATTCTTCCAACAGAATATACCGACGTTACAATAACAAGAAGAATTTTCCGTTCAGGTGAAAGTGAATATCTGCTTAACAAAAATATTTGCAGGCTTAAAGATATTACCAATCTTTTTCTTGATACAGGAATCGGCGCAAACGCTTATTCGGTTATAGAATTAAAGATGGTTGAAACAATCCTGAGCAGCAAAGCTGAAGAACGCCGTGTGATGTTTGAAGAAGCTGCCGGAATTAATAAATACAAACTGCGCAGAAGACTTGCTCTAAGAAAACTTGATGAAGTAAAAGCAGACCTTACAAGAGTAAATGATATTGTTTCAGAAGTTGAAAAGAAAGTTAACTCACTCGAACGTCAGGCAAAAAAAGCAGATAGGTACAATAAGATTTCATCTACATTAAGAGAACTTGAGCTTGATCTTGCTGAACGGGAACTGGCACTTTACAATTCTGAAAAAATACTTGCTAAAGAAAGTAAAGAAGAAAATTTCAAATCCAAGATCAGGATAGAATCTGAAATTTCCAGACTTGATGATGAAATAAAAGAAATCAAACGAACACTCCTTGCGCTTGAATCCGCTCTTAAAGAAAAACAGTCACAGGTTAACCAGCACACTGAAAAAATATATAACACACAGAACCGTGTTTCGCTTTCTGAGGAAAGAAAAAAATCTCTTCAGAACAACATTGAAAGATTTAAAAATGAAATTGAAGAACTGACCGGGAATCTTGATTACTCCAACCAGTTGATTGAAGATTCTTCTGTCGATATGGAAAAAATTATACGGCAAATATCCGAACTGGAGAATGGAAGATCAGGTTCAGCTGAACTTGTGGAAAAAATAAAAATTGAACTTGAAGAAAAACGGTCTGCGCTTAAGGAATTTACTGAGCAGCAGCTTGAAAAATTTAAAGAGTTAGCTAACAAAACAAATGATCTTTCTAACATCGAAAAAACTCTTGATGCAAGAAATTCTTCTATTCAAAAACTGAATGATGTAATACTTTCCCTAACCGGCAACATAGCAAAAACAGTTGGATTCATTGAGGATCTTTCAAACGAAAAATCCGAAACTGAAAAAAGATTGGAAGAGTCTGAACAGCTTTATTCTCAGAAGCAAAAAGAAAAAGAACAGCTTGAGAAGGAATTAAATTCACTCAAAGAAAAAGAACTTGAGGACAAAAGTCTGATCAACTCTTTAAAAGATAAAATCGGGTTTATTCAGAATCTGATTGATAATCTTGAAGGCGTATCGAAAGGCGCAAAATTTCTTCTTGAAAATAATGCATGGGCTAAAGGGGATAAAGCACTGCTGGCACATATCGGCAACGCTTCCGATGAATATCGTTTTGCGGTTGAAGCAGCTTTAAAAAGTAATCTGAATAATCTTCTTGTTGATTCGATTGAAGATTTACAAAAAGGAATTCAACAGCTTAAGAGAAATAAAATCGGTAAAGCTTCATTCCTTTTGTTGAATCAAACTTCAATTAAAAAATCTTTTCTTCAAAAATTATTGTCATACTTTGAAATAAAAAAAGCTGACAGGCTTTTAAAAGAAACCGGTTTTAAAAGCTGGGCAAAAGATTGTATTCAAACAGAAACGAAATGGAAACCTTACTTTGATAAGATGCTCGACAAAGTTGCAGTGGTTGATACACTTGAAACTGCAATGCTGCTGCAGGCAAAATATCCGGCTTTTACTTTTACAACTTTGCTTGGCGATTATCTGAATAGTTCCGGATTGATAGAAGCCGGTTCTGAACCAAAGCTTGATGATTCGTTGTTCGGCAGAAAGCAGCTGCTTGAAAATCTTAAAAATGAATTTCCTGTTAAAGAAAAATCACTTGAACAACTTAGGGTAAAAATAAAATCAGTTGAAGAAGAGATAAATAAAATTGATCTGAAAGTGCTTTCTGAAAGAGGGAAAATTCTTGTTAACGATATTTCAAATATTGAGAAACAGATATCGCAATTTGAATTTGAAAAGGACAGGGCGGCAAAAGAAATTGAAAAAGCAAGAAGAGAGATCAATGAACTTGCTTCTGAATCGAATTCACTTGATAATCAAAAACAGTTTTTGAAAAATGAAATTGATGAACTTGATCTTCAAAAAAAATCTGTTGATGATAAAATAAGATCTCTTGAAGAGGATTTTAAATCTTATGAAGAGAAATTTAATTCTGCAACCGAAGAACGTAACACGATAAACTTAAATCTTGAACGACTTGCGGGCGAACAGCGGAATATTAATAATTCAGTTAAACACGCCGAAGAGTCAATTGATACTATCAGCAAATCTATTGAAAAAAGAAAATCTGATATTGTTTCTGCTGATGAAGAAAATGTTTCTATTCAATCAATACTGGAATCGGAACAGGATAGACTTGTTGAACTAGGAACTGAAAAAATATCACTTCTGGCTGAAGAGAAAAAAATATCTGCTGAGTATTCCGAAGTAAGAAAAAATATTTCAGACCGCGAAACCGAATTAACCTCATTAAGAAAACAACGTGAAAACGCATTGGAGGAAATTCATTCCGCAGATATGAAATTGAATGAACTTGGAATTAAAACCGAAAATCTGCTTCAGAATGTTCAGGAAAATTATTCGCTTAAAGTAGAGCTTAAAGAATTTGAAGATCTGAATGCTTTTGATTTCAAAAGCCGGACGGAAGAGGTTCATTCGTTAAAACAACAGGTACGTTCTCTCGGCGCTGTTAACCTGCTTGCATATTCTGAATATGAAGAAGAAAAAGAACGGTTTAACTTTTTGATGGGTCAGCGTAATGATCTTGTTGAGTCAGAGAAAGATGTTGTTAAAACAATTGAAGAGATTAATAATACCGCCCAGACTCAGTTTATGGAAACATTCGAAAAAATACGCGGACACTTTGTAAATATATTCCGCGGACTTTTTAATCCGGGCGATGAAGCTGATTTACGACTTGAAGAAAATGCTGATCCCCTTGAAGCAAAAATTGAGATCATAGCCAAACCTAAAGGTAAAAGACCAACATCAATAGAACTTTTGTCTGGCGGTGAAAAAACTCTGACCGCGATTGCATTGTTGTTTGCGATTTATCTTGTTAAGCCAAGCCCATTCTGTATTCTTGATGAAATTGATGCCCCGCTTGACGATGCAAACATCGACAGGTTCACAAGAATCATAAAAGATTTCAGTAAGGATACACAGTTCATTGTAGTTACTCACAACAAAAGAACAATGGAAGCGGCAAGTACTTTATACGGTGTTACGATGCAGGAAGAAGGTATATCCAAGTTAGTAAGTGTAAGATTTAATGAGGATCTGAATTTTGTTTCCTGATAATACATACGCAACTATTACATTTCTTGATGATGAACGAACTGTAAGTTTGTTGCTGCAGTCTTTTGGATTTTTACTTTTCTTTTTCGTTTTATGTTCTTCCGCCTTAGCACAGTGGTCGAATAATTCTGCACACAATACAAGACTGGTTGTTAACACTTCAGACCCCATTAATTTGATCGCGCTGTCAGATGGCAGCAACGGATTTTTTATTGTTTGGGAAGATACTCAGGCAGTAAAAACATTAGATGTCCGTTTTCTTCATGTGAATAACAGTGGCAAACCTGATTTTCGTGCTGACGGTAAAAGTATTTCTGTTTCACCCGGAAGTAAAAGTAATCCGGTTACTTCATCTTCTTATAACAATACCATTGTGGTGTTGTGGAGAGATTATTCCGCGGGTAAAGAAGGCAGTCTTTATGCACAAAGAATTGATACACGTGGTTATCTTTTATGGAGCGACAAAGGACTTGGACTTTCCACTTCACAAAGCATTATCTCTGATTATTCAGTTACCTGTGATAATGATGGTTATTCACATGCTGTTTATGTTTCAAAGCAGAATGAATCAGATCGGGGTTCTTCAATTATTTATCAAAAAATATCTTCTGATGGAAGAATCATTTTCCCCGGTGATGGTATTAAAATAATTACTTCTGCCGGCAGTAAAGGAATGACAGA
>JAEXTA010000211.1 GCA_023453665.1 Bacteroidota bacterium | reverse complement strand
GGGAAAGTTTTGTTCCAGGGAAAATTTAAACGGATTGATTACATCTGCTTCAATTACCGAAGAGTAATTAAATGTTCCGTCATAATCTATTTGTTTAAGCCTGAAATAGTATTTACCTGCGTTCAGTTCTTTGTCAATAAATGAATATTTATTTGTACTTGTTGTATTACCGTTTCCTTTAATTTATCCGGCTTGAATCCAGTCAGTCCCTGAATTTTGTTCTGTTCTTCTTTCTACAGCAAAACCTGAATTATTAATTTCACTTGAAGTTTCCCAATTAAGAGTCACATTATTTGCATCGACATCGGCACTAAAACTAACCAGTTCAACCGGAACAACGGAATCAACAGAAAACCGGTATGCACCTGATGGAGATGTGATCGGTTTTACAAATGTTTTACCGGAAACCGATGTTGCTGAAATGTAATAAAAAACTTTTGTGTTCAGGTTCTGAAATGGAATATTTGCAACAAAAGTATCATTTACAGTATTGTTCATCAGAATTGCGTTATATCCTGAAGTCGTATCAATCGACCAGTATAAAGTCGCGGAGGAAATTCCTGTTCTTGATTTTATCGAAGCTTTAACTTCATAACTATTTACCGAATTTTGTGTCGTTAAAATTTTTGGATGCGATATTAAAACAGGTTCATCAACTCCTATTTCTTTTGTTATGCAATGAATAGCTCCAAGCGAAGTTATAATCTGATTACAATTAATTCCGACAACATTGTAACCCGGCATTGCTTCCCGGTAAATTCTTAATGCTGTTGTATCATACTGAGGTGCGTAAGTTGGAACAATAACTGTTTTATTTACGATTAATGAGTTAGTATAAGTTCTGTAATCACCGCCTGAGCTTGGATACTGACCGGATGCATCAGGTGGCATCAGAATACGCACAACCCTGAATGGTCTTCCATATTTAGTCTGAAAATTATTAAGGATGTAATTAAGGTTTGCTTCAATCTGTGGTCCGTCAGAAACACCATTTGGGTATTGCCCGACTAACAATGTTTCCTCATCAAGTAATTTCATATGCATATCAATATGATGAATTTCATCATAAGGAAGTGTAGTCATCTTTATATAACTATCTATTCCCATATAGTGTTTAAATATGGTATCAATCTGAGCAGATGTTTTTGTCGGGTTTTCATTAAGAATAAGGTTTGATGAAAAACCTGTTCCAAGTCCGTCTGTCATAAAATTTCCGCCTGTTGCAACAACGTCATTCGGCGTTACTGTCATTTGATACAATGGCAGGTTTCTGTTAGTTGCAAACACAGAGGGGATAAGATCATCTTGCGGTCTTGGGCGGTTATAAATCCAGTCAACTATATACATACTGTCAACATCATCTGAATAAACACACCACGGACCATAATCTCTAACCCATATAGAATTGAATGAAGCAATGATAAATTTTAGATTGATGAGAGGCACACCACCGCTTGTAAGATAACTCTTAACTGAGTTTGAGTCACTGCAGACAATATAAACCAGGCATTCTTCCTGAGCGTGATCGACGATCTGTCTTAAGATGCTCTGGTAAGATGTCCATGTGATAATAATACCGCTCAGTTCCTCCCATTCTGCCATGGTTCTCATGGGCTTGTTTGGTGGTGTTATCCAGTCTGATTCAAAAACAGGATGCTGATATGTCCGCATCATAAACTTTTCTGTTTCTGTCATATAGTGCGGAAGATCCTGTGCCAGACTTATGTTCGATAAAGTAATGATGACTAAAAGACTAAATATTTTTTTCATACATGTGCCGGAGTAAATAGTATTTTTTTATAATTGTTTACGATAAAATTAACAATCTTTTGTATAGCAATAAACAATTCTTTCAGGAAATGTGGTAAGCTCAAAAAAAATCCCGGTATTTCAGAATAACCGGGATTCTAAATAAAATAATTTTATCACTATTTCAGGAAAAGCATTTTTTTGATTTGCTTAAATGATCCGGCAGTAAGTTTGTAAAAGTAAACCCCACTTGGCATTTCTGGCGGAAGATTAAATTTTGTGCTGTGACTACCTGCATCTTTAAAATCATTTAATATTGTTGTTATCTCCTCACCTAATGAATTGAAAATCTTTATTGTAACAAAACTTCTTTCTGGTATCTGCCAGTCAATATTAGTTGACGGATTGAACGGGTTCGGATAGTTCTGTTCAAGAGAATAGTTTAAAAAGTTTTTATGGTCAATCTCGATTGTTTTCAAGAATTTATTATTTCCATCATAGTCAATTTGTTTGAGACGATATTGATTCAAACCGATGACAGGGTTCATATCATTGTAGGTATAATAACTGGTATTGCTGGTTGTTCCATTACCGGAAATAAAGTCCAGCGTATTCCATCCAGCCGAATTATTTTTTCTTTCAATTTCAAAACCGTGATTATTTAGTTCACCCGCAGTGATCCAGCTTAAAATAATTTTATTTCCTGTAGTATAACCACTGAATGAAATCAGTTCGACCGGTACACTTGGATCTGAGTATCCCCGCATGATTAATCCGTCAGTTCCAATAAGAAACATTCTGCTTCCGGCAAATCTTATATCCCTTATAGATTGAGAGCCTCCAATTGAAATATGTGATTCAGTCCAGTTCGCTCCACCATCCGTTGTGTAATACACATCACCACCCGAAGCACCAAACCATCCAAGACTTTGGTTTATAAAACGTATTACATAAATAGTAGAAGTGACAGGAAGGGTTAGTTCTGAAAAATTATTTCCGCCGTCAGTCGTTTTAAATATTCTTCCTCCTGATGCAGATACAAAACCGTTACTTGCATCATGAAAATGCATCGAGTATAAAGTAGCGGTTCCTAACGTAGGCAATTGTAAAAAAGAGACGCCTGCATTAGTTGATTTACTTATTCTTCCACCGGCACCGCAAATATAAATTGTGAGTGAATCGACAATAAAAATATCATAACCCGCTGCGCTTCCCCATCCTGCAGAAACTGGAGTCCAGGACTGTCCACCGTTTGTTGTTCTTGCTACCTGACCGCTTGCGTACATTGCAAAGCCGAGGTCAGCGTTATAAAATTTAATGTCATAAATAATACTTGTTGATACACCGGTTCCGGTATTTAATGGAGTCCAGTTTTGACCTCCATCAGTTGTTTTATAAAGACCATTGGGTCCCTGTACACCAACATAACCTTCATCATCAGTCCTGAAATAAACGGAATATGTTCTGTAACCAGGATTAAAAGGTAGTTTTGTCCACGTTAATCCTGCATCAGTAGTTTTAAGAATATCACCGAATTGATTTCCGGTTGTAATACTTCCGCCAACAACATATCCTGTATTTTCTGACGGAAAAGATACTCTTAATAATTGTTCCTGTGTTACTGCTGAATGCCGGGCTTGCCATGATGTTCCCAGATCGGAACTATAAAGAATTGTACCGATGTCACCTCCAATAAGGATTGGAGTATTTCCTTCAGATAATACATTTAATATTCCAAGACCAAATAAATTTTTTGTAGCACTTGTTTGAGTCAATCCCCAGTTTGTTCCGCCATCAGTGGTTTTGAGGATTCTGCCGGCACTTGAAATTGCGAATCCTGTCACAGCATCAATAAATTTGACCTCATAAATATTAGCTGTTGTTGAACCGATATCATAAACGATGGAACCACTGCTTCCGCCGTCGGTAGTTTTATAAATTTTTCCGGTACTGTTGGATATCCATCCTGTATTTAAATCAGAGAAGTGAATTCCGCGAACAGTTCCATCAAGACCGGTGATATTAGCAGTAATATTTTCCCAAGATGTTCCACCGTTAGTAGTCTTTAATAACCTGCCTGTAGTTGCCGACGCCGAACCAAGAAAACCAATACTTTCATTTATGAAATGCACTTTGTAAATAGTTGTTGTGCCGAGATTGGATTGAGTCCAGTTAATTCCTCCATTATTAGTATATAAG